>JAUZNW010000099.1 GCA_030706785.1 Bacteroidota bacterium | reverse complement strand
AGGACTTCAACCTACAAGGTGGAAAAAGACAAACTGATTATTGAAACGGTTATCAAGGATCAGTTCAATGACTATATCACTGTCACAGGGAATGTCGAACCTATAACGACGATTTTCCTTGATGCCCAGGAGGGCGGAAGGGTCGAGGAAAAGCTGCTTGAAGAGGGCGCGATGGTAAAGAAAGGTGATATAATACTGAAACTCTCCAATCCGGATCTTTATCTGAACATACTTAACAGTGAGGCCCAACTGGCTGAAAAGGAAAACTTTCTGAGGAGTACCCTGATCACCATGGAGCAGGAAAGGCTGGCAATAAAAAGGGAACTTGTGACACTTAAATATGATATTGAAAGGAAACAGCGCGTATTCGAACAAAATGAAAGTCTGATAAAAGACAGCCTTGTTTCAAAGGAAGAATTTATAAGGTCGAAGGAAGACCTTGATATGGCAAAGAAATCGAGGGACCTTTTTACTGAACGCGAGAAGCAGGACTCTCTTTTCCGCACCGCAAATGTCGAAATTATAAAGACCGATCTGGTGAACATGAGAAAGAATCTTGCCATGGTCAAGGCAAGGGTTGAAAACCTGAATGTCACATCGCCTGTTGATGGCGAGCTTGGACTTTTAACCCCTGAAATAGGCCAGTCGATCAATCGCGGGGAAAATATGGGTCAGATCAATGTCCTTACATCCTATAAGGTTACTGCTCAGATCGATGAGCATTATATCGACAGGGTGAGAACAGGTTTGTCCGCAACCCTTGACAGGCAGGGAAACAAGTTTAACCTTACGGTCAGGAGAGTTTATCCTGAAGTAAGAAACGGAACCTTCAAGATCGACATGGTATTCTCTGATACCCTGCCCGACAATATCAGGACAGGACAGACATACTATACCAGCCTGCAGCTGGGACAACCAAAGGAATCAGTGCTTGTGCCCATAGGAGGATTTTTCCAGGAAACCGGAGGGCAGTGGATCTTTGTTCTCGATCCGTCAGAATCCTTTGCGACAAAAAGAGATATCTCAATAGGCAGGAAAAACCCGAAATACTATGAAGTACTGGAAGGCCTGCAGCCAGGAGAAAAAGTGATCATTTCGGGCTATGAAACATTCGGAAAGAATGAAAAGCTGGTTTTCAAGAAATAAAATAACAACCAAACATTAAACGCCATGATCAAAACAAATGATTTAACAAAGGTCTTCAGAACTGAAGAGGTGGAAACAACCGCCCTGAACAAGATTAATTTCGATGTCAAAGAGGGTGAGTATGTTGCCGTTATGGGACCTTCAGGGTGCGGGAAATCAACACTCCTGAACATCCTTGGACTGCTTGACAATCCTACTTCCGGAAGCTACCTTTTCAACGGGACCGAAGTTGCCAATTTAAAGGAACGCGACAGGACAGTTTTCCGTAAAGGGAATATTGGATTCGTTTTTCAGAGCTTCAACCTGATTGATGAGCTCAATGTTTACGAAAATGTTGAATTACCGCTGATTTACCTTAAGATGAAGGCAAGCGAAAGGAAAAATAAGGTCGAGAATGCGCTCGGCAGGATGAAGATAACGCACAGGGCAAAGCACTTCCCGCAGCAGCTTTCAGGAGGACAGCAGCAGAGAGTAGCGATTGCCCGAGCCGTGGTGGCAAATCCAAGGCTTATTCTTGCCGACGAGCCGACAGGTAACCTCGACTCCAAGAATGGTATTGAGGTGATCAATCTGCTTACCGAGCTTAATAAGGAAGGTACAACCATCATCATGGTTACCCACTCCGAGCGTGATGCCGGTTATGCACAGAGGATAGTGAACCTCTTCGACGGCCAGATTGTAAGCTAAAGAAGATCCCTGTCTATCTTCCTCAGCTTGTTGTAGAGTGTCTGCCTGCTGATACCAAGCCTGGCAGCAACAACACTGAGATTGTTCCCGTGCCTCTTCAGACTCTCGAGGATCATTTTCCTTTCCATTTCCTCGAGAGTAAGTTCCTGGTGCGGGCTACTTTTTAAAGCCGGCTTGAATTCAAAGTCTGATGGCAGAAGAACCCCGGATTCGCTCATTATGACAGCCTTCTCGATCGAGTGCTGAAGCTCCCTCACGTTCCCCGGCCAGCTATAGTTTGAAAGTTTTTCAAGAGTATGGGTATTGAACCTAATCGCGTCTTTGCTGTATTTTTCACAGTATATTTTCAGAAAATGATTGGCCAGTATCGGGATATCATCAACCCTGTCGCGCAACGGAGGGACCTCAATTATTATTGTATTTATCCGGTAAAGGAGATCTTCGCGGAATCTTCCTTCGGATACCATTTTTGACAAATCCCGGTTTGTGGCGCATATCAGCCTGATGTCAACCAATGTTTCTTTGTTCGATCCCACCCTTACGATCTTCCTGCTCTGCAGGACCTTAAGCAGTTTCGACTGTGAATGAAGCGAGAGATTACCGATCTCGTCAAGGAAGAGAGTACCTCCAGAGGCAAGTTCAAATTTCCCCTTACGGTCCTCCCTGGCATCTGTAAACGCACCCCTGACATGCCCGAACAGCTCGCTCTCGAAGAGTGTCTCAGGGATTGATCCCATGTCGACACTTATCATAAGCTCCCCTGCCCTGTTGGAACGATTATGTATTTCGAGGGCTACAAGCTCCTTGCCTGTACCATTCTCTCCGGTTATCAGAACATTGGCATCTGTCGCAGCCACTTTCTGAATAATGTTCAAAACCTTGATCATTGTAGGAGAAGCACCATGAACAAGTCTATTGTATACCTTTGACATTCTATTAAAAAATTGAATTCCGAAAAATAAGAATTTATGTCTAATTATTTGACATAATATTTAGTTGTTTTATTTCAAATCAATTCAACCACGGGGTGCCTTTAGAAGCTGAAGGCATCGCACGGAGTAACAAAGCGCAGACATTAGAGCTATGGCTTCTTCAATGGAACTCTGTTCAAGTCTGTGCAACCTGGTTTCCTCTGTGGTTAAATAAAATTCAATTTCTGCTGCATCAAAATCCTTTTATTTCCGTCTTTATATCAAAAGAACTAAGATGACAGTCAAATTAAATCCAAACGAGGTTGTCCTGAAAGCCGGTGATACAAACCAGGTAGTAGGCGATAAAACCATTGAAGGCAAGCTTATTGTAACAAATCAGCGCCTGTACTTCAAGACTATAAAGGAAGAATGCGAGAAGTTCAACCTTGAGATCCTGTTTGAAAACATCCTTGAGATTATTTACTACAGCAGAGGTTTGTTCTCAATAAAAGGATTGAACGTGGTAACCCGTGACGGCAGAACAATCAGCTTCCCGCTGAAAAAGAGAGATGAATTCGGTCAGCTGATCAATAAAATGTATTAGAATATTCAGTATCACTATATATAGCAATCGTTATTTCAGAAAGTAGTTTTAGGAATGCAGGGACGCCCAATCAGGGCGTCTCTTATTTTTTATTATTCATACCTCAATGATTCTGCCGGATTCTTCATGGCTGCCCTTGTAATGCGCACGGCCAGAGTCACTAATGTAGCCAGGATCATTATCAGTGCTGCTGTGATAAGAATCCCTGCACCTACCTTTACAAAATAATCCCATATGCTGTCCATCAGGGAAACTGAAAGGTAATAACCTGCCCCGCACCCGAGAATAGATGCGATAAGCAGAACTATCAGGAACTTTCTGCTTATCAGGAACATGATCAGCGGGACCGAAGCTCCCTGTATTTTTCTTATTCCGACCTCCTTCGTACGGCGTATTATATCAAGCGAAACAAGGTTGAACATGCCTATAAGGGAAAGGAGGGTTGCCACGACTGCAAGGAAAATATTTACAGTCATTATGCTGTTATTGATGTTCTTCTCCTCCTGCAATGTATCCTCCTGGAGCCTGCCTCCAAAAATAAGGTTGGTCCCCAGGGTTTTCCACTTCTGACTGACCATTTCAAGTACTCCCGGAAGGTCACGTGATTCAGCCCGGATAGCAATGCTGTAATACTGATCCGATTGAGGCAATCTGAGCATCGCTGGTTCGATCCTGTTCCATAATCCGTTTTCATAAAAATCATCGACAACACCGATAACCCTGAGAGTTGTTGTATCGTAAAGCGTTATCTCTTTACCTGTCCCTTCATCCCATCCGAAATCCTTCACCAGCTTCTGGTTTACCACAATCGAATTGTTTTGTTTGTCCGCTGCCTCCCTGGTCTTATCGAAAAGTCGCCCTTCAGCCAATCTGAGCCCCATTGTTTGTGCATATTCGGGTCCGACATCAAGGACATCGACTTCAAGCTGCTTTTCGGAATCTTTTACAGGCCTCCGGTATCTTCCCCATCCTATATGGTTCACAGTCCCTTCCGCTGAAATTACCCTCGGATCCGAGATAACATCATTCCGGAATGAAGTGTATAGCTCGCTGGTTATCGGGACTATAATCAGTTTGTCGCGATCATAACCAAGATCCAGAGTCCGCTGATATTCAGCGTTCTTCGCAAAGGAAATTCCAAGCACAAGTCCTGCGACTGAAATAATAAACTGAAGTGTGAGAAGAACGGCAGACAAAGTCCCGGTTTTTCGGAAGAGGCCCGTACCTTTCATAACCTCTGCGGGACTGAATGAGCTGACGTGAATTGCGGGATAAACTCCGGCTATAAAACCTGTGACAAGTACCAGCAAAACCAGGAACACCCAGAAGAACGGGTACTCGCTGAATGTCAGCTTAATTGACATATATGACCACAGGCTGCTGTATTCAGGCACCAGCACCGACGAAAGAGCTATTCCAACCAGAAGGGCAAGGGAACAAATTATCAGCGTCTCAAGCATAAATTGCCCAATAAGCTGCCGTCGCTGTCCACCAAATGTCTTTCTGAGTCCGATCTCCTTCATTCTTTTGCTGAATGTGGCAATTGAGGTGTTGGCGAAATTGAAGCAGGCAATCAGAAGTATGAAAACAGCCATTACTATTGGCGCTATAACGGCAGCAGGATGGAGTGACGGGAACAGCCCTGAACTCCAGATTTTCCTCGTATTCGAACCCACGTCCTTTAACGGAACAAGGGAAAACCTGTTTATTATAAAGTCTTCCCTTGCCTCATTCTGAACAGGAAGATAATTCTTCAATCCTGCAGATACAGTGGAAATGAGTGCTTTATTTGGTATCTGAACGAACAGCACGGTAGTGAGGAATTTCCAGTCTGCATCATTTACATTCCACATCAGCAGGAAATTGTCAAAATGGGAAATGATATCTATTCTGAAGCTTGAATTTAAAGGAAGATCATGGTAGACCGCTCCTACAACGAATGTGAATTCCTTATTCTGATCGTTGACTATCGCTAAGCTCTTTCCTACTGGAAAATCATTCCCGAACAATGTCCTCGCCATTGTTTCGCTTAACAGGACATTTCCTTGATTTTCAATGGATTTCTTGTCACCATAAATTATAGGAAAAGTAAAAATATCAAGGAATTCAGGATCGGCAAAAGATACCTGCGCCGGAAATACATCAACCCCCTTTTTGACAGGCGATCCTGTCCGCATGATCCTGGCTGCTTTCTCAACTCCCGGAATATCCTTCTTTATCTGAAGTCCGAGCGTTGCAGGAATAACTCCATATTCCTGCTCCCTCCCCTTCATATCCCTGAAACAGGTTATCCGGTAAATTTTATCGAAATTATCATTGGCGCGGTCGAACTCATAATTGAACATGTGGTTGAAGAAGGCCACGATGCAGACTGACAGGGCAACTCCCAGCCCCAGTATGTTAATTATTGTGAATACTTTGTTTTTCAGTAAGTTCCTGAAGGTAACAAGAAGGTAGTTTTTGAACATTTACTGAATTCTTTATTCATACTTGAGTGATTGTGCCGGATTAACCATAGCCGCTTTTACTATGCGATAACTTATTGTCAGAGTGGCTACCCCGATCGCAACAGCAAGTCCTGCAAAGAAGCTGAATACACCCGGATTAATCCTGTAATAGAAGTTTTGCAGCCATTTGCTTGCAATGAGATAGATCAATGGCCAGGCAATAATGGCAGAGACTGAAACAAGGATAAATATCTCGCGCGATATGATGATGTATATTCCAGAAATAGATGATCCCATTGCCTTCCTGACCCCTATCTCCTTTGTACGCTGTTCAACTGTGTACGACGTCAGTCCGAATAATCCCATTGCTGCAATAAAAATTGCAAGAATCGAGAAAATAACTGCCAGCTGGGCGTTCTGTCTTTCCTGACTGTACATCTGCCTGAAATCTTCATCAACGAAAAAATATTGCATTGGATCATTCGATGTGAACTCCTTCCATTTTTTTTCAATTTCAGCGATCGTCTGTTGTATATTCTGAGGGCGGAGTTTAACGCTTACATATCCCCACAGGTTTTCATTTCCCTTGAAAATAAGCATGTACGGCTGAATAGGATTGCGAAGGGATTCGAAATTAAAGTTTTTTACCACTCCTATTACCTGCAGATATCTGAACCTGCCTGAATCGAGTGGCAGCATGAAGCGTGTATTCTCAATGTTATTGATCCCGAAATTCTTAATGGCACTTTCATTTACAATGCAGGCTTCCTTATCTGTAGTAAAGGATTTATCAAAATTGCGTCCTCTGGCAAGCGTCATGCCGAAGGTATTGATGAAATCCCAGTCAACCCAGCCGGTCTGAAGAAGGAAGGATTCATCCTTCCTTCCCTCGATCCCATAACCGTTAAGATTGTTATTTCTTCCTGGCAATGCTGTTGAGCTTGATATATTTATGACTCCCGGAATCTGTTTTATGGCCTCCCTGAATGATTCGACCTTCGGTCCCAGTGCTTGCGCCCTGTTAATAACAAGCAGGTTTTCCTTGTTGAATCCGACATCTTTATTAAGCATGAAAAATATCTGCCTGTACATTACCAGGGTCCCTGTGATAAGGAGTATTGATACTGCGAACTGGAATACCACAAGTATTCTTCTTAACCTGCCGTTATGTGTGCTTCCCCTGATGCTTCCTTTCAGGACATCGACAGGATTGAATGATGAAAGGAAGAAAGCTGGATAGCTGCCGGAAAGGAAACCAACGAACAATGTAAACAGGATCAATGCGGGGATAGTAAACCATTTGGCGAACAGTCTGAGCTCCAGATGAGTTCCGAGAAGGTTATTGAAGTATGGAAGGGTTAACCAGATAATGATCATGGCAATTACTAGTGATACCAGAGCCAGAAAAAATGATTCCATTAGGAACTGTGAAATCAGCATCCCCCTTGTTGACCCCCCAAGTTTCTTGATCCCCACCTCCTTTGACCTTCTTGTTGCCTGAGCCGTAGCCAGGTTCATGAAATTGATCGCTGCAATAAGAACAATAAGAACTGATATGCTTCCGAAAATCACCAGATACTTGGGATCGCTTGCAGCTTTGAATTCCTGCTGGATTGAGGGATCAAGGTGGATATCCTTGAGATTCTGCAGATAAAACCTGTACTTGTTGCCCTGCGCCTTGAAATCTTGAAGGGATATCCCCATTATGCGCTGTACTTCAGGACCAACATATTTTTCCAGCATGGCCGGGATCTTTTCGTCGACTGTCTTGTAACTTGAGTTTGGCTTTAATAGCAGGTATGTGCTGTAACTGTTGCTCAGCCAGATAGGATTCTGTGACCTTGGATCAGTCATGAAGGAGGTAAGTATATTTGCCTCGAAGTGAGAGTTTCCCGGTATATCCGACATCACACCTGATATAATATACCTTGCAGTATCGTCGCCAATCTTGATAGGTTTATCGATCGGGTCTTCATTTCCGAATATTCTTCTGGCTGTGGATTCTGATATTACTGCCCTCCTTGGGGCATTAAGCACATTTTTCGGATCACCCTTGATGAGAGGGATAGTAAAGAAGTTGAAAAAAGCAGAATCAGCCTCTATAATGTGATCATCTGTAAATGTCAGGTCCTTGTAACCGACGACTGTTGGTCCCCGTCCAGACATCCTGAGATAATCCTCCACTTCCGGATATTCCCTCAGCATTGTCGGACCTATAGGTGCACAGGTATATGCCCCTAAAAATTCCTGACCGCTAAGCTTTCCGTTTAAAACCAGCCGGAATATCCTGTCTTTCTTGGTATTGAACCTGTCATAACTCGCTTCATTTATAACATAAAGGGCAATCAGCAGGCTGCAGGCAATGCCGATTGACAGTCCGAGTATATTAATTATAATGTATGATCTCTGGCGTTTGAAGGATCTAAGGCTGTGTCTCAGAAGATTTTTAAGCATAATTAGGGAATTTTGATAATTACAATAAGGTTAATAAGTTACGAAAAGGCGATCGGGATTTTCATCATAAAAGCCTCCTTCATAAAGACGAATCAGTAAAGATTCTGTTGCATTCCCCGAAGAAGAAAGTCTTTATATGCAAAGACAAATATAAGAACATTGAGATTCCTTAATATGTTAATGTCCTGTTAATCCTCGCAAAAGTTATGAAGATCGGCAAAATCTACAATACTTTTAATTTTTAAACTTACTTTCAACTACAGCCATGATAAAGAATCTTCTAAAGACAGCCTCAAGGCATATTAGCAAGCATTTGGGTTACAGCATTTTAAATATCCTGGGTTTAACCCTGGGTATATCCTGTGCCCTGTTCCTCATCATTTATGTATCGGATGAAATAAGCTACGACCGGTACCATAAAAATGCTGACCGGATCTACCGGGTCTCATCCAGAATCACCGAAAGGGATGACCAGTTTACATGGAATGTGGCACAGATCCCGTTTGGGCCACAGATTGTACAGGATTATCCTGAGGTACAGGCCTTTGTAAGGTTTATCCCCATGAACAGAGCGCTTTACAAATATGAGGACAAGGAGTATATCGAGGATAATTTCTTTTATGTCGATTCTACCTTGTTCGACATTTTTACATATAAGGCTTTGAAAGGTGAAGTCAGGTCAGCCCTGAAGGATCCTAAAAAAATAGTGCTTACCGAGACAGTTGCAAGGCGCTATTTCGGCAGCTCTGATCCTGTCGGAAAGACACTTACCGAAGGAACTAATACCTATGAAGTCACGGGAGTTATCGAGGATGTTCCCTCGAACTCCCATTTTCGTTTTAGTGCGCTTGCTGCAAGGAACAACCTGCCAAAACAGATCGGGACCTGGGGAAACTTCGGTGTTTTCACATATCTTCTTCTTCCTCAGGATCTTGACGTGAAGGCATTTGAAAAGAAGATCCAGGGCATGTATGATGCACATCTGAAATCAATTTTCGAACCGCTTGGCATAAAGATCGAATACATCCTGGAACCGATTACAAGGATCCATCTTTATTCAACCAATCCAGGGGAACCGGAGCCAACGGGAAGCATCACATATGTATATATTTTTGGCATTGTTGCCCTCTTCCTTGTACTGATTGCTGCAATGAATTACATGAACCTGGCGACTGCAAGATCCACCCGGAGGGCCCGTGAGGTTGGATTGCGTAAAGTTGTCGGATCAAGGCGCATGCCTCTGGTTTTGCAGTTCCTGTCAGAATCCGTTATCCTTACAATTGTCTCCCTCGTTATCAGTATTATATTATTGATCGTGCTTCTTCCGAAATTTAACCAGCTTGCCGGAAAAGCCTTTCACACGGATATACTTCTCAGTCCAGTCGTTTTGCTGTCAGTTCTTGGGATAATAATCGTATCCGGAATTGTCGGCGGCAGCTATCCGGCATTTTTCCTCTCAAGATTTTCACCTGTCACCGTCCTCAAGGGAGAAATTACTCAGGGATCAGCCGGCAGTCTGTTTCGTAAGATCCTTGTTATCGTTCAGTTTACGGTATCCGTGGCAATGATAGTCTGCACCCTGGTGGTCTTCCGGCAGCTGAATTACCTTAAGAGCATGGACCAGGGTTTTGATCCAAAAAATGTGGTTATGCTTGAGCTTAATCAGGCGATGAACAGGAAGTATCCTGTTCTTAAGCAGGCACTGCTTGAAAATGATCGTATTAAATCAGTAACATCAACTATTTCACCAATGGGCGAAGGTTCACCCAAACTGATCTTCAATGTTGAGACCGACCAGGGTATGTCTCAGAGGGGTGTAAATTTTACAATTGTTGATCATGATTTTATAAAGACTCTCGGGATCAAAATTATTTCTGGTCGTGACTTCCAGGAGGACATGCCTTCGGACACACTGAACAGTGTAATTGTGAATGAGACTTTCGTAAAAAGGATGGGATGGAGTGATCCGATAGGGAAAAAGATCGAAGCGGGCAACGGAAATTTCGTAACTGCGCGGGTAATCGGGGTCATGGCTGATTATCACCAGACCGGAATGTATAATGAGATAGAATCCCTCCTGCTGGCTTACCGGGCAAGAAATAACATTATCTATATAAAAATAAACGGAAACAATGCGAAACAGACTTTAAGCTATATTGAATCGACCTGGAAGAACGTGTTCCCTGATCAACCTTATTCATATACGTTCCTTTCTGAGAGATTAAACAGGCAGTTTGCAGCAGATGAGAAGAGAGGTCTGATCTTTACCATGTTTACCATCCTGGCGATCCTGATAGCAAGTCTTGGACTCTTCGGACTGGCATCATATATGGTTGAACAAAGGACAAAAGAGATCGGGATCAGAAAAGTATTCGGAGCCAATGAAAATGTGATCATGCAATTAATTTCAAAGGATTTCATAATACTGATCGGCATTTCTATCATTATTGCCCTGCCGGTAGCGTATTATTTCATGAACAAATGGCTTGAGAACTATGTGTACCGTTCAAAAATAGGTGCCGCACTGCTTTTGGGTGCAGCCTTGCTGACTATTGTAATAACCATTCTGACAATTAGTTACAAAGCATACCAGGCAGCAGTAATGAATCCTGCAAATTCCATCAGGACTGAATGATTTTTACCCTAAATTTTCACATAGACAGAAAAACTGCTCTTGATTTGCAGCAAGGCAATTTTTTAAAAGTCTTTTTTCTTGAAGAACCGGCTTTTGTATAAAATTAACCAAATGCTTAAGAATTTCTTAATCGAAGGATTTCGCACATTCAGGAAACAATCAGGGTATGTATTGCTGAATATTGGCGGACTTTCTGTCGGGTTGGCCAGTTTCCTGTTTATTGCGTTATATGTGATTAACGAACTAAGCTATGACAGATTCCATAAAAATTACGAAAACATCTACCGTATCAAAGTTATTGGGAAAATGTCGGGTGGTGAGATAAACCAGGCTATAACGGCCGCCCCGATGGCCCAGGCAATGATTAAGGATTATCCACAGGTAATTCAGGTTACAAGGATCAGAAGGCTGGGTGACTGGCTGATACGAAATGGAGACAGGAAGTTCAATGAAAGCGGAGTGCTTTTCACGGATTCAACTTTCTTTAATGTATTTGATTTCAAACTTCTTAAGGGTGATCCGCAGACAGCGCTCGTCCGTCCCAGATCCATGGTATTGACCGAAAAATTTGCTAAAAAGTATTTCGGCGACCAGGATCCGGTAGGGCAAAAACTGATTGTTGAAGCAGACACAATCCTGTACACGGTTACTGGAGTGGTTCAGGATGTTCCGGATAACTCACATATCAAATTTGATATCCTGGCATCGGTCAGCACTTATCCGCAGATGGCAAACAGCCAGATATGGGTCAGCCACAATTTCTATACCTATATAGTTGTAAAAGACGGAACAGTAAAAGAAGACCTGCAGAAAAAGTTCCAGGAGATGGTTTTGAAATATGTAGGACCTCAGATAAAGGAGGTAACAGGTCAGACAATTGATGAATTCAGGAAAGCGGGCAATGATTTCGCATATGTCCTTGAGCCTTTGAAGGAGATACACCTTAAGGGAGCTCCCCAGTATTATCTGGAACCTCCCGGATCTCCTACAACAGTTTATATTTTTGCTGTAATTGCAGTTTTGATTCTTGTGGTTGCAGTAATCAATTATGTTAATCTTGCTACTGCCAGATCAGCTGCGCGTGCCAAAGAAGTTGGAGTAAGGAAGGTATCAGGTGCAAACAAATCCGGACTTATATTCCAGTTCCTTGGGGAATCCCTTGTGATTGTTGCGATTGCTGCACTTCTGGCAGTGGCAGTTGTATATGCCCTGACACCCTCTTTTAACAGCCTTATAGGGAAGGATCTCAGCCTTGGTCTGATCAATAATGTCCCCGGTATAGCCGGACTTATCACCCTGGTCATAGTAATCGGATTATCTTCCGGATTTTATCCTGCATTCGTCCTGGCCTCCTTTAGCCCTTCCGAAGTGCTGAAAGGAACCCTCAGCCCCGGTTCGATGTCAAAAAGGCTCAGGGGTCTGCTGGTGATTTTTCAGTTCACAGTTTCGATGATAATAATCATAGGATCAATAATAGTATATGATCAGCTGAATTTTATGACAAGGAAGGATATCGGATTTGAGAAGAATAACCTAATAGTCCTCCGAAGGGTGGACGCCTTCTGGCAACAGATGGAAACATTCAGGACACAGATCCTGGAGATTCCGGGGGTTGAGAAGGCAGGATTCTCAAGGGCAGTTCCGGGAACTGATTTCAACTATAATGCCTTCTTTAAAGACAATGATCCTGAGAAAAATACATTTCTAATAAATCAGACATCAGTCAGTCTGGATTTCCCGGAAGCCCTTGGAGTTAAACTGTCTCAGGGCAGGTTCTTCTCTCGTGAGTACGGAACAGATTCGGCAGCAGTGCTTATAAATGAAGCTGCAGTTCAATCACTCGGCTTGAAGGATCCGCTGGAAAGCTATATTATCCAGCCCACCGGGCCTAAACAGTTTCAGAAGTACAGGATAATCGGCGTAATGAAGGATTTCAATATCAAATCCCTACATGAGGCAATAACTCCTGTCTGTTTCACGGTAAGCACCGGAGGAGGTGGTGACATGTTCGGAATTATCAGAATTTCAGGAAAAGATATTCCTGGTACTATCAGGTCGATCGAGGAGGTCTGGAATAAATTCACTGCCAATATGCCGTTCCAGTATGACTTTTTCACCGACAGGTGGAACAGGATGTATTCATCAGAAATGAAGACGGGAAGGATATTCCTGATTTTCTCATTTCTGGCAATTTTCATAGCCTGCATGGGACTGATAGGTCTAGTCACGTATATGACAAACAAGAGGACAAAGGAAATCGGGATAAGAAAAAGCTACGGAGCTTCGAACCAGGTCGTCCTTGGGCTTCTTTCAAAAGAAGTTGCATGGCTTATCCTCATTTCCTCAGTTCTGGCTTACCCGCTTGCATTCTTTGGTTCAAGATACTGGCTTGAGAGCTTTGCCAGCAGGATTTCGGTCAGCCCGTTAATATTTGTCCTAGCAACATTTATCACTCTGATTATTGGCTGGCTATCAATAAGTTATCAAACAATTAAAGCAGCCAACTATAATCCGGCAAATGCATTAAGAATTGAATAGTTTTTCAAAAGATCTCTCCGGATTCACCTGGCCATTTTTGTTGTAAATTTGAGCAAAATGGTCAGGATGAGGATAGACATCTTAACAGTTTTGCCGGAATTGCTTGAAAGTCCGCTGAATTACTCTATAGTTAAAAGAGCCAGGGAGAAAGGGCTTGTCGAAATCAATGTTCTGAATCTGAGAGACTTCACAAAAGACAAATACAAAACGGTTGATGATTATGCCTTTGGTGGCGGGCCAGGAATGGTGATGATGATTGAACCTGTCTGGAAGGCAATTCATAAGCTAAGGAGTGAAAGGGATTATGATGACATAATCTTTATGTCACCCGATGGTGAGAGATTTACCCAGAAAACAGCGAACCAGCTCTCCATGAAAAAGAATATTATTATCCTGGCAGGTCACTACAAGGGAATCGACCAGAGAATAAGGGAAAACCTTATTACAAGGGAGATCTCGGTTGGTGATTATGTCCT
>JAUZNW010000098.1 GCA_030706785.1 Bacteroidota bacterium | reverse complement strand
ACATACCATGTGCGATCTTTCCAGCTATGCTGAAGATCAATACCTCCTGTATAAGCAGAGGCCGGGAGAAAATTGAGAGCCGGATTGCTTATATTTCTGTTGACAGCCGTGATGAGGCCGCCAATAACTGTCTCTCCCTTATTGAAATCCTGCTGAATTCTTCCGACAAAGTAGCTTGTCAGAGGTTCCACGCTCGCTTTTCTTCTCACTCCGTCGTTATCAATGATCGCATTCTCATTCTGTGTAACACTCTCAAGCAGTCCGACAGAAAGTCCCTTCGCTGTTTTTCCCGAAAGCTTTGCAGCTCCGAGAATTGTGGTTGATTCAGGCATTTTCACATACTCATTGCCTGCAAGGACCGGATAATAATGTGGAGATCTCCCTATCCTCCTGGAATAGAACAGATTGTCGCTGTACATTTTATTTATAACGATCGTCTGGTTTGGAGAGAACTGGTAAATGTTCTTGCCTTCGACGAAAAATGGACGGCGTTCAGAGAAATATGTCTCAAAAGCTGTCAGGTTAACCTCCGAAGGATCAGCCTCAACCTGGCCAAAATCGGGATTGATAGTGAAATCAAGGATAAGGTCATTCGTGAGCCCTATTTTTCCGTCAAGTCCGGCCGAAACATTAGCCGATTTTCCGGTAAGGAATGGATTCCCCTGGATCTTTTCAAATCTCTCCATTTTAGATACCGCATATGGCAGCAGCTCAACATGTCTCCGGGGAATCATATTCTTTATACCGTGCAATTCCCCAAAAAGATGAACCGATCCTGGTGAACCCTTAGGAATATACTGCCAGTCGGACCTTTCGTCAAGACGATAAATAAACCTCAGTACCTGGAGCCCCCATACCTGTTCATTCTTTTTTCCAAAGCGAAGCTGGTTAAACGGGATCCTTATTTCAGCCGACCATCCCTCGCTATCCACGGCAGTCTGAAGATACCAGACAGGATTCCAGGTATCATCCGCACTCATACCATCCTGGGTTATTGCCTCATCCCCCTTTGCTCCCGAAGCCATCGCCGTGAACTCAAAGGCTGTCTGCTTATCATAGTAGCTGTCAATCAGAATTACTACACGGTCACCAATGAAATTATCCCTCCTGGTCATAAGCCTGCTTATCTTATCCGGTTCCGTATCGTAAGCCCTGACAAATACGTAAAGGTTGCTGTTGTCATATAGAATCTTGAAAGCCGTTTTTTGTGAAGGTGGCTTGTTTTCTTCGGGCTGTGCCTGTATAAAATTGCCGCACCATTCAACTGTAGCCCAGCAGTCATCCTTGTCAAGACCATCAATCACGGGTCCATTTAAAGCCGGCTTTGTGATGCAGACCTTCTTTTCAATTGCTGACTGAGTATAGCTTGCTAATGTACTGAAAACAAAAAGATAGGAAACGAGGAACAGTCTGAATTTCATAATCTTCATTTTTAAAAAACCCCTTCCCCTTCAAAATGAAACGGGAAAGGGGTGGTAATTAAAACTAGTCATGGAAAGGATTTGCTCTTTACGTCCCATGTTTTGGACTGCCGGATGCTACTCAGTTCTCCTGAAGAAGATATCTCCGCTTATAGTTGCTAATTTTATCAGCGGTCCTCCCTGATTCAGCTTTTCCTTTATCACCGAAGTTATTCCTGAAGAGACAGTTTCCACAGCGAAACTGTGGTTGGTAAAGACGGTTCCTGAAATAGTTGAGAACTCCAGATTAGCATTTTCCGAAGCAGGCACAGCCAGATCAACAAATCCGCTGATCGTCTTCACATTCATCTGCTTTGTCCTCCCCGTTATGGTTGTATTACCGTTAATAGTCTCCACATACAGGGGAGTATTCTCAGGAATACAGATATGCCAGGTAATCTCGGTTTTGGTGCAGCAGTTATCTTTCCCCCTGAAATAATCCTTTTTGAAGCCTGCGTTTATTCCTACAGAATTGCCGGATTCATCATAGGAGATCTGGTATGCATCGTTGTCCCGGTTCTCATTGATATTTACCGATGATACTACATAGACTTCATTTTTATTCCAGGTTCTGATATTTATCGAATCAGTTATCTGAATGTCAAGCTTAACTGATTCCTTGCCCGAAAAGCTTATGTGCTTTTCAGTCTTTGTCTGGGCACCGGCAGTTACAAATCCCGCCCAGACCGCAATAAACAATGCAATCGCTTTCATAGAAATATTTTTTTTAAACGAGAAGAGAAAATGTATCAGCTACCCTTCCTGATATATACATTACCGCTTACAGTGGTAATGCTTATTTTAGGCCCTCCGCCGTTCAGGGCGTATGCCAGATCATTGCCACCGATCCTTTTAAGGTTGTCTTTTGTCTGGGTGAAATCAAAGTCGGAAAAAAAAGCACCAGCTACTGTTTTCAGCTCGAGGTTCGCAGCTGTCCTGGCCGGGAGGGTTATGTCAATCTCACTGCTTATCGCATTGATCGACACGGGTTTGTCCGGTACATTATTACCATAGGCGATATTGATATCTCCACTGATAGTTGACAGAACAAGGGGACCCGTAACGTTTTTAAGATTTATGCCATGGCAGTTCTGGATATCTATCTCGTTCTTCATATCGGAGACTGAGATATTGCTTGATTTTTCGCATCCGCTCTGCACTTCCAGCGAGAGGTTATCGGGGACCTTTATTTTGTAATCCGCGCTCCTGGTGATCGGAAGAACACATGTTACCGACACTGTATTTCCGTTCTTTTCGACATCAAGGCCGATGCCGGAATTATCATTTCCGCCTGGATAGATCGGTTTCAGCCCTTTCGCTCTTTCTGGTGGAGCAAAATCACCGCCACTTGAGGTTATTATTATTTCGTTTCCGCTGTAACCTTCTATGGGCAGATCACCCGGGAAATTTTTAAGCTCAAGCTTGCCATCCCTTGTATTCTGTACAGGGATTTTATGTTCCTGACCAGCTGCAATAGCGGCAGGTAACAGTAACATCAACATAAAAAAAGTCAATCTTCTGGATTTCATAATTAAATTCATTTTTAGTTCTCATCTGGTCAGACAGACCCGGTATCCGCCTGGCCGTTTTTTAACTGAATTCAGACTTTATCTTAATTTTATTCTTTAAATCAGCAATTTAACTCCATTTTCAGCCACGCTTTTTACTTCCTTCATGGTCTTATCGTTGGATATGATCTGCTCAATCGGCTTAAGTGCACCTTTTTCCCTGAGCTCCACAAGTATATTTATAAGGGTCACCTGGAGAATCGGATCATTTTGCAGCGAAAGTGAAACCACAAGCGAATCACGGACAGATTGTTCATTCCCGAACTTTGCAAGGGCATACGCTGCCGCCATCCTGACATTTACGTTTTTATCATTATTAAGTGTTTTTACGAGTGCGTCAATAATATTTTTATCGGGAGAACTGATGCCGTTGGCATAGTCAACTGCCTGTATTCTGTTGCTTGAGGATTCATCCTTTAGCATTGTGAACATTGCTGTTTTTTTCAGCGTGATAACCTCTGACCTGAGCTGGCTCAGTTCTTTTGTCTGCCCGGAATTGAATATTCCATGGTATAGTAGCATGCCAAGGAAAGTACCGGCTATGAGCAGAGCTATTCCTGCTGCAATCCTGTAAATGTTTTTCTCGTACCAGCGGACCGTGATAATACCGGCCATACTGCCCCTATTCTCCTTTTCCTTTCTGATTTCGCTGTGAAGCATGTGGTAAAAGTTGATACGCAGCGATTCATCAGGCTGAGCTGCGGTGTCGCGTGACATGAGCTGCAAAAGCTGCTGGGTCTCCTTCAGGGAATCCAGACAGCTTTCGCAAGTCTCAAGGTGCTTTTCAATCGCTGAAATCTGATCTTTATCAAGCTTATTATCAAGGTATTCTATCATTAAAGATTCAACTTCCTCGCATTTCATGGCTGCCCTGTTTATAATTGTTTCATATAGATATTTCTCAGTTGTTTGATGGCCCTGTGCATTGCCACTTTAATCGCCGGGACTGACTGATTGATTATCAATGATATCTCACTATATTTTAATCCCTGGTACCTGCTGAGGATTATTATCTCCTTCTGTGCATCGCCAAGCTCTGAAAAGGCTCTGCTTAACCGCTCAAAATCCTCTTCAATATAATCTCCGGTCTCTTCAGCCAGATCTCCCGAAAAAGTTTCGGTCAGCTTAAAAAGTTCATCATCCTTTCTCTGCTTCCTGCAGAAATCAGCATGAAGGTTCCTTGCGATCTGGTAGATCCACGCTTTCACCGGATTGCCGTTTTTATAAGAGTGCCTGTATTTGATCATCCTGTAAAAAAGGTTCTGCGTTAAATCCTGGCTCGTATCCCTGCTCAGCCCCATTTTCAGAAAGAAATTAAAAAGCCTTACATGATATCTTTCAAACAGGACCGACATCTCTGCAAGATTTCCGTTCTTTATATTCAACATTACAGTTTCGTCAGGGATAGTTTCAGTCATTATTTGTCCCGTTTTCTATATTGATTACCTGTAAAGTTAAAACAGGTTACAAAAAAAGACTGCAATTTTTTTTGCAAACAGGAATTTTTATTTCAGAAAAAATTCGGAGCAAATCGTGAATATCCATTACCTGCTGATAAACAGGCTCTTGCTTGAATATTCAGGATCGCAGGTCAGGTTTACTTTCAGTTTGCGCCAGCCAGCCTCATCGCCAGGCGTTGGGATATGTGTAAGATGAACCTCGCAATCGCGCAGCAGCTTCAGGTTTTCCAGTGCCATTTTTGCTGCCGGATTGGACAATGCACTGATCCCGAGGACAATCAGTGTTTCATCGACATCCAGGCTCACCATCTTGCCATTCAGTACATCTTTTTTAAGATGGGTGACTGAGTCAATTATGTTTTCCGGCAGAAGGTAAAGCTTGTCGGGCAGTCCGGCCAGATGTTTTGTTGCATTCAGAATGAGGCTTGAGGAAGCATGCAACAAAGGGGAGTTTTTGCCTGTAATGATTGTTCCGTCGTGCAATTCAATTGCAGCGCCCGCATATATCCCGTTATTCCCCTTGCCGCATTGTTCAGCTTCCTTTGCAGCCTGTCGTGCAGGCATTACTACTTTCCGGTCCTCAACCTTTGCTCCTGCTTTTTTCATTATTCCTAAAATACGGTCAAGGGTATTCCTGTCCACGAGACCGACAGCATATTCAACTGCACACCTGAAGTATCTTCTGATAATTTCCTGATAAGATGCTTCTGTAATTATACGTTCCTCCACGATACCGGAGCTAGCCCTGTTTACTCCCATATCGGTTGGTGACTGATACATTGAAACCCCTCCTGTAATCTTTTCAATGATCCTTTTAAGCAGGTGAAATGCTTCTATATCGCGGTTATAGTTTACCGTCCTGACGTTATAAGCCTTCAGGTGATGCTCATCGATCAGTACCTTGTCCTCAAGATCAACCGTGGCGGCTTCGTATGCAAGGTTGACCATATGATCGACGGGAAGGTCCCAGATCGGGAAGGTTTCGAATTTGGCATATCCGGCTTTGATTCCTTTCTTATATTCATGGTAAAGGTTGCACAGGCATGTGGCCAGCTTGCCGCTTCCAGGGCCAGGACCCGTGACTATCACGATTGGTTTTGTCGTCATGATATATTCATTGGCGCCATATCCATGGTCACTCACGATCAGGTTGACATCAGTGGGATATCCTTTTGTGGGATAATGCAGATACACTTTGATGCCCCGGAGTTCAAGCTTGCTTTTGAATGTTTTTGCTGGTGTCTGATTTTCATAGCGTGTGATAACGACAGCCTTGACATCAATCCCCCAGTCCCTGAAATCGTCAATGGTCTTTAATGCATCGACATCATATGTGATGCCGAAATCAGCCCTTATTTTTCTTCTTTCAATTGCACCGGCATGAATGCAAAGAATTACATCAATTTTGTCCTTAAGGATTTGTAAAAGGCGCATCTTGACGTTCGGATCAAAACCCGGAAGTACCCTGGCAGCATGATAATCAAAAAGGATCTTCCCACCGAACTCCAGGTAAAGCTTATCGTTAAACCTGTTGACCCTTTCAAGAATGGCAGATGTCTGCTCTTTCAGGTATTTCTCATTGTCGAATCCTACTCGGTCTGAAGCTATCATTTTCTACCTACATAATACTGCCTTCCATTCCAGGAACAGGACTCCAATATTAATAAAATTTTAAGTTTTTGTTTTATCAGGTTCTGAATCCAGGTAAGAGCATTGACGATATCGTCAGGTTTGAGCCTGAGTGTCTCCCTTTTCCAAATTCTTTTTATCCATTTCGTCAGCAATCTTCAGCAGATTGTGAGTATCGGTGACATTTACAATGAACAGAATAATGCAAACCAGCATAGCTGAATAACCTATTGATCCTTTAAGAATCACCTCGGCTATCATGACGCCGGAAATTATTATTCTTACCTCAGTGGGTCCCAGTTTACCCGAATCGATTGAATATTTACCTGTGATTTTATATCCCATCAGTTTAATTATCATTTCCCACCCGTACATGACCACAAATCCATATCCAAGCAATTCCCAAACCCCTCCAGTGTAAATTATATATCCAAAGCCGATCAGGATAGTGCTTATCCAGTCGAAAGTAATGTCCAGGGTAAAACCGTATAGTTTTCTTGGCTTCTTCCGGAAGTAGGCAACCCTCCCATCAAGCGAATCACCGAACCAGCTGATGGTAAATCCCAATACCCCGAGCAACATAAAGTATCTGCTGAAATACAAGGCAAGGACAAAGGCGGCTGCCACGATTATGCTTCCGCAAAAGCCGATGGCAGTCAGCATATCGGAGCTCATCCAGCATGGGATTCGCTGTACCAGGAATGCCAATGCATTCTGCTCATACTTTTTAAACAGGTTGGTCCTTGTCCTGTCACGGGAAATGGTATCGAGCACTTCGACGATTTTAGACACCTGATTGGATTTTCCGTTAAAATTACACATTCACAATTAATAAATTAACCAGTTATCAGCAAACCGGGGCTTATGGGATCTGTATCAGAGAGTGTGGCACGAAAATCTGCGGCAATGGCATTTCGTATACAGATCTCCTAAGATAATCCCCTAACGATTCAGGATCGTTATACTTTTCCTGTTCCTGCACTGTTACTATGTTTCCGATGCCAATTCTCGACTTCTGGTTCCGCTTGTTAAAAAGTTCCGTCGGAATCCTCAGGGTCCGGATCCTCCAGTTTATGAGACCAAGGAAATAAAAAAACTTCGAGTTTAAGTCGAAAAAACGTATAGGCAGTACCGGGACCCTCATTTTATGGATCACATGCAGGATACTGTCCTGCCATTTCCTGTCCCTGATGCGCATTTCTCTGAGGCTGAAATCCGAGACTGCCCCCGAAGGAAAAAAGCCTACTGGGTGACCATTGCGCAGGTTCCTGATCGTTTCCTTTATCCCGTTTATACTGACGCTTGTAATTGGTTTTTTTTTGTTTCCTGTAGGCGTTACAGGAATAAAATTTTCCTTCATCGTTTTTACACGTGAAATCAGCTCATTGACCATTAGCTTATAGTCAGGACGTATCCCGGCAATCATATTGATGAGAATAATACCATCAAGTCCGCCGTAAGGATGATTGGCTATCGTTATAAATGCGCCTTCAGGAAGCATTTTTAACCGTTCTGCATTCCCGACAACATAATTTACTCCTACATCGTTAAGAAGCCTTCCTGCAAATTCAGCACCGGTATAACTGCCGGAGTGATCGTAAACCCAGTTCACCTTGTCTATTGCCAGTTTACGCATGACGAATTCAGCACGGCGGCGTCCCTTTTCTCCACGGAAGATAGGCGAAAATCCTTCGAAATCGGTAGTATCGACAACTTTCATATTAAATTTAAAATGCAGATCTCTACTTTACAGGTGTTTAACCCGGTTGCTTGTTCCTGGTTGCTCGTTTCTTGTTAGTTTCTTATGACAGGCCCTATCTCGTTATTTATCGTTTATCCAGCCATAAACAATCATGCCTTAATATTTATCATTTTCAAATAACCAGCAACGAGCAAAAAGTAACCAGTAACTTTCTGAATGCAATGTACCAATGTTTATTAACTCAGTGACTTATTTTTTTTCTTAATGTATTGTCAGCATATTTATCACAGATAGATATCCCTTCTTAAATAAAGCCTGTAAGAAAATATACCAAGAATCAATGACAGCAATATAAAAACGCTCAGATTCACTGGTTCAATGTGGTATCCCGGACTTGTTACCTTCAGGTCAACATAGTTGAACGGACTGATATAGCCTAATCTGGAGATGCTTTCGGTGATCTTTGACAAAGTATAGACAAAATAGAAAATCAGGACCAGTCCTATGGAAAATGCAGTGACCGGTCTGGCCCTTCTGATCAGGGTTGATATAAAGAGTCCTATTATGCCAAAAAGTATGTTCAGCAAAAAGGTATAAAATGACAGGACCATAAAAGCCCTGATGCTGAATGGTTCCTTATCGACCACTGTAAGGAAGGTAAAACCCGCAGTGGAAGTGACCAGATTCAGGAGAATTATATTTACCGAGAGTACTGAAAGCTTTGTCAGGAAGATTTCTCTGCGTGTAAGAGGCTTTGCGAGAAGATATTCAGCAGTCTTGTTGTACTCCTCCTTAAGGAGAATATTGGATCCCAGCACAATGGCAAAGATGCTTCCCAGTACCATCATATATATGACATTGTTCGAAGCATAGAATCCAAGTGCAAGAAGAAGGTCGTTGATGTTCGAAAAGCCCTTGAACTGTAGGACACCCTTCGGGATCAGGTTCAGCATTCCAAAGACTTTCTGCTGGTTCTGCAGGAATGTAGGGTAAATCGACATAGTGATCGCGATCAGGATGGTTATAATAAGCATCCATAGAAGCAGGCCGGTCAGTGCCCTTTTCATCTCCTTTGCAAACAGATTCCCGTTCATGATCCTGCTTTTACGCTTTGTAATAGTGCATGAAAATCTCCTCAAGAGATGGTTCTTCAATAATCAGGTTTTTCAGGCTTTTTCCCGAAAGAGCATTTACCAGGTCATTTATCTGCCCTGAGTACATGAATGATACAACATTACCAGGGCTTGTAACCAGGTTTTCAGCCCCTGCAATGGTGAATGAGCCAATCCCCGCACTTTCGCTGAATTCGATTGTGACTCTCTTTAGCTGCTTTTTTCTGAGCGACTCTATGTCTTCCACTTTAATAATCCTTCCTTCCCTTATGATCGCCACCCTTTTGCAAAACATCTGTACTTCAGCGAGATTATGTGAAGAAAAAAAGATAGTCACACCTTTCTTGTTCTCTGAATGAAGGAGTTCAAAGAAGACAGACTGCATAAGCGGATCAAGGCCTGTGGTTGGTTCATCCATAATCAGCAGTTCAGGATTGTGGAGCAGGCTTTGTACTATGGATACTTTTTTCCTGTTACCAAGCGACAGATCAGAAATTTTTCTCTTGAGATCAAGC
Source organism: Bacteroidota bacterium (assembly GCA_030706785.1). Lineage (GTDB taxonomy): Bacteria > Bacteroidota > Bacteroidia > Bacteroidales > VadinHA17 > LD21. The sequence continues at coordinate 4,455 of JAUZNW010000098.1, read as the reverse complement.
TCGAAAATCCCTGCCAGTTCACTTATCCTGGAATCCGCGCTGACTGGATTGTGGAACCTGATGCAGTAATTCAGGAATTCATTTACATCCATATAGGAATAGGGGTTGGCATCAGAAGGGATATAACCGGTTTTCTTCTTAATCTCCTTTGTCTGCCTTATCACATCCATTCCCATGATTTTAGCGCTTCCCGCAGTGGGAAAGATGAGGTTCATAAGGATCCTGATCGTTGTTGATTTTCCGGCTCCGTTTGGTCCGATGAATCCAAAGATCTCTCCCTTTCCGATCTCAAGATTTATGTGATCGATACCTTTTGTCCTGCCGTAAAATTTTGTCAGATCCGATATCTTTATGACCGGTTCATCCATTGCTCCGGATTTAATAATTTCAGCTAAATCTTCTGATTTTTGAAGCTGAAATTAAACAGCCAATATAGGGTTAAATTGCTCACCAGCCAAATATATCCGTCATGTCCCAAAAAGACAGGCAGCAGGTTTTATCTCGTTTTTTCGAGTCTTGCGGCCCAGCCTCCGCCATTTATCATTTTTATTGTGATCCGGTCTCCTTTCTTCAGGTTAGCCACATCCTTTCTGTAATCAGTGGCATCGCGGTCAGCATTTATCCCGTCGCTGAAGACTTCTGCCTTATATGCCCCTTCATCAAGGAATGACAGATCAAGGGTAAGCTCTCTTGGGGTCCAGTCAGTCATTGCACCGATAAACCAGGTATCGCCTTTCCTCCTTGCAATGGCCACATACTCCCCTGCTATTCCGTCAAGGGGAACTGTTTCATCAAATGTGGTCGGCACCCTTACAATAAAATCGGTGCACTCCTGCTCTTTCATATAGATAGTGGGGTTGTCCGACAGCATTTGAAGCGGGACTTCAAATACGACATACATTGCCAGCTGGTGGACACGGGTTCCCTTGCTCATTGGCATTGCATCAATTGCCCTGAAATTTGCCTGATTTGAATTCCTCATGGCTCCCGGAGTGTAGTCCATCGGTCCGGCGACGTTCCTGATGAATGGAATAGTAACATCATACCGCGGAACATTTTCGTTTGCCCATTTTACATTCTCCATTCCCTTGACGCCCTCATTGCCGACTACGTTAGGATATGTCCTTTGAATGCCTGTTGGCTTGAATACTCCATGATAATCGACCATGAGATGGTTTTCAGCTGCCTGCTTTGCAATCTCAAATGTTGAAGCTACAGCAACCTGATCGTCGCGGTCAATAAAATCGATCTTAGTACCTCTGATCCCGATTTTGGAAAAGTACGGGAAAGCTTTATCCTTCTGCTGAAGTATGTCTTGCCATGAACACCAGAGAATCACGCCCACACCTTTCCGGCCTGCATAGTTCACAAGTTCCTCCAGGTTTATTTCTGGTCTGGCCTTTGTAAGGTCACCTCTTACGTTCCAGCCTGCATCGAGAAGAATGTAAGGAATTTTATTGGATGCGGCGAAATCAGCATAATATTTATAAGAATCAGTGTTCATCCCCGCCCTGAAATTCACATGGGAGATATTCATGCTGTTCCACCAGTCCCATGAAACCTGACCAGGCTTGATCCAGGAAATATCCTGTAAACGGCTCGGTAAAGCCAGCTTCTGTACAATGTCGCAGTCAAGAAGGTTTTTGTCCTGCTCAGTAATAATCACTGCGCGCCACGGGAAATTGCGGTCTCCATCGGTCCTGGCAATATAATCGGCTCTTCTGTCCGGTATTAAATTCAGGCCTTTCACATAGGTCTCGAGCGGATAGGGCGCATAAACACCCTTTAATCCTTTACCTGTCGAATTCAGGTCGAGATACATACCTGGATAATTTTCAAGATCAGCTTCAAGAATTTCTACCTTCCTTCCCTGACCTTCATCAACCAGCACAGGCAGAAATGCTAGTGAATCCTTGGGGAACTGCGAGAGCCTGATTTCCCTGTAAAGCGCTTCAAATGATGAATTGAATATCTTCCCGTCGCGATAATCCCACTGTATCGGGAAAAATCCTTTATGATCTTCAGGAAAATTGAAGTTTGCCTCCTCATTTTTGATCATAACCTCGCCTTTGCGCTTCATAAAGAACCTGTAAGCGACAGCATCATTATAAACCCTGAATATCAGTCCATAATCACCTTTACAGTTCAGTGTCAGCTGATTGTAAACATCTTTTATCACCTTCCTGTGATAGTTGATTGCATCAAACTGTGTATTGATGCTTACTGGCCTGGCTGACAGTATCTTTGCATTATCGCCAACTATCTCTCCTGTAGTCAGGGTAAGAGAAACAGCTGACGGCAGAATCAGCTGCTGCCCATTTTGCTGCACTGACCATAATAATTTAGTACCGGTCTCCGCTTTCAGGACAATGGAACCGTCAGGTGATTTAACCTCATATATCTTTGCCTTCTGGGCCTGTGACATAACCGGGCAAAGAAACAGGAGCAATACTCCGAAAAGCCTGTTTTTCATTTTGATCTGTATTTTGTTAAATAAAATAATCTGCTGAAAAGCGGGAAAGCATATGAAAGTTAAATGATAAAGTTCCCTTCCAATTTATAAAATTCTGCTTTGTGAGCCAAAGGTTTCAGAGCCAAAATCTTTTATTTCCATTATTTGTTATACACGAAATAAACATGGACTGGATGAAAATGAAAAGCATTGCAGGTGTGACCTGTTTTGTCAGGGATCCTGAAAAACGGCCTCATTCTATGAAATACCCGGTTTTCAGTTCAGAAATATGGATCCGGAACACGTATCTGTATCTCTGAACTGGTTCCGGATAGACTTTTTTCCTGCAGGGCAGATTGATGCGTCCCGGAAGAGCAGGGAACAACTCCGTCCTGACTGGACGTCCTCCGTGTTAATAAAATAAAATGTAATAATATTAGAATCGTTGGATCGTTTTTGTTTGTCGGGGTTCTCCTCCTAAGGGTTATCTTTGCAGCCGGTCCGGAACATTCCGCGAAAAATGACTATTCAATGAAATCCATACAACCGCTTCTTTTTTTTCCTATACTCCTGCCGGCATTCTTCCTCTGGAGCTGCACAAAGGAAGAGCTTGTTATTACCAATCCTGAAAAAGAAGTCTTCAATTTTATAGTAACCGACGCACAGAAAGAGTACATTAATTCCAGCCGCGGAGAGCAGTATACAATAACTGATCCCCTCCCTGAGCTTCATTTTGCAGGCGGGGTATATTCAGTGGACCGGTTTGAGATCAGGGGTGACAACACCCTTAATTTTGAGAGGAAGGGATTTAGTGTGAATATGGGCCGCAAATTGACCCTTGTCAATCCGCTCGAGCAAAAAGCAAGAAATTATGAGGAATACAAGCTTCTGGCAATGGTGTATGATTATACCTACATTGAGAACAGCACCGCTGTCGGTCTGTTCAGGGAAGTTGATATGTGGCCGGTATACGATTTTTTCACCGAGGTCAGGCTGAATAATGAAACCCAGGGATTATACCATTTTATTGAAGATCCGGTTGAATATTTTATTGAACAGAGAAACGCATCAGGTGTGATCAGGCGCGGATATGACCATGTGGTAAAAGCATCTTCGTTCAATCCATCGGGCCGCCTTGATCCGCAGGTATATCTTGACCGGTTTGAGCGTATTTATACCAACCTGCCCAAATACTCAGGCAAACAAATTTATGATACGCTTTCAGCCTATATGGATCTTGAACAGTATTTTACAAAACTGAGTATTGATCTGCTTGTCAAAAACGGCGATTATACCGATGAGATCTTCTTTTACTTAAAGCCTTATGGAAGCGGTGAGAGGTTCGGTGTTTTCCCGTGGGACTACGATGATATTTTTTCCGATCAGCCCCATGAAATAGGTAACTGGTGGGCTGCGGGAACGATATTCGGCGACCGGGAATACAACAGTATGGATGATGTGATTGCCGATGTGGGCGTAAAACTACTATACTCAATAGAAGATGACCTGGATTACAAAATAGCAAAGGACGACTATCTCTACCAGGAATACCTGAAAACCCTCAGAAAGGTCATGGATAAGATAGACTTAGCTTTAATTGACAAAGTCTTTGACTATACGTACGGACACATCAGTCCGTTCTATAATAATGCTGCAATTATTGCACAGTCTGAATATGATCAGGATGAAACCAATCGCACTTTATTCGAAACCAATATTGCAGAAAAAAGACAGATGATTAAGGACCGAAGGACATGGATTGAACAACAGCTAGACATTCAGCAACAACGATAGACATGAAATTACTCCGTATACTTCCAGGTTTGATCGTGGTGATCCTGTTTTCCGGATGTAACAGGAAGGATGACAATATAATAACAGAACCTCCTGAAGGCTGTATCAATTTGTCGGATCTGGAAACAAAACAGGATTATTATCTTCCCTTTGCCCTTGAAAATGATAACAACGGTATCAGTTCCGCAATCTTAAACGGGGAACATGTT
>JAUZNW010000097.1 GCA_030706785.1 Bacteroidota bacterium | reverse complement strand
TGAGCCACAGGGGGTATTCACTTCCTCCGGAACCGGTGAAGTGTATTATACTTGAATCCCGCTTTTCAATATAATCAAGCAGCTGGTTCACTGCAGCCTTAATTGAGTCACCTTGCAACGGATACCTGTAGTACCTGAAAGGGAACCCTGAATAACTGGATGTTACGGTATCTAGCGTATCCACAATGACCATGACGGTTGTATCTTTCAGTGACTTCGCTGAATTTTTCAGCAAAGTATCAGAAGCTGCTACGTCGGCTGAATCCGGCTTATCGAGTGAATCAACCGGTATACTCAGGCGCATTGGTTCCCAGATATAGAATTTATCCCAGCTGATACCGATCGAATCGTACGGGAATCTCCTGAGCAGGTATTCAGTCGAATCGTATGGCGGATTGGATGCTTCACAAAAAAGATGTTCCAGAGCTGATCTCAAGGGGTCATTTACACTTTTCCAGAGGTAAGGCTGGCACATTTTCCTGATAAATTCTAAAGCCTGGCTGTGTGATAACTTTATTTCAGGCTTTTTCATAACGGAATCAAGTGACAGGCTCTTACCACTGATCAGATCCTTCCTGGCTTTAAGGGCCAGTTCTTTATAATCAAATCCCTGTGAGAATAGCTGTGGTATGGAGAATAATAAAATGACAGAAAAAGGGAGCAGAAATCTTCCTTTCATAAGCAATTGGGTTCAGGTAATTAGATTAAACGGCCGAGAATACGATAAATTATGCAATGGCTTTCGTATCCGGGCACCAGGCACAGTTTTGATAATAACACAGAATTCATTTCCTTTGCGCGATCAAGTATATTGCAGTACCGTGCGGTAGGAATAGATGGAAGTTGCTAAATATGACGGAAACTTGTAACTTTCAGAGTATTAATTACCCCCTTCCCTCCAGGGGAGGCTTTTAAACATTAACAAAATGAGGTCCCCTTTGGGCGATTCAGGGGCTGATACGAGATAAAGCAATTACAATTTACAGATGATAAAATCGATGACAGGCTATGGGAAGGCCATGGCTGAAACACCGCAGAAAAAAATTACAATTGAAATAAAATCCCTCAATTCCAGGCAGCTTGATCTGACCACAAAGCTGCCCTGGCTTTACAAGGAAAAGGAACCTGAAATAAGGAACCTGATAAGTCAGAAGCTTGACAGGGGGAAAATTGAACTTTCAATATATTTCGACATCCTGGAGGATGAAGGCGTACCTGTATTCAACAAATCGCTGATAAAGAATTATTACAATCAGCTGAAAGAGATTGCCGGAGAACTCAACATCAGCGTAGACGATGCGATACTTCCGATGATCATGAAACTTCCTGACGCACTCAAAACCGAAAGGCCGGAGCTTCCTGATTCGGAATGGGAACTCGTAAGAACACAAATACTTGAATCATTGAGGATTCTCGACCTGTACAGAATTGAGGAGGGCAAATCCATAGAGACAGATATGAAGGGCTGTATCTCGAAAATACTTACCCATCTGTCCACGATTGAATCGTTTGAACCGGGAAGGATCTCCAGGATAAGGGAAAGACTTATGTCAATACTGGAAGAAAATGCAGGAACCGAGAATATTGATAAGAACCGGTTTGAACAGGAGCTTATCTTCTACCTTGAGAAATTCGATATAAACGAAGAAAAAGTAAGGCTGAAAAAGCATTGCGAGTACTTCCTTGATACTGTTGATAATGAAGCTCCTAACGGAAAGATACTCAGCTTTATAGTCCAGGAGATCGGCCGTGAGGTCAACACGATCGGATCAAAGGCCAACGACGCTTCCATCCAGAAACTGGTTGTGATGATGAAGGATGAACTGGAGAAAATAAAGGAGCAGACTAACAATATCCTTTAAGATCAGGATAATCTGATATTCATGAAGTGCTATATGGTAATAATTTCGGCTCCATCGGGTGCAGGCAAAACCTCAATAGCAAATTATCTGCTAAGGAAGAATCCGAACCTGGAATTCTCTGTTTCTGCAACTACGAGGAAACCGAGAGGTAGCGAGGTAAATGGAAAGGAATATTATTTTATTTCAGTCAATGAGTTCAGGGAAAAGATCAGGAACGGTGAATTTATAGAATGGCAGGAAGTGTATGAAAATCAGTTTTACGGGACACTTAAAAGTGAGGTTGAAAGGATCTGGGGAAAAAACTGTCACGTGGTTTTTGATGTTGATGTTGAAGGAGGGATAAATCTTAAGAATATTTTCGGTACCAGGGCGATCTCAATTTTCATTATGCCACCTTCAGTAAAGGATCTTGAAGAGAGGCTTATCAGCCGGGCTACAGAGGACAGGTCAAAAATCAGGATGAGGGTTGAAAAAGCTATGGAAGAAATGAAACTTGCCAGCCAGTTTGACCAGATTGTAGTCAACGATGACCTGGATAGGGTACAGAATGAAGTTTATAAGATAGTTGATAGTTTTATAAATGAACGATGCTAGCTGGTGGGTTCTGGTTGCCAGTTGATTGACAACAGGCAACAGGCAACAAGCAACAAGCAACAAGTAACCATGTTAAAAGTCGGCCTGTTCTTCGGCTCATTCAATCCCATTCACATCGGCCATACTGCGATTGCCGGATATATGAAGGAGTTCACTGATCTCGACCAGGTCTGGTTTGTGGTGAGTCCGCTGAATCCACTCAAAAAGAGGGATACTCTCCTACCTGACCGTGACCGGCTTTATCTTGTTGAACTTGCCGTTGGAGATAATGATGATTTTAAACCGTCTGATATTGAATTCAACAGGCCGGCTCCTTCATACACCATCGATACTATGGCCCTCCTGACTGAAAAATATCCTGACAACAGGTTTGTTCTCATAATGGGCGAGGATAACCTCTATACCCTGCACAAATGGAAAAATGCTCTCGAGCTTGTAAGACTTTATCCGTTATATGTTTATCCGCGGCCCGGCATTGTAAAAAAGGATAACGTCATCCTCGATTCGATCATTGCCAAAGCAAGTATCAGGCGGGTCGATGCACCGCTGATGGATATTTCGGGGACATTCATACGGAACAGTATAAAGAGAGGGAGGAATATATCATATTTCCTTCATCCGGAGGTGTGGAAATATATTAAAGAGATGCATTTCTACGAGAAGTAGGCAACAGCTATACCTTATGAATCTCCTTTACGATTTCCTCACCCCTGATCAGGGCTTTTTCATTTTCGGGAATAAGCTTATGATACCTCTCCGGAAGTGATTTTTTAAGACCCTTAATGACATTTTCCAGCTTCAGGACCGGCTTTACCTTGAGGAATCCTCCAAGAACGATCATATTGAAGGTTTTCGGGCTGTTCATTTTTGATGCCTCTTCTGCAGCATCCACCCTGTAGATCGATATATCCTTTCTTTCAGGATGCCTTGTTATGCCGTTACCATCATAAACAAGTATTCCACCGGGCTTGATCGATTCCTCAAATTTGTCAAGTGATTGCTGGTTGAGTATTATTCCTGTATCAAAATGCCTGATTACAGGAGAGCTTATACGCTCATCACTCAGTATAACGATAACATTTGCGGTTCCTCCCCTCATCTCTGGACCGTACGATGGCATCCAGCTTACCTCCATGTCCTGCATTACGCCTGAGTATGCCATAATTTTACCCATCGACAGGACACCCTGCCCGCCAAAGCCGGCTATTATGATTTCTTCAGTCATTTTTTTCAATGTTTGATTTTTGTTGAGTTTCCTGTTCCCGGGGAACCTTGAGATCGCCCAGAGGATAGTACGGTAACATGTTCTCCTCAAGCCATTTATTTGCCTGGACAGGAGTCATTTTCCATCCCGAAGGGCAGTTTGAAACGATCTCCACAAAACAGGTCCCCTTACTAAGCTTTTGATACTGAACTGCTTTCCTTATGGCCTTCTTTGTCTTCCTGACATTTGCAGGTGTGTGGACACTCTGCCGGGTTACATAATAGGTTCCGGGCAGCGTCGCAACTATATCTGTGATCTTTATAGGATTACCCATCAGCTTGACATCCCTTCCGTACGGTGAAGTGGAGGATTTCATTCCCGGCAAAGTGGTAGGCGCCATCTGTCCGCCTGTCATGCCATATATTCCGTTATTTATGAAAATAATCAGGATATTTTCACCCCTGTTGCATGTATGGATTGTTTCTGCGGTTCCGATGGCTGCCAGGTCTCCGTCGCCCTGATAGGTGAAAACAAATTTTTCAGGCAGCAGGCGCTTAATCCCGGTTGCCACAGCCGGCGCACGCCCATGAGCGGCTTCCTGACAATCCACATCAAGGTAATTATACAGGAAGACTGAGCAACCAACAGGTGATACTGCAATGGTATCCCGCTGAAGTCCCTCTTCCTCGATTATCTCTGCAAGAATACGATGCGTTGTGCTGTGTCCGCATCCCGGGCAGTAATGCATTATATCGTCAGTCAGAACTGCTGACCTTTTGTACACAAGGTTTTCCGGCTTTATAATTTCCTTGATTCCTGTTGCTTCCTTCATGACTCAACCTCCAATTCTTGTTTTAAGATTATCAACTACCTCATCAGGTGTCGGGATCATTCCTCCCATTCTTCCGTAATAATAAACAGGCACTTTACCGTTTACTGAAAGCATCACGTCTTCGACCATTTGCCCGGCACTCATCTCGACAGCCAGCATCATCTTAACCATGTCAGCTCTTTTGTTCAGTTGTGCAGACGGGAACGGGAACAGGGTTATCGGCCTGAGCAAGCCCGCCTTTATTCCCTGATTACGTGCTAATTCGACTGCCTTCTGGCACACTCTTGCACTGGTCCCGTATGCAACCATAAGGTACTCAGCATCTTCACACTGAAATTCCTCAAAACGGACCTCTTTTTCCTTGATCTCATTATATTTTGATACCAGCTTCTGATTAAAAATCTCCTGGCGATACGGATCAAGTTCAAGTGAGGTTATAATATTTCTTTTCCTGTCAGGGGACTTGCCTGTTGTAGCCCATTCCTGGATGGTTTTCGACCTTTCCTTCTGCGGACCCAGCCATACTTTCTCCATCATTTGCCCGATTGCTCCGTCTGAAAGTATCATAACCGGATTCCTGTATTTGAAAGCCAGGTCAAAGCCAAGGCCCACGAAATCAGCCATCTCCTGGACAGAAGCAGGGGCAAGCACTATCAGGTGATAATCGCCATGACCCCCTCCCTTTACTGCCTGGAAATAATCAGACTGGGATGGCTGTATGGTACCAAGACCGGGGCCGCCTCTGACAACATTTACAACAAGGCAGGGAAGTTCCGCACCGGCAATATATGTTATTCCTTCCTGCTTGAGGCTTATTCCCGGGGAAGAAGAAGAGGTCATTACTTTCTTCCCGCAACCTGCACCTCCGTAAACCATATTGATGGCTGCCAGTTCGCTTTCGGCCTGTAAAACAACCATACCGGTGGTTTCCCAGGGCTTTGCCTCCATGAGGTACTCAATTATCTCACTTTGCGGAGTGATAGGATATCCGAAATAACCATCAGCTCCGGCCCTGATCGCAGCTTCTGCAATGGCCTCATTACCCTTCATCAGTCTTAATTCCCTTTCCATCGGTAATTTATATTTTTGTCTTATAAACAGTTATTACTCCATCAGGGCACACTATTGCACAGCTTGCGCAACCAATGCATAATTCGGGATTTGCCGGATATGCGTAATTATATCCTTTGCTGTTTACTTCCTTAGCCATCGCAATAGTGCCGGTCGGACAGGAGACCATACATACTTCGCATCCCTTGCATCTCTCTATATTCACTACTATACTCCCTCTGATCTTTGCCATATCTTGTCAATTAATTTTTACTAACCGGATGGTCTTTCGTGAAACATTTAAGGCGGTAGTCAAGGTCAGGAAAGATTGACCTTGGAACGAGCGAAACGCATGCTCTCAGCCCATTGTCCCTTTCACTGCCTGTTGTATCGAGTGTAATTGCACTTATTCCATAACGGAGCAGGACATCGATTAATTCCCTGGCCGTCATCCCCGGATAGGATATTGTAAAATAAAATCCGTCAGCCAGAGGTTCATCAAGATCCCTGTTATATAATATATTAAAACCATTCTCAGTAAATATTTTTTTCATGATCCTTGCCTTTTCCCCGTATTCAATGATGTCATCGCGATACCTGTACCTGCCGTCATTGACTGCTTTAAGGAGTTCAGCAAGTCCATATTGAGCTGAATGACTGACTCCTGCAGAAATCCCGTAGAGAGCCCCGAATATTGCCGAGTGCCCGAATTTATCAGAAGTATAATATCTAAGCAGATCGGGGTAAGATCTGTTGAAAAGGTGATCTGAAATTGCCATCAGTGCAATACGCTGACCGGCGTAACTGAAGATCTTTGAGCTGGAAATCAGTAAAATATAATCATCACAATAATGGGCAACCGTAGGTTGGAAAGGTGGTTTGCCGGGATTGGAATAATCCTTCCTGAAATCCATTCCGAAATAAGCCAGGTCCTCGATTACGATCACATCATACTCACGTGCAAGATCACCGATTATTGCCAGCTCCTCCTCATTCAGACAGATCCAGGTCGGATTGTTCGGGTTGGAATAGAGAAGCGACGAAACCTTTCCGGTATCCAGAAAAGATTCAAGCTTGGCTTTCAACTTCTTTCCACGGTAATTATATACGTCAAATGAAAAATAGTCATGTCCAAGCATCTTAACCTGCTGTTTCTGGACAGGGAATCCAGGATCAATAAAAAGAGTACCTTCCTTGGTCTGGTCATTCCTGTTTGCAACCAGGAAGCACAGCATGGATCCCATCATCGATCCGACAGTCGGAATGCATCCTTCTGCCTTCAGGTCAACATTAAGAAAAAGCTTTATGAATCTTGATCCTTCCTTTTTCAGTATATCGAGGCCGGTAATTTCAGGATAAATCGCTCCAACTCCTTTCCTGAGTGCATCGATTTCTGCTTCAACGGCAATTGAAGGGACAGGAAGGCCGGGTACACCCATCTCCATCCTGACGAAATTAATTCCGGTTCTGGATTCTATCTCGTTAACAAGGAAAACTATTTCACGTATGGAAGCTTTACCAGCTGCTCTGATCCCGGTAGCTTCCTTTGCAGCCTCGATCGTGCTTTCGGATATTGGAATGTTATTCATTAAGATGTTATTTTAAAATTTCCTTTTATCGATGACACGTTGCGACTTGCCTTCACTTCTTTCGATCATCCTGGGTTCGACAAGGGTAATTTTTATGCCAAGCCCCAGTGAACTTTCCATTGTATCCTGAATTTTCTTCCTTAAAGCCTCCAGCTGGCTTATCCTGTCAAGCAAGAATGCCTCATCAACCTCAACTTTAAGTTCCAGTGTGTCAAGGTTATTAACCCTGTCGACAATAAGCTGGTAATGAGGTTTGATATCACCTATTTCAAGCAGTGTGCTCTCAACCTGGGACGGGAAGAGGTTAACTCCCCTGATGATAAGCATATCATCGCTCCTTCCCAGGCATTTGTCCATCCTCGAAAGGGTTCGTCCGCATCTGCACTTTTCAGTGTTCAGTCTTGTAAGGTCACGTGTCCTGTACCTTATCAACGGCAGGCCTTCCTTTGTAAGGGTTGTGAATACAAGCTCTCCGTGGTTTCCTGGAGGAAGGACCTCCAGATTTTCGGGATTGATAATCTCGGGATAGAAATGATCCTCATTTACATGCAATCCATCCTGAAAGAGACATTCACTAGCAACTCCAGGACCGATCACTTCACTGAGGCCATAAATATCAATTGCTTTGATCTTTAATTTATCCTCGATCTCCCTGCGCATGTTCTCAGTCCAGGGCTCAGCTCCGAATACACCGACCCTCAATTTAAACTCATCGCGGCTTATGCCGCTGTCCTGTATGGCTTCAGCCAGGTAAAGGGCGTAGGATGGCGTACAGGCAAGCACAGTGCTGCCAAAATCGTGCATGAGCTGTATCTGACGGAGAGTGTTGCCGCCTGAGATCGGGATCACAGATGCACCGATTTTCTCACCGCCATAATGCAATCCGAGCCCGCCGGTGAACAGGCCGTATCCATAAGCTATCTGGATGAAATCGTTCCTGCTGGCTCCGGCGCATGTCAGTGTTCTGGCCATCACCTCCGACCATGTCGAGATATCATTCCTTGTGTATCCAACAACAGTAGGTTTTCCGGTGGTGCCGGATGAGGCATGTATCCTCACAATTTCACTCATTGGCACTGCAAACAGCCCGAAGGGATAATTATCGCGCAGGTCCTGCTTGGTTGTAAAAGGAAGCTTCACTATATCGTCAATTGACCTGATACTTTCAGGACCCAGTCCGAGTTCCTGCATTTTATGCCGGTAGTAGGGCACGTTAAAGTATGCTCTTTCGACCGATTCTATGAGTCTCTCCGACTGGACCCTCCTGAGTTCATCACGGTCCATGCACTCGAAATGCCTGTTCCAGATATCCATTTACTTCTTTCGAATCCAACTTTTCAGTTCCACATGGCTTTTACTGCCATCATTCACCCCAAAATCCCCCTGAGGCTTCGCTCAGGGCAGGCCTGAAGGAGACTTTTGCCATTCTCTTTTTACCACCTTAAGGGGGAAAGGGGTAAAAATCAGATCTTATACAATTCACTTGCATTCAGCAGCTCCATTTCATGGTCCTTCAGGGCTTTAATGGCCTGGTCATTATTGCTGCACCGGAGAATAATGACTGATTTGGATCCGCGTGGGAATGCATATGTGTATTCAATACTTATATCCTGATCGGATAATATTTTTAAAATCCTTGCATAATACCTGGCTTCGTTTGGAGCCATTACTGAAATAACCTGCGAAAGGTTTACCGTGAACAGCTGTTCCTTCAGAATTGACCTGGCCTTTTCAGGATCGGAAACAATAAGCCTCAATATTCCAAACTCTGAAGTATCGGCCACGCTTAATGCAGTTATGCGGATATTCTCCCTCCCAAGGACTTCCAGCACTTCCGTGAGTCGGCCAGATTTATTTTCAAGAAATACCGACAATTGTGGAATTAGCATAATTCTTACCGATCATTAAAAATTAAAACCCCGAACTTACATATAATTCCGTAAGATTATCCGGAATGACATTAATATCACTTTTCAATTCTGATCCTCGCATCGACAACCGTAATTCCCTTCTGACTGCCGATGAGAGGATTCAGGTCTATTTCCTTTATCTCGGTGGCAAACCTCAGCAGGCTTGACAGCCTGACTATGATCTCGGCAAATCTCGATTCATTTATGCCCGGTTTACCGCGTGTGCCTTTTATTATCTTATAGGCTCTCAGGCTCTTAATCATTGAGTCTGCTTCACTGAATGTAAGAGGTGCCAGCCCTGATGAAACATCCCCGAGAACCTCGACAAATATACCACCAAGGCCGCACAGTATAATATGACCGAACCTTGGCTCATATTTGGCCCCGATGAATAACTCTGTCCCTGACAGCATCTCCTGAACCAACACTCCGGTCACACCCTTTATATTCTTCATTCTCCTGAATTCGGCTTCAAGATGGTTCTGTGATTTAATGTTAAGCGTTACGCCTCCAACATCTGATTTATGCACAGGGCCAACGACCTTCAGTGCAAGGGGATAACCCATTTTGTTGGAAAGAGAAATTATCTCCCTCCTGGTTGAAGCCACTGCTTCTTTTACAACCGGGATGCTGGCTGCATTAAGCAGTTCCTGGATAACTGAAGGTGCGAGGTAACCGTTTTCTGCATTATCTATTATCCTCCTGATTTTTGGCACATCTACCTCGTCAAGGAAGATCTTTTCCTCAGCAGGATACGGTGTATTGGAAATTCTTGTAAGTGCCCGGCCAAGTACCACCTCGTCAGGGAAATTGATATGACCCTTATTCATGAAATACTCAAGCTCACTGAAAGAGCTCGAGACAGACGGAAGTATCGGATACAGCGGTTTGTTGCATGAGTTGATCTTCCTGTGCAGAAGATCATATACTTCCGTCATGTCATTGAGGCCGTTGTTCCCGAAAATTACGCTCATGCCGTCAATCGTCGCGAGTTGCTTGTCAACATACTCTATCACCCTGTCAAGCTGATCGATCGTGGCAGTGGCAATCATATCTATGGGATTGACTGCTGAAGCTCCTGTATTCATCATCGAGAGTATCCTGTTCTGATCCTCCGTTTCAAGTTTTGGTATATTCATCCCGCCAGCCGAGAGAGCATCGGTAAGCATCACAGCAGGACCTCCTGCATGGGTTATTATGGCTATGTTCCTTCCTTTAAGAGGTCTATGCATGAAAACCGAAGCTACAGTGGTCAGCTCCTCACGCCCTGTGCATCTTACTATTCCCGCCTTGCGGAACAATGCCTCAACAGCCGAATCGGAAGATGCCATTGCTCCTGTGTGTGAAGATGCAGCCCTGCTTCCCGCCTCTGTCGTTCCGGCTTTTATTGCTGCAATCCTGCATCCCTTCCTGATAAGTGATGATGCGTGATGAAGAAGCTTGTCTGGATTGGGTATTGTTTCGACATAAATTATTTTTATCGGCGAACTTTTTACAGGATCATAATTGAGATCCCAGTATTCAAGCACCTCTTCCACCCCTGTCTGGGCGCTGTTACCCACGGAGAAGACACTTGCAAAGCTCAGACCCTTGGGTAACGCAGATTCAATAATGAACAGTGCAGTGGCTCCTGATCCGGAAACAAAATCACAACCTTTTTCCGACAATTTCGGTACAGGGGTAGTAAAGACGCCGTGGTAAGACTGGGTCACGACACCTATGCAATTGGGACCGATCAGGCATCCTCCGGCTTTTTCGACAAGAACTGCTATTTCCTTTTCAAGTTTCCTGCCTTCGTCGCCTGCCTCACTGAATCCTGCAGAAATGATTATAAAGGCTTTTGTACCTTTTTCTTTTGTAAGGACTTCCGTAACTTCATAACAAAACCTTGAAGGTATTGCCAGTATCGCCAGATCTGCCGGTGGAATATCCCTTATATCCCTGTAGGATCTTACACCCTGAATGAGATCCTGCTTCGGATTCACCACAAACAGGTTTCCGGAGAAGCCTCCTTCAATAATATTTTTCAGAATTTTTCCGCCGGGCTTTAAAAGGTCGTCAGAACCCCCGACCACTACAATGCTGCCAGGATTTATGAGCTTGTCATTTATCATTGATATCTTTTGGTTTTGGATCGGTTTAACAAATCCATCTCTCTGATGATCAACAGAATCAGAGACCGCCAAACCGTTTAAGATAACCTACATTATGTGCAACAGCGAACAGATAGATTTCTGATATATAACAGATCACGAACAAAATGCTTATATGAAGGCAATATAATAAAAATAAACAGTACAAAACAAATGAGGAGTCATGATAATTCAGCCTGTATAACAAATGAATTTTAAAGCTAATTTTGCAAATCCATAAACTCACCCCTGCCCCTATCCGTTTCGCAAGGAGGGGTAACAAAGAGAATCCTTTCCCCGGAGGGGTTGGGGTGGGTTGCTGGAGACAGAACCAAATGAGTGTAAAACAAATACTGACAAAAGATAATTTTTCCAGGGAGGAAATCATAACTCTTCTAACCTGCATAGGGGAAGAGAGGACCCTCCTTTTTCAGAAATCCGCTGAAGTAAAAGAGAAATATATCGGGAAAAAAGTCTGGTTCAGGGGTTTGATCGAATTCTCAAATATCTGCAGCAAGGATTGTCTTTACTGTGGTATCAGAAAGGGTAATAAAAATCTGCGAAGGTACAACCTCAGTGACGAAGAGATATTAGCTGCTGCAAAATTTGCATTTGACAATAATTACGGATCTCTGGCCCTTCAGTCAGGGGAGCTTGAAAGTGCTTCAGTGACCGGCCGGATTGAAAATCTCCTGCACAGGATAAAGGAGTTGTCGGGTGGGAAGCTGGGTATCACCTTGTCGGTAGGAGAACAGGAGCATGAAGCATATAAAAGATGGTTTGATGCCGGTGCTCATCGTTACCTTCTGAGGATTGAAGCTACCAATGAAGATCTTTACAAAAAGATCCATCCAAGGAATTCAAAGCACGATTTCAGGAGAAGGCTTAATTGCCTGAAGAGTCTCCAGAATATTGGTTACCAGGTCGGAACCGGGGTTATGATAGGATTGCCATTCCAGACCAATGAAGATCTTGCAAATGACCTGCTCTTTATGAAGGACTTCGATATCGACATGTGCGGGATGGGACCTTATATTGAGCATGCGGAAACACCTCTTATTGAATACGCCGGAGAACTACTTCCTGTCGGAGAGAGGTTTGATCTTACCCTGAGAATGATCGCCATCCTCAGGATCATGATGAAGGATATTAACATTGTTGCTGCCACAGCACTCCAGGCTATAGATCCGATAGGGAGGGAAAAAGCAGTCAGGATCGGAGCCAATATCATAATGCCTAACATTACCCCGGGGAAATACCGCGACAGTTACAAGCTTTATGAGAACAAACCATGCACTTATGATTCAGCGGAGGATTGTCAAAGCTGCCTTGAAGCCAGGGTAAGCCTTGCTGATAATGAGGTTGTCTACGGTGAGTGGGGCGATTCGAAGCACTATGAGCGAAGGCGTAAAGATCAAATCCAATTCACCACAGAGTGACACGGAGTGCACAACGAAAAACACAGAGCAAATCATTGTATCTTTGTGATTCTCTGTGGTCTCCGTGGTTATAAAGAAATTCTATATCTTAGTATAAATCCATCTCCTATCCCTATGAAAAAACCCTTCATTATATCCATTCTATTAACTTTCTCATTGTTAATAAATTCACAGATAACGCTTGATTATTACCTGCCAAAGGAGATTACGTACAGTTCGGCAATTCCAACCCCCAGGCAGTTTTTCGGACATGAAATAGGTGAATGGCACCTGACCCATGACAAGCTCTATACCTATATGCTCAAGCTGGCAGAAATTTCAGACCGGGCCATTTGGGAAGAATATGCAAGGAGCTATGAAGGCCGCCCGCTGGGACAACTTATTATCAGCTCAGCGGAGAACATTAATAATATCGAACAATTGCGGCAGCAGCATCTTGCTCTTTGCGATCCTTCAAAATCGGATAAGATGGATATCCGGAACATGCCTGTATTCATAAAGCTCGGCTATGGTGTTCACGGGAACGAATCCAGCGCCCAGAATTCATCTGCCCTTGTTGCCTATTATCTGGTTGCCGGTCAGGGACCGGAAATCGACAAACTGCTTGAAAATGCTGTAATCCTTATCGATCCCGCACTGAATCCGGATGGGATGCAGCGTCATTCAACATGGGTTAACTTCACAAAAAGCCTGAATAATAATCCCGATCCCGCTTCATGGGAATTCAGCGAGACCTGGCCGGGAGGCAGGACCAACCATTACTGGTTTGACCTCAACCGCGACTATATAATGCTACAGCAACCTGAGACTGCGGGACGCATTGCTGCATTTCACAGATGGAAGCCTGACATAAATACTGACCATCACGAGATGGGGGCGAATGAAACATTTTTCTTTCAGCCGGGTGTCGCGACCCGTAATAATCCTCTTACACCTTCTGAAATAATCACTCTTACGGCAGAGATTGGCAAATACCATGAGAAATATCTTGATGAGATTGGCAGTCTTTACTATTCTGAGGAGGGATACGATGATTTCTACGTTGGGAAAGGCTCATCGTACCCTGATATTCACGGATCAGTGGGCATATTGTTTGAGCAGGCTGGTGTAAAGGGACATCTTAAGGAGACCCCGGGAGGATTGCTTTCATTCCCGTTTGCTATCCGTAACCAGTTTACAGTCTCACTTTCAACATTGAAGGCAGGTCTTGATCTGAAGGAGAAGCTTCTCGAGAATCAGAGGAACTTTTATAAGGATGCGCTTATCCAGGCTGATAAATATCCTGTCAAAGGCTATCTGTTCAGTGAACCTGATGATAAAGGA
>JAUZNW010000096.1 GCA_030706785.1 Bacteroidota bacterium | reverse complement strand
TTCTTCTAACCTCATCCCTTGCCTCAGTTATATCGTCAGTAGCCTTTACGGATACACGGTACAGACCCGCTTCATTTTTCAGTATCTCAGAGGCAAATCCGTCCTTTACAATTTGTGACTGATACTTTCTGGCATTACCTGAGATCCTGAAGCTTCCAATAATGACAAAATATTTATGCGTATCGGCAGCTTTTTCATCGTTGGCAACCAGCTTTTCCTCGACCTCTTTTATAGGTGTTGCAGGCATCAGGGTTCTCTTTATTGATATTCCCTCAGGCTTTTTTCTGGTTTCACCTGACCGGAACCATTTGTTTGAACCTGAGCATGATGTTATAAGCAGAAAAGATGCAAGGATAAAGTAGTATAAGATCTTCATGAAAACAGGTATTTTTGACGCCCTAAAGGTGCAAAAATATTTCAAAAGATAATAATCAGGTTATTTATGCCCAAACCTGTACGAAATACCAAGGGAAAACTGATTTTCAGGAAGATTCGGATAACCATCAGGTATACTTTGATGGAATGTCCAGTTGAACAAAGGCTCGATGACAATACTGTTTTCAATTGGCAAATATGCTGATATATAATACGAGTTTCTCTCAAGGAATGAAAAACCGGTGCGTATATTTAACCCACTCTTCAGTCCAAGTCCCGATCCAACACCTGCCTGGAAACCTAATCCCGGACTGGAAACCGGTAACTGATCCGCTACATGAAAATCCGCAAATAGGTACCTTGCAATTCCAACCCTGAGGTAAAATTGCGGAAACAAATACGTGTTAAAATTGCTCTCGGTAGTTGTCCCCGTTCCCTCCTGGTTGGTGTCTCCTCGTGTAAACGGGATATTCCCCATGTGCAATCCGCCTCCAATTCCGATCCAGCGCGTGTCATATTTCACATACGGATGGAAGTCAAACAGGAAAAACTTACTCATTATTCCTGTTGAAAATCTGGTCTGGCGGTAATTTCCCAGAGCAACACCTGCTCCGAATCTCGTTATGGTTTCCTTTTCAGGATTCTCGAGCGTATAGATATAATTTCCTCCGCCGGCAGTATATTTTTGAGTGAAATATTCGGTGTTTGAGACCATATCACATCCGCTGCCGGTGAAGTTTGTTCTTTCGTCAGTATAGCTGCCTGTGGCAAAGCCTCCTCCGATTGTATGATATGTTTTGTAATTTTTTATCAGTGAAGAATCAATCTTTGTTTGAGGTAATGTCTGGCTCATAAGGAAAATGGGAAGTATCAGGCTGCAGACAAAAACCCACCTGTACCTGTAGGAGGAGGATCTTTTATAAATTTCAATTCCGGTAAAAATAAGTGCAGGAACAAGGGCGATATTAAGTGCCATTATCTCCGGAAGCCTGAACCAGTTCCTCAATAATGCAAAAATGATTACCAGGGACAGCAGAAATAAAACCTGAAGGGTCAATCCGGGTAGAACGATTTCTCCAATGTCGGGACCTGTCTTGAAACTTTTTTCACGAATGAAAAGCAGGATTCCCATTACAGTCGCTGTCAGAAGATATAACCATTGAACCTGCTTAAGGATCCAGAGCATATCCCCTCCGAACCTGTTTGTTTGAGGGTCTCTGAAGAATTCAACAGTAAATCTCATAAGGACGAAAAGCATCACCGAGCAGATCAAAAGGCTCCCCGTTGCTTTCAGGTGACGACGGAGTCTCATAACCAGAAGAGCTACAATTATCCCGCCTGCTGTGGCATACAGCTGAACCGGATGAACAGGAAGGGAATAAAGATCATTGTTTGTCAGCAGACCCGCTTCGAACTGATGATAGTGTGCAAGCGACATAACAGGATATTGTACAGCCCATGGAAGGTGTGTGATGGTACCATGGCAGCAGCCATAAAGGAAGCAGCCGGTGGTCATAAATGAAACTGCGACGGGAAATGCTATGGCAAATGTGTCCCATACTGGGTACCTGAATTTCATGATTTTTTTGGCGGCAAGAAAAGTCCCGGCTGCCAGGAGAACACATCCAAGCAGTGATTTTTCCCTGTTAAGAAGCAAAGTATGATTCCGGAACATGTATTGCCAGTCGTTCCAGGAGTAAGAGAATACCTTGGTCCCAATGATTGCGGCCAGCTGAACACTTGTCAGGAGAAGGACCCAGGAAAGCAGCGGAAATTTCCTTTTATATCCTTCGTAAATGAGAATTGTATAGGCGCTTAAAAAGGCCAGCAGGTAAAAAGCCTGGTAAAGCACACCCCCGTTGGAAATATCCATAAGAAAATGTTTTTCCATAATCTTTGTGATTAAAGGATTGCCCGGAAAAGAAAGAACCAAGTACTTAGTAAATTTAAGATAATTTCCGGGATAGCAATGGAATTCAGGGACTTATTTCGGATGGATCATTTCAGAAACTTCCTGATATTGTAAAGCTTGTTCAGGGCTTCAACAGGGGTAAGATTATCTAAGTCGAGATCAAGTATCTCATCTCTGATTTGCTTAAGAACAGGATCATCAAGCTGGAAGAAGCTCAGCTGCATACCCTCCCTGTGATCCGCAAGGTCAGCAATGGGTTTTGTAAGCTCCTGCTTTTCATGGCTCTGTTCAAGCTCCTTCAGTATCTCTCCTGCCCTGTTGACAACGCTTCTGGGTATGCCTGCCATTTTAGCAACATGGATCCCGAAGCTGTGCTCGCTTCCTCCTCTTTTCAGCTTCCTGAGGAAGATCACTTTATTGTTGAATTCCCTGATCGAGACATTATAGTTCTTTACCCTTGAAAAGGAATTTTCCATTTCATTAAGCTCATGATAATGAGTTGCAAACAAAGTTTTGGCCCTGTGCCTGTTCTCATGCAGGTATTCAACCATTGCCCAGGCAATTGAGATCCCGTCATAAGTGCTTGTTCCCCTTCCTATTTCATCGAGCAGTATAAGGCTCCGGTCTGAAAGGTTATTCAGTATGCTTGCAGTCTCATTCATCTCGACCATGAAAGTCGATTCGCCAAGACTAATGTTATCGGATGCCCCTACCCTTGTAAAGATCTTGTCGACTATCCCGATATCGGCCTTCGCAGCAGGTACAAAGCACCCGGTCTGAGCCAGAAGCACAATTAAAGCTGTCTGCCGCAGAAGCGCTGATTTGCCTGACATGTTTGGCCCGGTCAGAATTATGATCTGCTGATCCTCCACGTCAAGGATCAGGTCATTTGGGATATATGATTCGCCCGCAGGCAGCTGTTTTTCAATAACAGGGTGACGTCCATCTTTGATGTCAATGACCAGGGAATCATTTATTGACGGTCTGACATAACTATTCTCGACTGAGACGACGGCAAATGAATGCAGGCAATCCAGACGGGCAATAAGGGAGGCATCGAGCTGCACAGGGGGGATAAATTCAAGGATTGACAATACCAGATCATTGAACAGTTTGGTCTCCAGGCTTATGATCTTTTCCTCAGCCCCAAGGATCTTGTTTTCGTACTCTTTCAGTTCCTCTGTGATATATCTCTCAGCATTGACAAGAGTCTGCTTTCTTATCCATTCAGGAGGCACCTTGTCTTTGTGAGTATTCCGGACTTCAATGTAATATCCGAATACGTTGTTAAAACTCACCTTCAGTGATGAGATCCCTGTCCTCTGGCTCTCCCGTTCCTGCAGTTTCGCCAGGTAATCTTTGCCGTTGTAAAGGATTTCCCTTAGTTCATCCAATTCTCCGGAAACTCCTTTCGCAATCACCTTACCGCGTATTAGCTGTACAGGAGGATCATTGTCGAGCTCCCTTTCTATCTTATCTGCAATTGATTTGCATGGATTAAGCTGCTCCCCAAGCACTTTTAAGGGTTCGCAGCCACTATTAATGCACATACCACTCAACAGGTCAACAGACCTGAGGGCTCTTTTAAGCTGAAGAACCTCTCTTGGATTGATGCGGTTGACAGCAACTTTTGAAATAAGCCTTTCAAGGTCGCCGACCTGTCTTATCATTCCGGCAGCTTCCGTCATGAACAACGGATTATCAACCAGATACTGAACTATATCAAGGCGCTCCTGAATAGGCTGGATATCCTTGAGAGGGAGAGAGATCCATCTTTTAAGCAATCTTCCGCCCATGGGTGAAATGGTGCGGTCAATAACATCGATAAGTGTTCTTGCTCCCTCGTAGGGAGAATGAAACAGTTCAAGGTTCCTGATGGTGAATTTATCGAGCCAGACATACCTGTCCTCCTCTATTCTTGAAAGGTTTGTAATATGGCCAAGCTGTGCATGCTGGGTTATATCGAGATAGTAAAGTATCGCTCCTGCAGCAATTATACCAAAGGTCAGGTTCTGGATACCAAATCCCTTTAATGAGCTGGTCTCGAACTGCTTAAGCAGCCTGTCATTTGCGGCTTCTGGGGTGAAAATCCAGTCGTCGAGCTTGTATGTGTAAAATTTTGTACCGAAGGTCTCATTGAAAAGGTCGTTTTTTTTCTTCTCAAAGAGCACCTCCTTTGGCTGGAAGTTGTTCAGGATCTGATCTATATATTCAAAGGTACCTTCCGAGACAAGGAACTCGCCGGTGGAAATATCCAGGAATGCAACTCCTGCAATTTTCTTGTCTAAATGAACCGCTGCCAGGAAATTATTTTCCTTATGGTTCAGAACATTCTCGTTCATTGAAACGCCGGGTGTTATAAGTTCTGTAATGCCCCGCTTTACAATTTTTTTCGCAAGCTTCGGATCTTCAAGCTGTTCGCAGATTGCAACCCGCTGGCCTGCCCTGACGAGCCGTGGAAGGTACGTATCAAGTGCATGGTACGGAAAGCCCGCAAGTTCAACAAATGACGCGGCGCCATTGGCCCTTCTGGTAAGGGTTATACCGAGGATCTCTGAAGCTTTAATCGCGTCTTCTCCGAATGTTTCGTAAAAATCGCCCACTCTGAAAAGCAATATCGCGTCAGGATGTTTTGACTTGACATTGTAATACTGCTTCATCAGCGGAGTTTCAACATATTTCTGAAAATCAGACATCAGGAGATAGCGATTCGATAAAATGCAACCTTGTTAATTCTATGAACATTAACAAAGATAAGTTAATTTTTTTCTGCTCTGTGGATCTCTTTGCTTCTCTGTGATCTCTTTGCAGCAAAAGATATTAGAACTTTCACAGGGTTCTGAAGAGGGCAGTTTTTCTGGTTCAGTCCAATCAGAACTTCATTAAAAGGCCTGGCACGAATTGCAAATTCGCGCCAGCGTTATGGAGGAATATTTTATTAATAGATGTTTATACTACCTGGCGGGGAGAAAGTGGTTATTTTTGGATTTACCTGGCTTTTGCTGTCGCAATTATCATTTTCGAATTCAGCTTGTTCCCGATTGTCAGAACATTCACCATATCCTGGACAGAGAGTGTGTTGTCAAACCTCAGCATCACGAAGGCATCAGGAGAATGTGCCAGTTCCTTTTTCAGCTGGTTCTCGAGATCATTATATGGAATCTGCGTATTGTTCACATAATATCTCCTGTCCTTTGTAACCGTAAGGTTGATCTCTTTCTTCTGGATCGTCTGGCTGTAACCCGATTTAGGTAATGAGACCTTTATCATGCTGGGATTGAGCAGAGTGGAAATGATAATGAAGAACAACATTAGGAAAAACATGATGTCGTTCATCGATGAAGTGAACACTTCAGCACTTGTGTCCTTCTTTTTGCGCAGGGTGATCATTTTGCCGGACTTTGTAAGAGATCGATGAAGTTCATCGCATTCCATTCAAGCTGGTGAACAGCCTTATTAAGGATCGTGTTCAGCCAGTGATATGCAATATAGGCAACAATTCCAACAATCAGTCCTGATGCGCTGCTTACCATCTTTGTATAGAGGCCGGCGGAGACAGTGCCGATACTGACATCGCTGGTCATTGAAATATTGTAAAAAATTTTAATAACACCAATTATGGTTCCGAGGAATCCGAACATCGGGGCTATACCTGCGATAACGGCAAGAATCTGTATATTCTTTTCCATTTCGTAAACCTCAAATTTACCCGCTATCTCGATCGATTCCTCAATCTCCTTTATCGGTTTTCCCAGCCTTGATATTCCTTTTTCAAGCATCCTGGCAACTGGCTTGTCAGTATGGCGGCAGAGTGTAAGAGCCGATTCGGTGTTACCATTCACAACGAAATCACGGATATTGCCCATGAAATTTACATCCGAACTGACGTGTCGCCTGATGCTGAAATATCGTTCAAAAAACACGTACGCTGCGATTATCGAAAGGAGCGCGATCGGGATCATTATAACACCACCCTTCATGATTATATCCAGAAGAGTTGCGGGACTGGCTGAAGGCTGTACAGGAAGCGACGCCGCACCTGCAACAGTCTTATTCAGTGAATCAGCTATTTGTGTTATCTGAATAAATAATGCATTCATATTGACGATTCGATTTGTTTATTGCACGAAAGCTTGTTTTTTGAAACCACCTCTTTTTGAGAACGTAATAGCACCGATAACTATTGCAAGGCATAACAGGCTAGTTATGAACATTCCGACTGAAATGTTACCGGGCTTCTGATAGGCAATGATAACGGGCGCTGCCAGAAGGGATACAAGGTTTATAACCTTGATCATCGGGTTAAGTGCTGGTCCTGCAGTATCCTTCAGCGGATCTCCCACCGTATCACCAACAACTGCCGCATGATGAGCTTCGGAACCTTTACCACCGTACAGACCGTCTTCAATGGTCTTCTTGGCATTATCCCAGGCGCCACCCGAACCTGCCATAAAAACAGCAAGCAGCTGGCCCGAAAGTATCACCCCTGCCAGAAAGCCGCCCAGAGCTTCAACTCCAAGAAGGCATCCGATTAATATCGGGGATAATACCGCAATCAGGGCTAATGGGATAAGTTCCTTCTGGGCCGAGAGCGTGCAAATATCAACAGCATTCTGATAATCAGGCTTGACTGTCCTTTCAATAATTCCGGGGATCCTGAACTGGCGGCGGACCTCTTCGACTATCTGTGCGGCAGCACGTGTAACCGCATTGATCGTAAGAGAAGAAAATAACCATGGGATAACTCCTCCTATAAGGAAGCCTATGAATACCATGGGAACCGAAATACGTATGCCGGTTTCAATCAGCTGGGTAGCTTTCTCAAATCCCATCTGGATCTGAACCTTGCTGACATCAGTGATAAATGATCCGAACAGGGCAACAGCCGCAATAACAGCAGATCCTATTGCAACACCCTTTGTTATTGCCTTTGTAGTATTACCAGTGGCATCAAGTGAATCCATCACCTTGCGTGCTTCCCTGTCGAGATGTGAGAGCTCACCGACACCATTCGCGTTATCCGCAATGGGTCCGAATGCATCCATTGCCACATTGTTCCCTGTAAGAGTAAGCATACCGATACCAGTCATTGCCACTCCGTAAAGAGTGTAAACTATCGGCTGTCCCCAGTAAATCATCAGGGAAGCAAGAATTGTGATTGCAATGACAAGTGTCTGCCAGACAGAAATTTCAAAACCATAACTCAGGCCTTTCAATATGAGTGTTGCAGATCCTGTCTTTGCATTTTTGGCGATTTCCTTCACAGGCTGGAAATTTCCGTCAGTAAAGTGTTTTGTGATCTCATCAAGTACAATCGCCAGAATTATACCGACAACCACCGACAGGAACGAGTGCCAGTCATGCAAGTAAAAGGCTGAAAGTATGCCGAAGGATGCTATACTTATTGCGGCAGAAGAATAGAATCCTTTGTTGATCGATTTCAGTGCATTATAGTTCCTGTCCTTTTTGCTGCCTTTTACAAGGTATGTGCCTATTATTGAAGAAAGGACTCCGATGCCTCTTACAAGCAGAGGGAAAATGATCCATGACAGCAGATGTGTCTGGGTAAAGAGGACAACGCCCAATATCAGCGTTGAAACGATGGTTACTTCGTACGATTCAAAAATATCGGCAGCCATACCGGCGCAGTCGCCGACATTGTCTCCGACAAGGTCGGCAATGACAGCAGCATTACGCTCGTCGTCTTCGGGAAGCCCAGCTTCAACTTTTCCTACAAGATCAGCGCCGACATCAGCAGCTTTGGTGTATATCCCACCGCCAACCCTCATAAAAAGGGCAAGCAGTGTACCTCCAAAACCGAATCCGAGAAGGGTATCCGGTGAAGCTACTCCGAAAAGAATAAAGATGAGGGTGCCTCCCATGAGACCCAGTCCATCTGTAAGCATCCCTGTAACAGTACCTGCCCTGTAAGCTATTTTCAAAGCTTCGGAAAAGCTTCTCCGGGAAGCGGATGCTACACGCACGTTAGCCTGAACTGCCATTCTCATTCCGAACTGACCCACCATAAGAGAAAAGACTGCACCCATTATGAACGCAACAGCCCGGCCAATGCCGATTATAAGTTTCAATGACTGATCAGAATAACCTGTAAAACGAAGCTTTGACTCGTCGGTGGGAGGTACCACATATACAGAAAGGAACAGGATAACCGTAAAAACAAAAATAAGTGGCACGATCGTTTTTAACTGCCTTCTCAGATATGCATTTGCACCCAAACGTATGCCATCCCAGACATCCTGCATTTTTTCTGTTCCTTTATCACAGGCCATAACCTGCCTTCGAAGGAACATAGCATAAGCAAGACCAAAAAATGCCACGACAAGTACGCACCAAATTGCAATGATTTCAAACGGGGTCGCCCCAGGTAAACTAATCATGATAGAAATTAAATTAAAATGTAATACTTATAACCAGGTGAAAATCAGTAATTGAAAAGATCAGCATTCAGAATTCTTATTAGTATCAGATCTACTTTGTTTTTGACTGTCAAAATAACGCTGCAAATATATTATAAATAGTTATTTAGAAAACCTGAGGCAGGATGAAAATCATACTTTTTATGAATTTTTATCATTAGTTTGGTACTCAAATTAATAGTCGTAAAATAATCATATGAAAAGGGTTCTGATTTTAGGTGCAGGTCTTGTTGTGAAACCGATGGTGGAATACCTTCTTGATCATGGCTTCGGGATCACTGTTGCCACAACTACCAAAGAAAAAGCTGACAGAATGATAAAGGGGCATCCGAACGGCCGGTCCCTGAGATGGTCAACAGAGGAAGCTGAAGTTCTGGAAAAGCTCCTGAATGAACATGATCTCGCAGTCTCATTCCTGCCTTACAGGTACCATGTCACGATTGCGAAGGCCTGTATTAAATGCAGAAGACCTCTTGTCACCACATCTTATGTGCAACCGGAGATGCTGGCTCTTGATGAGGCTGCAAAAAAGGCCGGCATAATACTGCTGAATGAAGCAGGACTTGATCCGGGTATCGACCACATGACTGCAATGAAGATTATTGATCATGTTCACGGGAAGGGAGGCAGGATAGAAGAGTTTTATTCGCTATGCGGAGCATTGCCTGCACCTGAAGCTGTCGATAACCCCTTGAAATACAAATTCTCATGGAGTCCGAAGGGTGTTGTGCTCGCCAGCAGGAACGGTGCCGTGTACCTGAAAAAAGGGAAAAAGGTGACCATAGAGCCTTTAGATCTGTTCAGGGACAGGTTCACCTATGATTATCCGGGAGTGGGCGAGCTTGAGGTCTATCCCAACAGGGATTCAATAAGTTACATTGAGATCTACGGCATCCCTGAAGCCTTGACAATGTACCGCGGCACATTCAGGTTCAAGGGCTGGTGCGAAACTCTTGATGCGATGAAACACCTCAATATGCTTGACGATGATATCCATGACTATGCTAATACAGACTACTCGCAGTTTCTTGCCGAAAGAGCCGGAACCGGGCCCATCGGTCTCAGGAGAAATGTGGCACTTAAGCTTGGAATACCTGAATGCTCAGTGGCAATGGAATCCCTTGACTGGCTTGGATTCTTCAGCAAAGAACAGATTAACTGCGGAAGAACATCTCCTTTTGAAATAACTGCCGGCAGGATGATCAGCAAAATGGGGTTGCGTGAGAATGACCGCGATATGGTGGTTATGCAGCACATCTTCCTTGCTTCATGGCACGATGGGAAAAAAGAGGTAATAAAATCATCAATGCTTGATTTCGGATCTCCTTCGACCAATACTTCGATAGCCAGGACGGTTGCATTACCGGCTTCAATCGCAGCTAAAATGATACTGGGAAACAAGATTGATCTGAAGGGCGTTTACAGGCCTGTTGTACCTGAAATTTACAATCCCATTATCGATGAACTGAAAACTCTGGGCATCGAAATGAAGGAGGAATTTGGTCTGCCATTAAGCGAAATGATAAATTGATAAATATCTGCTGGCGAGGATCTGCAATCCGAGGCATAATTGTTCCCGGCTGCTGGCGCGGATTTGCAATCCGTGCCATAATTGTTCACGGCTGCTGGCGCGGATTTGCAATCCGTGCCATTTAGTCTATCTAAATGTATTCTGTTTTACAGACTCAATTACTATATCCAGACAATTACTAAGGCTTGCATAGTTACGTGCAGAACTAAAATAGTAATCTTCAGGCCGTTCTACGATTAATTCAGCAACAGGATTGTTATGGATATAATCCAGTTTTTCATCAAAAAATTTGTTTGAAGTTATCTCTTCAGGGTGATTCCCATCTTGCCATATATTGTAATGACACTTACCCGCACCTTTGAATATTCCGAGCATCCAATCTCTCCTGCTTTCCTCCCCTTCGAGTATCCGCTTGATCAGAGCTTTCGAAGTAAACTTTTTAAAATCCCTTAATATTTCGGACAGTGTTATCGATCCCGAAGCTCTTGCGATCATATGTAAATGACTGGACATTAAACTATAACCATATATGTCCAAACCTTTTTTATGCTGACAATACCGGAGAGAGTCTATTATAATATACTTATAGTCTTTCCTTGCGAAAAGGTCAACCCAGCCCACGACTGTAAGTGTCAGAAAATGGGGTTTCGTTTGATCATAAATCCTGTATTTTCCCGACATGGCACGAGGAATAGAGATACTAAGTTACAAAAAAATCTATATTTAAGGCACGGATTGCAAATCCGCGCCAGCAAAGATGTTCTGGGTACGGATTGTAAATCCGCACCAGCAGAAATGTTATGGGTACGGATTGCAAATCCGCACCAGTAGAGCCGGGGATTAAAATCTCAGATAGAAGTCCTTTGTAAGATTAATGTAATCCTCTGTGAAATCATGCCGCGGGCCTTTTTCTATTGTAAGAAATCTCTCAGTTACACCGGTCCTGATCCTGCTAAAACCTAAGGCCATCCTTCTGATTTCAGCTGATGGCACAGGCTTGATTTTCAATATGCTGTTGCAATAAAATCCGTATTCGATAGCTTCTGCAATGAACACATTCCCTTCGGCCCAGGGAAGGATTATCTGAAGCTTCCCTTCTTTTCCAAGCAGTCTTGACGCTCCCTGCAGGATATCAGCATGATCAAGGTTAACGTTGTGTCTTGCACCGGCTTTCGCATTGTCAGGATTTCTGAGGGAATCGATGAAATAGGGAGGATTGGTTACTATCAGGTCAAAATACCGGCTATCATGAAGGTAATCCTGAAGAGTGCAGTTTTGAATACTGATTCTTGCTGACCATTTACTTTGCCTGATATTTTCTGAAGCCTGCAGGAATGAATCATAATCAGGCTCTATGGCAACTATATCTGCATGACACCGCTGTGCAAGCATAAGGGCAATCAGCCCTGTACCTGTTCCGATATCAAGAATTCTGCCTGCATCCGAAACATCAGCCCAGGCTCCGAGAATAACCCCATCAGTTCCGACCTTGAAGGCAGTTCTGTCCTGAAGAATTGTAAATTGTTTGAATTTGAAATAGTTATTGGACATCCGGCAATTTCTCAGAATCTTTCATTCACACCGAGGCCGAACAGGGCAAAATCATATTTTACGGGATCAGCCGGATCAAACTCCCTGAGTATGGCGGTCAGTTCCTCAACTGCTTTCCAGTCGTTCATTTTCCTTGCAAGCAGACCCAGCTTTCTGGCTGTATTACCAGAGTGAAGATCAAGCGGGATGAAAAGGGCTGACGGATCAATCCTTTTCCAGATTCCGAAATCAACTCCCCTGTCGTCCTTTCTAACCATCCACCGCAGGAACATATTAATCCGCTTCCCTGCTGAACCACGGTTTATATCAGAGAAATGCTTTTCAGTTCTTGGCTCATGTTCAACGGAAAAGAATGTCTCCCTTAAGCGGGAGATACCTTCTTTCAGACTCCCCCCGTTTTTCATTCCCTCAATTACGGGGTCCTCCATGGAATTGTAATTCTTATAAATGTATTTTAGTCCTTTAATGAAGCTTATACAATCATTGCTGTTGAAAGTACGATGAACAAAGCATGAAAGTCTTTTAAGATCACCATCGACTGAGGACATGATATATTCATAAGGTGAATTATCCATCGCTTCAAGCAGGATATTGCTGCTCCTGATGATCAGATCCCTCCTGCCCCAGGCAATTGTTGCTGCAAGAAAACCTGAGATCTCCCGGTCCTGAAGGGTGGAGAATCTGTGGGGGATGGAGATCGGATCTGAAGGTATGAACGAGAGATTATTGTACTGAAGATACTTTTCCTCAAGGAATTGTTTCAGTTCAGAAACCGGCACTCCATTGTATGACCGTTTAAGACCCATTAATAATAAGCCCGTCCTTAATCTGAAGAATCCTGTCGGACATATTGGCCAGCTGCCTGTCGTGGGTTACGATCACAAATGTCTGCCCGAAGTTATCCCTCAGTCTGAAGAAGAGCTTGTGAAGCTCGTTCTTGTTTTCGGAATCAAGGTTGCCGGAAGGTTCATCAGCCAGCACCACTGAAGGATTATTTATCAGTGCCCGTGCAACGGCAATACGTTGCTGCTCACCGCCACTCAGTTCTGAAGGTTTATGTTCCATCCGGTCGGTAAGATTCAGGAATCCGAGTATTTCCGAAGCCCTTGCCTCGGCATCAACTTTGCTTTTTCCCGCTATATAGGCCGGTATGCATACATTTTCAAGTGCCGTGAATTCGGGAAGCAGCTGATGGAACTGAAAAACAAATCCAATGTTCCTGTTTCTGAAGGTTGCGAGTGCCCTGCCCTTAAGCCTGCCGACGTCAGTTCCGTCGTATGTGATCTGTCCGCTGTCGGGCCTGTCAAGTGTGCCTATGATCTGGAGCAGAGTCGTTTTCCCGGCACCGCTTGCCCCTACAATAGTAACTACCTCTTTTGCTTTTACTTCTATGTCGATCCCTTTCAGAACCTTAAGCTCGCCGAACGATTTTGTAATTCCTCTGGTAATGATCATGTTTAGCGAAGGGATATAAAGCGACTAACGTAATGGGAATGAGGTTCTGTCAGAAAATCAAGTAATTCAAAAATTAATCGGTGTAATTGTACTGGGTATACGGGTTGTCCTGCTCATTGATATTCCGTGCCGGTTCACTTTTTGTTTCACCGGATTCATTCCCCGAGTCCGTTTTAACTTCATTTACACCTGATTCAAGATTAGTCTTTATTTCACTGACATCCTGATTGACGCCATCCTTGAATTCATTTACATTCTGCTGGATGTTGCTTTTTACCTCATTTACATCATTCTGAATGTTCCTTGAAATGTCTGTGACATCACTTGATATTGAATTGGAAACATCGGTCAGATCCTTCCTTAAGTCGCTCGTGCTTTCTTCAAATTCGCGCTTGATGTCGTCGGTGGCTTTCCTGAAATCGCGCATTCCTTTCGCAAGTCCCCTGGCAATTTCCGGCAGCTTATCTGCTCCGAAAAGCAGTAATGCCACGATTATGATAACAAATATTTCCTGTCCGCTCATGGTCTCCTCCGATTTGTTCTTTCATCCGTGTAAAATTATAAAATTTCCAAGATATCCAAGATATAACGGAATACATGGGGAATATCCGGGAAAAAGGGAATTGCGAGTGCTATGCAGTCGCGTTAACAACAGCTTTTGACAGGATTTTCGATTCAAGCTCCTTGTGCCTGCCCCGGCTCGTATCATACATAAGTGCTGTAGCAACGAATACCGAAGAATACACACCGGTACTGATACCAACCA
>JAUZNW010000095.1 GCA_030706785.1 Bacteroidota bacterium | reverse complement strand
CCCCGCAACTTTCGCAGATGAGCAGCTCCTTTTCCTGGTACTCGATATTTTTGCTCCGGTCAAATACAGCAAGATCAAAGATTTTATCCGACAGCAGTACTCCTTTTTGTGTAATACAGTGCTCCTCGCACATACCACAGAAAATACACAGACCATAATCCCTTTTTATTGTTCTTATCCCTTTTTCCTTGTCATCGGTAATGGTTATGGCATGAGGTGGACAAACATTGGCACAGGTTTCACATCCCACGCAGTTTTCGTTGTCAACAACAGGTTTTCCCCTGAAATTCTCGAAAGGAATGTGAGGTTTCGCAGGAAACTTAGAGGTATAAGCCGGCGTAACAAGCGACACAACGGCTTCTTTCAATTCTCTTATTTTCGGATACTTCATTTTACAGCCTCCTTATAGTCATCTTTCACGCTCTTTTTCCCAAGCTTGACTCCAAAATGGTAAGTTCCCCTGATAAGCGCGTGGGCACCTACAGTGGAAGCAAAGAACAATACCGGGATTGCGACCAGGGCTTTTGTGCTGGCATCGCTGATCCCGAAATGGAAAATGACACCGATAAGAATACTGCAGCAGCCCAGTGTTACGCATTTTGTGGCAGCCTGGAGCCTGTTGTAGGTATCAGGCAGCCTTATAATCCCGATGCCACCAAGCAGATTGAATAGCACTCCTATAGTTATAAATATCAAGCTTACCATATTATTCATTCAGTTTTTTGCCGGTCAGGTATTTTGCAAGTGTCAGAGTCCCGATAAAGCTCAGTATAATCCAGGCAATACCGATATCGAGTATGAATGATTTTTCAGTCTGGATGGAAATGATCGCACAGATCCCGACAACGAGTATTCCGAAAATATCGGCGCCGACCATCCTGTCGGGAATTGTCGGCCCCCGTATTATCCTGTACATGCAGATCACACTTACCGCAATCTGTACATATAATAATATATTCAGGTAATTGCTCATTCCACAATTCTTTTAATATACTTCTCAAATGCTCCTGTTATTATTCCTGTATAGACTTCGGGATCTTCAGACCTGATGTAAATCCAGTGTATATAAAGGTAATCATCGATAATATCAACTGAAATAGTCCCTGGCGTCATGGTTATTGAGTTTGCGAGAAGAGTTTTAGCCAGCTCCGACTTCAATGTGGTTTTGACTTTAACTATTCCTGGCCTGATGGGCATTGCGGGATGAAGCACCCTGTATGCTACATCCAGGTTGGCTTTTATGCATTCCCAGATGAAAATGAATAGGTAGACAATAAACCAGAAATACCTCTGAGGCTGCAACAGCTTATAGGTATTTGTTATAAATACCCTGCCGAAAAACAAAGCGCAGATCACTGAAGCCACGATT
Source organism: Bacteroidota bacterium (assembly GCA_030706785.1). Taxonomy (GTDB): domain Bacteria; phylum Bacteroidota; class Bacteroidia; order Bacteroidales; family VadinHA17; genus LD21. The sequence goes on along the minus strand of JAUZNW010000095.1, from coordinate 12,852 downwards.
CCCACAATGAGATTAGGAACTGTGAACTCAAAGGTCAGAAGAAACCAGAAAATAAGCGATAATATGAACAAAGTGACATATCTCATATTACTGTCCTATTATTGTTGAAGTGTATTTCAATGGGTCCGTCAGGATATTAACTGCCGGAGTCAAAATGATGTCCCTTATGTCCGGGATGGCCAGCAGACTGAGCAGAACGCATATAATGCTCAGTACTACCATGCTGAATACCATCGGGAATGGAACCTCTTTATACGTTCTATCCTTCTTTTCCTGAGCTTTATTGTAGAATGCGTATCTCTGGAATTTCAGGAATGAAGCAAGAGTAATTATGCTGACGATTACCGCGAGGGCTGCAAGAAGATAAAACCTTGCCATGACGGCAGCAATTATTATGATAAGCTTGCTGAAGAATCCGTTGAAGGGAGGAACTCCGGAAATTGACATAGAAGCAACAAAAGAGGTTGCGGATGTCATCGGCATTGACCGGGCAAGACCTCCCATTTCCTTGAGGTCGCGTGTTCCTGTTGTATACTCAATGGCTCCGGCATTCAGGAACAAAAGACCCTTGAATGCAGCATGATTAATCAGATGGAAAATTCCGCCTGCAATTGCAAGTGCTGCAATGTCAGGCCTTGATCCCCTTGAAATGAGTATCATGCCAACCCCGACTGACAGAATAACATAGCCCATCTGGCTTATGCTGTGGTAGGCCAATAGCCTTTTTATATCCCATTGTCCGATTGCCAGGAAAACACCGATAACCATCGACAGGGTCCCCAGAGTGGTAATAAGTATGGCCATTCCTTCACTTATCACGAACATGTTAAAGAACAGCCTGATGATCACATATATGCCAACAGCCTTAATAAATACCCCGGAAAGCATTGCCGAGATAGGAGAGGGAGCCGAGGAATGAGCGTCAGGCAACCACGCATGAAAAGGAATAATTGCTGCCTTTAAGCCGAACCCGCTTAAAATGAGTATCTGAACAAATGTGTAGAATGTTTTATCATAACTGTTGCTGAAAGCTACCTTTATGTCGGCTATATTCAGGGTTTTGGTTTTCCAGTAAATAAAGCCAATACCGAACAGGACCAGGAATGAAGCAAGTCCGCCGAGAACCTGGTACTTGAATGAAGCCTCAAGTTCGTTTTTTTCAACTCCGAAAGCAACCAGGGCATAAGATGAAATAACTGATATCTCAAGAAATACAAAAATATTGAACAGGTCGCCGCTGAGAACGACTCCGTTCATTCCCCCGATCAACAGGCAAAAAAGTGCATAGTAGTAATTTGAAGCAGTATATTTTTTTATATAGGAAATCGAATAGAGGGTTGATAACAAACCAAGAAGATTGACAATACAAACAATTATTGCATTAAATCCGTCCATTACCATGTAAATGCCGATCGGAATCCCGTCAACTGGCTCCCAGCTTCCGGCTTTGTAAATTGAAAGTGTTTCACCGATGTTATATAGCGAATAGAAGCTTATTGCAGCAAGAAATAGCAGGATCAGGGAGGTCAGGAATTTATCAAATCCTTTCAGGAATCTTCCGGCTATCATTATCAGGAAGGCTCCGGCAAGCGGCGTGACTACAAAAAATGGAATCAGCGGATTCATAATTTATCCTCTTAAATTTTTTATCTCTCTGATATCGAAAGTCCCGTACTTCCTGTAAAGTCTGATGATGACTGCCAGAAGCATTGCGGTTGTTGCAAGACCGATTACAATCGCTGTCAGAACAAGAGCCTGGGGCAGCGGATCAACATATACCTTATTTGGATCTGCAGGATTAACTATTGGCGCGACACCTCCATCAATATACCCTACAAGGGCAAAGAAGAGGAAAGTGCTGATCTCCATTATTGAAAGGGAAACCGCTATTTTGATCAGGTTCCTTCTGGTTATTACACCATATAATCCAACCAGAAATAATATGAAACACATTATGTATGCTATCATTTCGGCGATTCCTCCTTGAAGATCATTAGTGACAGAAATATTATAAATATCGATGCGGCAACCTCTGCACCGACGAAGATATTGTAAAGTGGCAGAACACCAGCGCTTACCAGATGTCCTACAATCCCTTTGGGGAGATAATTGTTGAAAAAGGCCTTTGTACCGAACAGAAAACCTGATGCTGCGATCATTATGACCAGGATAGTGGCCAGGTTCTCTACGATCGTCGTGCCCATCTCTTCCTTCACGAGCTTCAGGAAATCACCCCCGTTTGCAAGGGTTACCAGGATGAGCGAACCTGCAATTACAACACCTCCAGCAAATCCTCCCCCGGGTGTAAGGTGTCCATGTACAATGACATAGATGCCATACATGAAGACCATCCCCACAATCAGCTGAGTGGTCTTCTTTACTATGATGGTCATTCCTTTCATTAATTCAGAGATTTAAGAACAAGGATTGAAGATTTTTGATTTAAGATTCACTTTTGACTTTCAAGTTCTTTTGAGCAGTATCCGCACTTTTAACAAAAATTGATATCAATTCATTGTTTTCATTCATCGTTGTTACTATTTTGCTTTCAGATTTGTAAAGTTTTGAGTGATAAATGATTTTAAGACATACGAAGGTTTCTCTAAGTTCTTTAAGTACTATTTTAATTTTATGAATGAAATCCCTTTTTGATTCACCACTTTGTGCTTCGCCATAATTTAGAGCAGGAGATGTCCCTGATCGTAATAATTGACCTGCAAGATGATTTGAAGCTTTTGTGTCAGGCATAGTTTCGCAAATCTCAACTATCATCACGGCAAAATTTATAAGACGTTCCTCAAGATCATATTTATTTATCTTATAATTAGCCATTTGTAACTTTTTAATTCGTAAATCTTAAATCATCAATCCTTGTTCATTATTCAAATTCCAAATCTGAAATCTTAAATCATTATTCCCTGTTCATCATTTAAAATTTCAATTAGTTTTTACCCTTAATCCTCAATATCGTCAATACCCCAAGCACCGCCGTTACCAGCACTACTGCCTCGCCCATGGTATCATAACCCCTGAAATCAAATACGACCCCTGTTACAAGATTCGCGCTTCCTGTTTTTTGAGCGGCGCCTTCGATATAATATTTTGCCATCCTGAGAGAACTCGTTCCAAACCCGTCAAGCGACCGGATTGAAATTGTATAGAAATACAAGAGGACTGCTATCAATAAAATGGAAGCCACCGCACCAACATACCCACGTCCGTCAAGCTTCGTGAAGGATTCTTCCCTGGAGCTGTTTATCACCACCGCGACCATGATTATGAGGGTAATGGTGTCAACTACTATCTGAACAATAGCCAGGTCGGGAGCTCTCAGTAAAAGAAAGCATATTACCAGGCTATATCCGACAATGCTGCAGGCAATAACCGACGACAGCAAATCCTTTGCATGGATCGCAAAGATTGCGCCTAAAATCATGAATCCTGTAACAATTGATATGGCTAATTCCATAACAATCCATATTAATTAAATCATAATGAGCAGCATAACAACCAGTCCTGCAAAAATCCATAGTACATAGGCCGGCAATAATCCGGTGTGTGCTTCGCTTAAGCCGTGGCTGACCCAGAGCACAAATTGCTTTGACAGATCATACACATCAAACCACTTCTTTTCAGCTTTTTTATACATCCATGAGAAGAAGCCGATCTCAGCGATAGTCTTATAGAATTCAGGAGTAGGATAGCTCGTTTCATCCTGTATTCTTTCTCCACCGATAAAGCTGTCTTCCGATCTGAATTTTTTCAGGCTGGTTGAAAGATAGATTATTATCCCCAGGACGATTGAAACAACCACCAGCAGAGAGACAAATCCTGAATTCCAGAATCCTGTGAAGCGGAATTCACCAGAGACTGGCATAAGCAACTTTGGAACTACCAGATTTGTCGCAAATACGCCAAAAGTGATGCAAAATAGTGCAAGGACCACCAGAGGTATCCACATCAGGATTGGTACTTCCCTGACGTGCTCTAGCGAGGGTTTCCGGCGGCTGAGGAATATCCCTCCGATAAACTTTATGAAGCTGGCCAGAGTCAGGGCTGAACCAAAGACTGCCAATCCAAGCCATAACACCCAGAGTTTATTTGCGACACCCGGACCGATTCCAAAATCAATTATTCCCTGATAAATCATCCACTTTGATGCAAACCCGTTTAAAGGAGGCACCCCTGAAATTGACATAGCAAAAATCAGAGCAGCAAAAAAAGTTATCGGCATAGCCTTTGAAAGACCACCCAGCTCATCGAGATCTTCCTCCCCTGTACGGTATTCAACACAACCTGCTGTAAGCAACAGTCCGCTTTTATAAAGTGCATGGTTAATCATATGGAAAAGACCCGCTGCGACACCTATCAGTGAGCCAAGCCCGAATCCAAGTATCATATAACCGACCTGGGAAACCGCATGAAATCCCAGCAATCGCTTAAAATTATGCTGTACGAGAGCCATCATGACCGCACTGATTATTGTGATTACTCCAACAGAAAGCAGGAGCAACCTCATACCGTCATTCAGTGTGAAAATGTTCGTAGTCAGCCTGGCGAGAAAGTAAATCCCGAGTAATTTGTCAAGGGAAGCAGGAAGAAGTGCGGAAGAGGTTGCGGGAGCATTTTTCGCATAGTCAGGTACCCATGTGTGAAAAGGGAAGGCACCTGCTTTGGTAAAACTCCCAACGAGCAATGCAAGGAATGCTATGATCGTCAGTATGTTATCTGTGGCAAGTGAAACACTGCTGATACTCAAGGAGTCCGTAAGCCTCCAGATCAGAGCTATACCGATAAGCATTATTGAATCGGAGGCTCCTACAAGGATAAGGGTTTTCTTTGCCGTAGCAGAGCTCTCCTCGGTAGTCCCTGGTATAAGCTTATAAAGGGTTATTCCCAGCATTCCCCAGAAGAATATAAAAAGAAGCAGATTGTCGGCAAGGGCTGCACCATATGCACAGCCTGCAGTCACGAGAAAATACTCATAATAATGTTTTGCCCTTCCTTTATTAATGTAGATAAGCGAATATAAAAGGATAAGAAAAGTAAATATGCTGATGAACATTACGATCAGACGGCTCAGGTTATCGAAATTGAAAATGTTGTATTTAGCTGAAGCCTTAAGCAGATCAACACCAAAAAGAGCGAATCCCGCATGGTCAGGGAAGTTTCCGACAACCCCTGCCTGGAAATCCGTACCAAAGAGCCTGATTGTAAGGTATCCGGTAAAAATGCTGATCAGCACTGCAAAGATCCCTTTAATGGTCCTGAGCTTTTCCGGTACTATAAAAATCAGGATGCCGGACAGAATCGGAATACCTATCAGTATCTGAAGCACAGAACTCAGTGGAAGACGGGATCCCATGTAAACTATTTCATTCATAGCTTATTGTTAATGTTATTCTTTATTCCGGCTGTCCTCCTTGAGGAATGCTCTATCATTTCATCTGCATTCATGATCTTTTCTCCTGTGGAAAAATCATAAGCCACGGCCATTCTTTCGGTGCAGCAGTAGCATGGATCGACGCCAGCCAGCGTAATCGTCGCGTCAGCGATTGTTTGTCCGATACATGATTTTTTGAAAGTTGCAATGTTTACATAGCTTGGCGCCCTTATCTTATGCCTGGCCGGGGAATTTGATCCATCTGAGATCACAAAATGAAAGACCTCGCCTCTCGGGGCTTCAGCACGTCCGTGACCGATGCCCTCAGGGATTTCATTGACCTTCAAATTTATCTCTCCTTCTTTTGTCTTTTCAAGTCCTTTGAGGCATTGTTCAATTATGGAGATAGATTCATACATTTCCAGAAGCCTTACCTCAGCCTTGGCAAATACATCGCCGGCTTCTGCAGTGATCACTTTCCAGTCGACCAGCGGATAAGCAGCATACGGATCATCCTTCCTGACATCAATCGACACTCCGGAAGCTCTTGCCGTAGGGCCTACGGCACAATAATCAATCACGTCCTGCTTTGATAGGATACCGACGCCCTTTGTCCTTGCATGTATTACCGGATCATCCATTACAGCTCCGGTAAGCAGATCGGTCTTTTTCTTAACATTGGTCAATATCTTCCTGATTGGAGCTATCTTAGCCGACTCAATGTCCCTCCTGACTCCACCAACCCTGAACATGGCATAGCTGTTCCTGTTTCCCGTGATCATTTCGAATAGGTCCAGAATTGGTTCACGGTATTTCCATGCCCACATGAAAACCGTATTATAACCCAGGAAATGACCTGCGAGTCCGACCCAGAGCAGATGGCTGTGAATGCGCTCGAGCTCACCAATAATTGATCTTATATATTTTGCCCTGTCTGTAATTTCGCATCCCACAATTTCTTCAACGGCATTAGCAAAGGCAAAGGGATGTGAAGTTGAGCAGATGCCGCAGATACGCTCTACAAGGAAAAATACCTGCTCGTAAGTTTTTGACTCGCTGAGCTTCTCTATGCTTCGATGATTATAGCCTGTCACCCATTGGATATCCTTTACAATTTCCCCGTCGCAATAAAGCTTGAACAGTTCAGGCTCTTCCTGAAGGGGATGATAGGGGCCGATCGGTATAAGAGTCTTTCTGCTCATTCTTTCTCCTTTGAAATTGTTTTAAATTCCTTGCGGTAAGGGTAAACGCCCTCAGCCCAGTTACCTTCCGAGATAAGCTTTTCCTGGTTCGGGTGGTTCAGAAAATTAATTCCGAAAAGCTCATGCATCTCCCTCTCTATCCAGTTTGAAGCGTTGAACATGTTTGAAAGAGATTCAACCTGCGGATTTTCCTTATCAAGGATCACATGCAGGTTAAGGATCAGTCCTATTGCATCCTTGCTGAAATGATAATGGATTTCAAATCCCCTTTTCGTATGAACGGCCGAAGCGATGACAAACCTGAATCCCATATCTTTATAAAGGCAGCCTGCAATCTTCAGTATTGCCTCGGGCTTAATAGTGACTATCATCCGCCTTCGGTTTTTTTCAGTAACCTCCAGGATTTCGGATTTGAAGTCTTTTTTGAGTTGTTCTATTGTGAATTCTGTTCCCATAAGTCATCTACTTTGATCCTGTCGCCTTTCGCCTGTTGCCTGTCGCCCGGTGCCAGTCACCCTGCTTCATGCTTTATTCACCAGCTTCACTATCCCGGCAATTATTGCTTCCGGCTTTGGCGGGCAACCCGGAATATACGCATCAACAGGAATCACCTTGTCAACCGGACCTGCAAACGTTATGCTCTCAGCAAACAAACCTCCGGTGCACCCGCAGGCTCCGATAGCTACCACGAGTATCGGCTTTGGAGCCTGGTTGTATATTTCGATCAGCCTCTCGCGGTCATGCTTATTGATCGATCCGTTAACCAGCAACACGTCAGCATGCCTGATACTACCCACCAGCAGTATGCCAAAGCGCTCAAGGTCGTGCCGCGGTGTCAGACAATCCAGGATCTCTATATCGCAATTGTTGCATGAAGCACCTCCAAAATGAAAGACCCAGAGCGACTTTTTGAAGCAAAAACTTTTAAATCCCACAATCGTATCAGTTTAGTAACCAAATGCTATTAAAACGATAGCTATAACTGCTATCAAATTCATCCAGATCATGAAAAAATTGACTGCCTGCCTGATCCTGATCCTCGGGTTGGTGTTCCTTATAAGCGTGAGCAGCAGCACAATCCCAAGGACTTTGAGGATGCTCCAGAGAATATTGATCCCGTCAAGCCTGAATCCGCTTAAGAGCAATGCTGTTGCCAGGCAGGGTAGAATGAAAAGCATTATATGCTTTGCGAGCTTTATCATTGCGTATGATGATCCCGAATATTCGATAAAAATACCTTCCGTTATTTCTGCTTCAGCTTCAGGGATATCAAAAGGTACAAGCGCAAGTTTTGCCTGGATGCAAAAGATTCCTACAATGAATAGCAAGACTCCGGAAACAGTTCCGATAAAAGGGGAACCTGCCTGTTGTGCCTGAATGATGCTGTAAAGGTCAAACTGCTGGCCAGCTTTCATTATCACACCAGCAACAAAAAGCAGGAATGTAAGCTCATAGCTCAGTATAAGCTTCATTTCCCTCGATCCGCCGACAGCAGCCAGAGGATTTCCTGAAGCCAGCGAACCCACAATATATGAGAATGACGGAATTGTAAGAAGATAGAAAATAACAATAAGGTCTCCTTTGAATCCGGTGGTTATATGGAACAACGGCAACAAAATGAATACTCCGGCCATAGTGGCACCAAAAACAGAAAAAATTGGTGCGAGAAGGAATATGAGCGGTGATCCTTTTTTAGGAAGAATGGTTTCTTTAACAAGCAGCAATTTGAAAAAGTCATAAAATGGCTGAAGTACCGGCGGACCTTTACGGAACTGGACCCTGGCAGTGATCTTCCTGTCAAACCATGAAAGGAGTGCCCCGGTGATCCCGACAAAAAGGAGACCCGGGAAGACAAGAAAATAAAACAGATTAACAGCCATCAATAATTTGTTTATCGGTTTAAGTTGTGTATAAATAGTCCCTGACCAGAACTTTATCATTAAGCTTGTAAATATTCTCCGCAGGCGATTCCTCTGATTCAACGACTGACACTACCCCCGGTGGACATGATCTGACGAAAAGTTCCAGTTCCTCTTTATCATCCAGATTGTGAAAAAGATCCTTATTCCGGTGATGTTTGAAAAAATCTGTCATCATAGTCCCGAACGGGCAGATCGTAACACATGATTTGCAGGAAATACACAGATTTGTATGCCTGTTGATTATCCCGTCTCTATCCTTTTCGAGTGCATCCGCCGGGCAGACACCAATGCATGGAGCATCCTCACATTTCCTGCATGTGAATCGGAACACGGCAAGCTCCCTTATTGTTTTCATCCCGTCGGTATTCAAAGACGGAGGAATATAACCTTCAGGAATAGTCGTAGCCGGATCTTTAGCCATAACCGAACGAAGTTTTATCATATCCAGCAGTATCTTCTGAGCCATCAGATATATTTTTTATAACATCATTTGATTCATCAGCTGAAATCTTGTATCGCTAAGCCGGTGTGATATTGTCTGAGCAATTTTTGACATGGTTTTAAATCCAAAATCACAATCAACTTCCATCTCCTCATTAAGCTTTTTTGCATCGATCGAGATCACTTTTGCGGGAGTTACAGCCATAACCCAGGCTGTTGAAATGAAAGGCGAAAACACAGCTGACCACGAGAAAAGCTGCCCTTCCTCTATTGTACCAAGGTGAATCCTTTTTTCTTTTGCCAGGCTTATACCAAGAGATAATGATCCTTCAAGAAGAACATAAACCTCTGAAAGTTCATCATACTGTTCAAACAGAATTTCCTTTACCTTAAATTCCTTTACGGAACTCATTGAAACAAGAGTTACAAGCTGTTTGTCAGTGTAACTTTCAAAAAACCTGATCTTCTTCAAATCGTCCGCTTTCAGATTCATTTTCAATAGGTTTAAAACAGAATTTAAAAATTACCAACTTCTCATATTTGTTACTTCCAGATGTCAGGAGTATTCTTCAGTTCGCTGTAGGTAAATACCGGGCCATCCTTGCAAACGAAGAATTTACCCATCATGCAGTGTCCGCATTTACCAAGTCCGCATGACATATTCTTTTCCATGGAAAGATAGATATGATCATCTTTGTATCCCATTTCAAGAAGTCTGATTGTGCCAAATTTCATCATAATTGGTGGTCCGCAGACTACGGCCACAGAATTTTTAAGATTTATTCTTATGCTGTCGAGAAGCGTTGTTGCGACACCGACCGGACCATCCCAATCTTCATCAGCCTTGTCAACAGTCCTGTAGGCTTCAAATTTTTGTGTGTTATTAAGCCGGTTGAACAGGGGTTTATAAATGCAATCGGCCGCGGTTTTTGAACCATAACATAGGATTACTCTTTCAAGGTTGTCCTTGATATCTTCCAGGGTATACAGCAGCGACCTTATCGGTGCAAGCCCGCAGCCTCCTCCCAGGATCAGCACTTCTTTACCGTAAAAGTTATTGACAGGATAACCCCTTCCATACGGCCCCCTGATACCCATATAAACACCCGGCTTTAGTTCGTGCATATATTCAGTGACATAGCCGGTTTTCATGACAGTTACTTCAAGCTTATCCTTAATGAGCGGGGAAGAAGAAGGAGTAAAGGGTGCTTCACCGATCCCGTCAACCGATAATTCAATAAACTGGCCTGTGCCAAAAGTGAATTCCTTTTCAGGTATCAGTACAAATGTTTTGATCACCGGCGATTCTTCAATGACTTCGACCAGCTTTGCCTTCAGTGGCTTGTATATGTTCTTTCCGTTTATCATTGCAGATCACTTTGCCAGTTCAAGAAACAGCTCATTCTTATTTATCTTTCCAATGCATGCCTCGATGCACCTTCCGCATCCGGTACAGGCTATGGAGTTGAACTTCTCAGGTTTCCACACATATTTGCACATATACCTGTTCCTGAACCGGTGACTTCTTTCAAAAAGCGAGTCCTCTCCGCCGGCCACTCTTTCAAATCCAGGATACTGGCAGACATCAAGCTGCTTGACCTTCTCAAAATCAGGCTTGTCGATCAGAAGAAAGCATGAACATGTCGGGCATATGGTAGCACATGCACCGCATGAAACACAATGGGCGGAATATTTTTCCCAGATCTCCTTTGAAGCTCCACTGACAAGCTTACCTGTAGTCTTGTAATCAGGCAGGTTCCTGTTTGAATCCCGGAGAATGGATTCTGCCGCCTCATGAGCCTTTTCTATTTTGGTAATTACTGATTGATCATTCAATTCCTGTAACCGGGAGATCTGACGGCAGAAATCCTCGCCTTTTGCTGTGATTATCCTTAAGATCATCATTCCATCCTGCTGAACAGCTGCCAGATCACCATCCGTATCAGCAAAAGGCTTTACGCCGTATGAGGTACAATGACAATGTTCCTGCTTCTCGAAGCAATCGGTGGCGATCAGGATAGTCTTTTCACGCCGATTCCTGTAATAGGGATCATTGAAATCCTTATCAAGATATATCTCATCAAGGAGTTTTAATCCCTGTATATCGCAGTTGGGTACTCCGAGTATGATCCTGAATTTATCGGCCGGCCGGCCGGAAGTAACATTTTCCTTGACAGGGAGGAAAAAAGTTTTAAGCGAAGTTGCTGGTTTCGCCTTATTATAGGATATTTTTCCGATGTTGGAGGAAGTTACGGCCTCGTAATCAAGTCCAAAGTCATTGATCACCGGAGCGAAAATAGAGTAGGATAGTAGCAACTGCTCTATAGTTTTATCCCATTCTTCTTTCTTGATATTCAGGTAATGCATTTATGTGAGAAGATTCACATATAAAAATATATTCATTGGAAATAAAACACAATAAAAAAAATCTTAAATTTGTAGAAAGAAATAATCACATGACATTAATACACATAAAATCAATAATATACATTAATAATATTAATTCTGTCGCTGACTGACCGCAAAGCACCAAAACCTGATTATAATAAATTTGATGTGAAACAAATCACAAAATACGTTATAAAAAACAGCTTAAAAAGGATATTCCTCTATCGCGCCTGCCTTGTACGACTGAAGAAAATGGGTGTAGAAAAGATCTTTTCATACACCCTTGCACATGAAACAGGAGTGACACCCGATCAGGTCAGGAAAGACTTCTCGGAATTTAGCATAAAAGGGAATAAAAGAGGAGGCTACCAGGTAAACGACCTTCTCGAAACAATGGAAAATATTTTCCATCGTAATAAAGATCATAATATAGTTCTGATCGGCATGGGAAACCTTGGCCTGGCTCTTTCAAAATACAGCAGGTTCGTACAGCGTGACATGAATATAGTTGCTACGTTCGACCTGGATCCATTCAAGCAGAAGATCAGGTCCGACATACCCGTCTATTCGATGAGCAGGCTGAAGGAAATCATAGACCGGTTCAGGGTGAAGGTTGCAATACTTGCCGTACCTGAGATCTCAGCGCAGGAAGTCAGTGATGAACTCGTAAGGGCAGGAATAAAAGGGATTGTGAATTTCGCTCCGGTGCTTCTCAAGGTACCGCAGGATGTTGTAATAAATAATGTTAACCTGGGTGATGAGCTGGAGAGCGTTATTTACTATGTGCACAAGATGCTTCAGGCTGACGGATTTAAAAACATCGAATTATTATTCAGGGATATGAAATACTGATCAGGGGATTGGTCCAGGGTGTGGGATTCCGTCCTTTTATTTGCAGGCTGGCAGTCAAACATGGATTACTGGGTGAGGTTGACAACAGGACCAATGGCGTTTCAGTCATTTTGCAGGGGGACATAAGGACTGTTGAAAGGTTCACCAATGATATCCTTGAAAATGCCCCCCCTGCTTCCCAGATCAAATCCATTGAGCTTATACCAAAACAGGTTGAGGGATACGATGATTTCAGGATTGCCGGAAGCAAAGCTGTTGACAATCAGATAACCGAGGTAAGCCCCGACATTGCTGTATGCGATGAATGTCTTGCAGATATGTCCACGGATCGGGGAAGAATCGATTACCCTTTCATTAACTGCACAAACTGCGGCCCGAGGTTTACAATAATTAAAGGATTGCCCTACGACAGGCCGCAGACCACCATGAGGGAATTCCAGATGTGTGAAAAGTGCAGCAGCGAATACAACGATATTCTCGACCGCCGCTTTCATGCACAGCCTGTCGCCTGCAACAAATGCGGACCTGAGTACCTTTTCAGGAAGGCTGCCAAAACTATTAAAGGTACAAGAGAAATTTTGAAAGAGATAGTATCGGAACTTGAGTCAGGAGAGATTATTGCTATAAAAGGCCTCGGGGGATATCACCTGATGTGCGATGCTTT
>JAUZNW010000094.1 GCA_030706785.1 Bacteroidota bacterium | reverse complement strand
TTCCGAGGACCTGTTCCAGCATTCATCATAGCTAACAGTTTCAGTCACTCTGCCGGGGACCAGAAGGACTGTCTCCGCACCAAAGGTATTGGCATCCTCCAGAGCCACCCTGAGGGCAGTAACTCCGTCTTCCCGAACCTTGGGATCGGGACTGGAAAGCAGCAGATTCCAGTGCCTTGAATCACAGACACTGTAAACTGCCATTCCTGTAGAATTGCGGGCTTTCAATACCTCGTTCCTGTCGAGATGGCTGTCAACCTCAACACCGTCAAATCCAGCCGCTTTGGCGGCCTGAAACCTGTCTATTATTGTCTTTCCGACTTTGATCCCTCCCCACATAATTCCCTTTTTCAGGCTGCGTTCCGGTGGATAACCGAAAGCTGAAAAACCGGGCATTGATGCTGCTGAAATCATGGCCGAGGCCATGGCTGCTGTTCTTGTGAATTGTCGTCTGTTCATAGTTCTGGGTTTTTATTTCACCAATTCTCTCTTCACCACCTCCCCCCGCCATCAGCGGGATACTCCTCCTCATTAAGGAAGAGAAAGTTAACGTATTGTAATACGCAACTTTCCCCTACTTTTCACGGAAGGGTGTCATCCGCTAACTGGCGGGTGGCAGGGTGGTTTTACGGGTCTTTGATGAAGTCTCATAAAGGTTCTTTTAAGATTATGTCAAGTTCGGTTCGACACCTATTACCGGTGGTACCTCGGGTATCCCGGTGACGGGACCGAACTCATAAGTTTTGGGACCCAGTGACATGTCTGAACTCATCACCTCTTCCCAGGTAACATCCTTGCCTGTATATGCCGACATCCTTCCCATAATGCAGATCAATGTGGAATTGACCTGCGCCTCTCCGTCATTTACAGTATTTCCGGTCCTGATACCTGTGACAAGGTTGATATGCTCCTGGACATAGGGATCCGTTATTTTCCACGTTTCATCCTTCGATCCTTCCTCGGGGTATGGGTATTTCCAGATCTCTTCACCTTTCAGGTTGTAAAGCGTCCCCTTTGCATTCGCAAATCCTTTTGTGCCAACAATGAACTGCTCGGTCAGATTGTCACAGCCTGTTATCTGGCGGGCGACACAATGAGTATGCATACTGTTGTCGTAAATATACTCTACACTGAAAAAATCATACTGGTCGCCTGTAACCCTTCTCTGACGCCCTCCCCAGGCTCTTGCCCTTACAGGGATCCTGCCAAGGTACCAGTTCATTACGTCTATCTCATGAATGAACTGTTCCACGATATGATCGCCTGAAAGCCAGCAGAAATTGACCCAGTTGCGCAGCATGTACTCCATATCGGACCACTCCGGACGTCTCTTTATGACCCAGACCATCCCGCCATTCCTGGTTATATGTGCACTGACGATATCACCAATCTCGCCATTCGCAACCCATCGCCATGTTTCCATGAAATCTTTCTGTACCCTGCGGATTGTACCGCTGATCATGCAAAGGCCTTTTTCCTGAGCTCTCTTGACAGAAACCAGGACTTTTCTCGCGCCTACAGGATCGACCGCTATGGGTTTCTCCATAAAGATATGCTTCCCGGCATTGACTGCAGCTTCAACATGCAGCGGCCGGAAATGCGGAGGAGTGCAAAGGAGAACGACATCCACCCCGGAATCAATCACTTTCTGATATGCATCAAATCCAATGAAGCACTTGTCATCAGGAATTTCAATATTCTTTTCCTTCTTAAGCTCAGCACGGCACTGATCGAGCTTATCCTGGAAAATATCACCAAGAGCGGTTATATGAAGATCCGGACCAGCATCCAGAAAATTGACAGCTGCACCGGTGCCTCTTCCGCCGCATCCGATCAGTCCTGCATTCAGTGTCTTGCCTGCAGGCGCCTGAGTAAGCAAAGCAGGAAGTTTAAGATGTTTTTTCCCTGTATCGCTGCAGGAAGTGATTATACCTGATGAGCCGATTGCACCAAGTGTAGCAAGAGCGGTATTAGAAAGAAACTTGCGGCGGCCAAGGCTGCTTTTTACTAATTTATTAGTTTTTTCCATCACATTAATATTAAGTTCTTTGATTAATATCAACTATCATAAACCAGCGGTTTCTGGTTGCTTGTTGAAAAAAATTAACCAGCAACGAGTAACAAGCAACCGCAACGGTTATTCCTGGCACGAATCAATTTCATTAATAAACCTCAAGTTCACGCCATGAAAGCATAGCCGGGAATTTTGCATGCGGTTCTGTCTGGTACCAATAGCATACGGAGGCAATATCCGATTTCTGGGCAAGATACCTTCCACCCTGCCTCCAGCCAAGATCCTGGATAGTCACCTTAAAATCCTTATCAAACCTTATCGGATCCATAATATGCCAGCGGTAAAGTCCAAACCTTTGCATCACATTGTAATGCCCATCGCCCCTGATAACCTGATGAAGACCCGAATAAGGGGTACAGAATTCTGTATAATTGGATTCATCAACTCCTGCCGAATTTTTCCTGTGAGTGTCGAAATCGTATGATCCACAGAAATAGTCCTCCGTACCTGTTCCGCAGATCGTCGGGAACTTTGTATCCCCGTCGATGAAGAATTTGATTTCACCTTCACCCCACCATCCGTTATTGTTCACTCCGACAGCCAGATATATGCCCACATATTGCCCTTTGCCCTTGACTCCGTCGATAATCGTATAGTCAGAAGTTACATCCGGATTAAGTCTCCTGAACTGGGCATGAAAATAGCCGGCATCGGCAGGCACGTCTGTCAGTGTATAGTCAATCTGGTAATAAAGTGTCATCGGATCAGCATCACCAAGATTTTCCATTGTTATTTTGCAGCTTTTCCTGAAGGGCATTGGCCAGTAACAGTTAAAAGCACTTCCGGGGTTCACACAGATGGCAAGAGAAGCCAGCGGAGCAAACTGCCCCCAGCCCATTGCAAAGAAATCTCCTACCGGACATTCGACTGAAGGCTCAGTTTCACCATCCCAGTAAAAGCGCAGAATAGAGTAACGCCATTTACCTGCCGGTGTCATCCAAATATGCTCAATAGCTCCTGGTCCTTCAATCTCAGCAAGTGTGAAAGTTTCGCCCGGTTTAATCCTGATATACGGATTGACCTTCCATCCCTGGCCAAGATCGCGGGCGGCGTTTGCAGCATTCGCCACATTGGGTTTATCCCTGTCCTTCAGATCTGCCATTCCGGCTTTGCCCTTTTCCCCGGTAAAATTTTCAGGGCTAATTGATCGTGTTCTGGCATCAGATAACCTGTAAAGATTTCCCATATTCATTTCAAGGCCGTTGAAACGGGCCTGAGGAAAGGCAATGAACGGGATCAGAAAAAAAGATAACAGCAGTGCAAGATTTTTTTTCATAAGTTCCGGATTATTGGTTTATCATAAAAGAGAGGTTGTGGATATTTCCTGAAGTGACGCTTAAAATTATGAAAATATAAGAATATGGAGATAGCGTAAGTTGCCAAAAAATTATAACTATTAACTGCAAAGGACGCAAAAGGAAACGCAGAGAACGCAAAGAATTGTAATCAAAATAATTAGGTCTGCGCCCCCTGCGAAATATTCACCCGTGGAAGCTTAAGGGAAAGCTGGCTTAGCGAACTTTGCAGTTAATATAAAATGTGACGATCCGGCTAGAAGATATATCGTATCGACAGCGCTCCTCCTTCAGGCCAAAAGACAGAATAGCCTGTAAAATTTACTTCAGGTTTCCAGTCAAGTCCGACATTTATAGGTACCTCCCTGAAACTGTACTCAATTCCCAATACACCATCAATGCCGGCCAGGGTATAATTCGTTGCTCTTTCACCCCATGGTGTGTTATCTCCGTTCCAGAACCCGATATGCCCGCCGCCGCCGAAATACCACCTCAATCTTTCAATATCAAAAGCCTGATTGTGCATTTCATATAATCCGGTTAACTCAAAACCTCTCCATCTGGTTACCAGGATTCCTTCAACAGCTGACCGGTCACCCAAGAAATGCTTGACTGCCAGTCCGTTATAAAAGCCGAGTCTTAGTCCTACTCCCGTATTGTAATCCTGCCCAGATGAAGAAAGGGTAAGGAACAAAACGAATGTCAGTGTTAAGAGGATCTTTTTCATACCGATCGGGATTTAAGTTAAAGCAAATTTAACAATAAGTTTGAAAAAAAAGAGAAGGACTTACCCCTATCCTTCTCTTTAATCAAGACTCCGAAAATTGAAATCGGACCAAGATCAAAACCTAAAACTAACCTGAACCTGACCTAGTTGACAAAAAACATATACTTATAGTCAAAGCCGTTCTCACGCAACCACCAGCGCAACGCCTTTGCTATCTTTCTCCTCTTGAGAAGCACGGTTCCAATTTCTTTTGATGATATACGGTAGAATGTCTTCATGTTTGTTTTATATTGTTCTTCTTCTGAAATCTTACTGATGTAAATTTACGATACAGGATCATACTTGTCAATACGCTGAAGCCCAATTAGTGGTAAAATGCGGCACTACTAAAAAGTCTTTATCATTAAAATCCTGCAGGTCGGTTACAGGTGAGTGCGCCTGATAATCGTAATATAAATGTTCGTCAAAATAAGGGCAGAATTTATTATCAAACTAGAAATTTCCGGTCTTTCTGAAACTTTAAATGCCTGAATGCATTGATAATCTGTGATATTTAATACCTTCATATAAATAAGATCCGAAACAGGTATTTTGACAAATGGAGAAATTGAATTGACAAGAATTTCAATGCAGGCAGCTATTTTGGTGTGAATCAGCTTAATTTTGTTTTGTACAATGCATTTTTCCAAATGAAAACGGCACTCCTATCAGTTCTTTATTTCGTGATCGGAGCTGGCTATATTGTCCTTGAAAGCCATATTCCCTGCCAGTATGCAGTACTTAACAAAGGCATGATAGTACCTGTGCTCTTAATCATCCTGGTAATTAACCTTAAGCAGAATTTCGACAGGCTTTCTTGGCTCATGCTTGCGGGACTCATTTTTTCGTGCGCAGGCGACATTATACTGAATTTTTCATTTGTTCCCGGACTGGTCTGCTTCCTGATGGCTCATGTAATGTACCTGTTAACCTTCTGGATGACTCCGGGAGAAAATGTTATTGTCGGCAGGAAGCTTTACCTGCTGCTCATTGTCATTTTGTACGGGATAGGCCTGGTATACTTCTTATATGATGACCTTGCCGAAATGAAGATTCCAGTCATCATTTATGCAACTGTTATATTATCTATGCTGAGTCTGGCAATCAACCGGCTCGGGAAGGTCAACAAAACGAGTTACCTGCTGGTGCTTTGCGGTGCAGTTCTTTTTGTCCTTTCTGACTCAACGCTTGCAATAAACAGGTTCTCGCTGCCTTTCAGATCCTCGGATATTGTGATCATGTCAACCTATATAATTGCACAATACCTGATCACTACAGGATTCATCAGGCAATACAGGGAGAATTTTGTCTGATCTGGTACAGGATAATTTATTTTTTGCCGGCGACTTCCTTTTTCTCAAAATAATTCAGTGGCTTAAAAAGCTTTTCGAAAAGTCCGTTTTTGCCGCTTGTGAAATAAATCTCAGGATTCAGGCTGGAGTTGAAAACATATTTGTCCTTTCCTTCTTCCCTGAAGCATTTAACTGTGAGATTCAGGAGGTTATTCCCTTCAATGGTCATACTGTATATGGGCGATGAAGCTGGCCTAAAACCATCCGCAAATTCATCACCGTCAGTAAAGCTTATTGAACTGAGATAATTTGTTGTTTTCAGTGAATCAACCCGCTGGTCACCTGCGTACCACAGAGAATCCTTTTTCATGAGGACAAAGCTGCTGTCAGCCGGGTATGTATAGGTTATCTTCGAAATATCATCTCTTTTGCACCTCAGAAATGATTTATCTCTCCAGTCATTAAATGTACCTCCAAAGGAAAATGCAAGGAATCCTTCAACGGAATAGATCTTTTTATCATTTGAAAGTCTGACAAATGACGTACCTTCAATATTGTTCCCGCCTCCATAGCCATAAGGATTGGCTGCCTGCTTATAAGTGAATTTCCCTATCATCAGGTCACCCAGAGTCTTCCCTTTTTTATCCAGGAACCTGATCTTTGTTGCCAGGGAATCAGTCAGTTCGTACTCCTTCCATTTTGAATTGTCAACCGCTACCAGGCTCTGGGGCTTCAGCTGGAGTACTTCGGATAAAATATTTTCAACCGCATTTTTCATAGGCTGGGCAATGATCTTATCCTGCCTTACAGTCCATTTATTTTTTTCCTTCGTGAACTCGAAAGGCTTCCCTGTTTCAACTTTCGGAGTTATAATGATCTCCGATACTTTGGATGTGTCAAGGTCAAATAGCCGTGTCTTAAGAGTAGATCTTTCCTTCGGGACTTTTATGACCATGGTAAGAATGAGGATTACAATAAGTCCTGAAAGAATAATAATAAGTCCTTTATTGTTGAAACGGTTACTCATAGTTCACCTCCATTCTTTTTATCCGTTTATTGCGGTTAATCTGCATTCTTACAAGGCCATAGAAGATTATCAGAACGATCGGCAGAATGAAATTAAGCCATTTAAGGAATGTCTTCGTCCCATCAGCCATTTCCTTTATCGGCCTGGATGTTACTTCCTTTGTTCTCAGGTCGATCAGTCCGGTTTCATCTGATAGCCAGTCAATTGAATTTACAGCAAGGCTGACGTTGTCGGGAGGAAGCTGGTTGCCTCTTTCAGAACCATTAACTGCGAAATCTCCGTCTGAGACCACAATTATCCTGGAGTCCGTGGCTCCTGCTAATTTACCTTCAAGGATGCCTGCCACCACAAGGCCTGACATCGGGAAATCATGATCGGACCACTGTTTCTGGATATCGAAATATAGAGGAGCCCGTATAGTACCTGATTTTGCCGAACTGAAAGCAAGCGGAATGAATTTCTTGGTACTGTCACCGGAATATGTCATCGGGCTTGCAAACTGGAGTGAAACAGATTCAAGTCCCTTTGTAACCGGATTATCGGCAAACTTTGATATCACAGGGATGTACGGGAACGCTATTTGTGTTGACATAATGAAGTTACCCTGCTGCTGCTGAACATTTACGCTCCCGCAGTTAGCGTCAACCACAAAATTATCCGAAATGTTGAGACCTTTCTGCATCAGCCAGTCTTCCAGCCCAGTATGAACTGTTTTGCCGGTAGCGGTCGAGAAGTCGCCCTCCACCCTGTTGAGGGCCAGAAAGATATTCCCGCCGCGTTTCAGGAAATTGTCAAGCTCTGAGAGCTGTTTGGGCGGAATGGTATCATTCGGCCTTATGATCGCTATGGTCTTATATTTATCGGGTATCACGGTTGTGTCCGACATCTTGAATGATTCAACATTGTAAAGGATCTGCAGATCGGTATAGACCTGAGATATTTCATAGGCAGCCGGCTCGCCATGACCCTGTATCAGGGCTATTGCCGGCTTGTTTGCAACTGACAGCTTCTTTATGGCTGTCGACAGGGAATACTCCATTGCAGCACCGGGCTGAAAGAACGGGATTGTTTCTTTCTGATCCCCCACCGAGACCACAGCTCCCAGATATGCCTTCTGCTGCTTTACCTGGTCCTTTTCCCTTACATTTATCATTACAGGCCTGATGCCGTTCTTTACAGCTTCCTGCTCCAGCTGTTCTTTCTCATTAGGATTCAGGAATTTATATACAACCATTCCTTTCGACCTGTTTCCATATTCAATCAGCATATCCTTCAGGTTATCTGAAACCCCTGCAATATTGGGGGGAAGATTCTTTGAAAAATAGGCTGTAACAGTAACCGGTTTATCAAGGTTCTTAAGGATATTGCGGGTTGCCTTACTGAGAGTATATTCCCTGCCTTCAGTTAAGTCAAACCTGAAGCTGTAATTCTCAGAAAGGATGTTGACAACAATAACGATTGCGGCAATGATTGCGATCGTAGATGATATTTTTGCAGCCTTCATGGGTCTTCTTTTTTTCTGAATATTATTCATCCGTTGTCAGTTAAAAGCATTTCGCCTGGAAAGTGAAACCTCTGTGAGAAAAAGACCCAGGAATATTATAGATCCGAAATAGATCAGGTCTTTTGAATCAAGCACGCCACGAGAAAGGCTTTCAAAGTGAGTCGTCATGCTCAGTGTGTTTACAACCTGACCAAACAATCCCTTCATTCCGCTTGCGATTATCTGAAAGATGATATGGAAGAAAAGACCAATCGAAAGCGCTGAGAGAAACGCCACGATCTGATTGCTTGTCAGGCTGCTGGTAAAGAGACCTATGCTGGCATAAGCAGCGCTTATAAGGAAAAGAGCCAGGTAACCGCATATAGTCCCGCCGGTATCAAGATTTCCAATGCCTGAAACTGTAATCACATATGGAAGGGTGAAAGCAAGTGCAACAGCAATAAGAATGATGACAGCCAGGTACTTACCAAGAATGACCTGCCTGTCAGTAACAGGTTTTGTAAGCAGCATTTCAATGGTGCCGGTTTTATTCTCCTCTGCAAGCATTCTCATTGTAAGGGCAGGTATAAAGAAGAACAGTGTCCAGTATGCTATACCGAAAAATGAGCGCAGACTTGCCTGACCCACCAGAAAGATGTCGGAACCAGAGATCCATGTAAAGAATCCGCTGAAACCAAGAAAAAGAACAATCATTATAACGGCTATCAGCGAATCGAAAAATGAATTGAGTTCCCGTTTTGTAATTATCCAGATTGTATTCATAATAAATATTTTAATTCATTGTAAGATCCCTGAATATATCTTCAAGCTTCGTTTCGAATGGGGTCATTTCAGTGATCACCCAGTTCTTTTCAACACACAGGCGGAAAATATCACGCTTAGCAGTTTCGGCTTTGCAATGAATATCAAACCTGTTCAGCTGACGGTCTGCAAAGTCGACCATTGATACAGACCTTACTGATTGGAGTGACTTAAATATCTGATTGGGATCGCCGTCCTCAATCCTGACCCTTATGATATCAGATCCCTGAGCCTGTTTTTTAAGTGATTCGGCTGTGCCGTCAGCGACCAGCTTCCCCTTATTTATTATGAATATCCTGTCGCAGGTTGCTTCGACCTCAGGAAGGATATGAGTGCTCAGTATAACGGTCTTCTCATGTCCAAGCTCACGGATAAGTTTCCTGATCTCGGCGATCTGGTTTGGATCAAGTCCTGATGTGGGCTCATCGAGGATCAGTATCTTGGGATCGTGTATAATTGCCTGTGCCAGACCCACCCTTTGCCTGAACCCTCTCGAAAGCTCCCCTATCTTCTTATGCTTTTCCCGGTTGAGCCCGGTGATTGAGATCATTTCTGCAACTCTGCGGCCAATGCGGTTTTTTTCAATATTATATAGTCTTGCACAGAATTCCAGGTAGTCGATCACCGGCATTTCGAAGTACAGGGGATTGTTCTCAGGCAGGTAACCTATCTGCCTTTTTATTTCCTGCGGATTTTCATCGAGTAGCTTGCCGCCGATGATCACTTTCCCCTCGTCAGGAGCCATAAAGTTGGTGATGATCTTCATGGTTGTGGTCTTTCCCGCACCATTAGGACCGAGGAATCCTAGGATCTCACCTGTTGCAACTTTCAGGGAAATGTTGTCGACCGCCTTCTGATTGCCGAACCTTTTGGTAAGGTTTTCAATGACAATATCCATACTAATTCGTATTAAATGAAGGTACTAAACGGAAAAACGGGATGAAATTATTTCAAAGCATCAAATAATAAAAATGATCAAGAGTTAAATATTTGTTAAAACATTAGCAAACACTTTTTTTAGTTACTGATTGCTGGCTTCGCCTTCCGAAGCTCCGGTAGAGGAGGGTTGCTGGTTAAAGAACCGCTGTGATTACAGTGTTCCTTGGTGAAAAAGATTAAAGGGAACATGACGCAAGACGCAGGGCTGTAAAGTGTTGCGGGTTGCAAGCTGCAGGTTGCCAAGACTATTACCTCCGTGTTTTTCGGTGTGAGACTCCGTGGCCTCCGTGGTTAAATGGATTCCGAAGATCTTGCACCTGATATTCACACTGAAATATATACTGATTTCCCGGCTGAGACCAGGAAAGGCCAGGAATTTCGAAATTAATTGATCATGAATTTATTTCCCGGTCGCTGCCTGTAGGCTTGCTGACCACTTACAGACCGCATCAATCTGTTCCTTTGTGGGAATAACTTTGGGATTGAATTTCCTAGCCATTTCGGGAGGCATTGATTCATCGGATAGGACTGAGCAGATATTCTTAGCTTTCTCTGCCTGTTTCTTTGAACCGTAATCATCCCATTTTGTAAAATTCACCTTATAGAGGGCTTTGAATTTTCCGCCCTTGAAATGGCATGGCTTACAGTGATTTTCAAAGAAGGGCTTCAGATCGGCGGGCATGACATTCTGATCGGCAGCCTTCGGGCTTCCGTCCCTTATAACCTTTAATTTCGGGATAAAGGATAATAATATCAGGGATCCAAGGATCAGAAGAATACCGGAAGTTGTCTTTTTCATAGTCTTAATTATTAGTCACATATTAGCTTGATTTTCAGGAATACTCTACGTTTAAACTATCCGTCAATACTTTAGACAATTCAGCCTGCTATAAGTTCAGATTATATTCAACTTTACCTGAATTCACCAAAAACCGGTGTTCCGGTGATCTTCTTTATTATATAACTGTATATTACTGCTGTCCAGAAAGAAAACATCGCGTATATCAGCGAAGGCTTCACCATATCCTGGTTATGCAGGAGCGTGCCGGCTACAAGGAATGTAAGTGTAGTATTGTGAACAGAGGCCTCAATTCCGATTGTATAGGAATTTCTAATGCCAAGTCTTGTGATCAGACCAAGCACAAAACCCCATGCCATGCATAATGCATTCAGCAACAACGCGTACGGTAAAATATTGGCTATCTCTCTTCCGGTAATTCCTGTTCCGCCGGATTCCTTGCCTGCAAAAAAATATATTATAAAAATTACTGCGAGAGCAATTACCAGCAGAACCTTGATAGGCCGCTGAGCCCTGGATGCAAATCCCGGTTTGTATGTCCTTGCCAGGACACCTATCCCGGCTGGTATTATTGTGACTGTGAAGATCTGAATTATTGTTTCGATATATGAAAGATGGATTGTTGTTGACTGACCAAGGAAATATATTAAACTCAGGTTCACTATTAAAGGTATTGTAAATAAGGTTATTACACTGTTAAATGCAGTAAAGGTGATAGAAAGTGCCACATTACCCCTGAAAAAGTAGGTTATTACCCCGGATGTAGTGCCGCCGGGACAGGAGGCAAGGATGATCAGTCCGACCTTAAATGCCGGGGACATATTTGCAAAAAGAGAGATCAGGAATGCAATTACCGGTAATACGATTATCTGAGATGCCAGGCCGATCAGCAAAGCCCTTGGATCTATGAAAAGCTGTCTGAAATTGCCGGCAGTCAGGGACAGGCCCACACCAAACATTATTAAAGCCAATATTGTGCTCAGGAGTATGTCAATGAATGAATATGATGGAGGGGCCATATTTGCAACAGTTTAATTACCAGCAGCTCAGGATCACTGAAAAGTTGAATTTGAGATCAACAAGTTATAATTTTGATCTGAGCTTTGGAAAAATTTATTTAACGTATTGCTTTATTTTGCAAATAAGGAACTATTCTTAATAATTCAGTAAGATGAACAGTTCTTGGCATAAAGGTCTTTTTGTCATTAGTTGCACAATCGGCTGTAATGTAGCATTCGGTAACTGTTCGCCTTATAAACAGGAAGGATTTCGGAGCTCCGGCAGTTATTTTGATTTTTTAGTCCAAAGTATTGCTTACTATTAAATTGGAATTTATATTTGCACTCCGAAAAGAAGGTGCCATAGCTCAGTCGGTAGAGCAACGGACTGAAAATCCGTGTGTCCCTGGTTCGATTCCCGGTGGCACCACAGAAAGATAACATTAAGCCCTTGAATATCATGGGCTTTTACTTTTTATAATGGCTTATTTGTGCGTCCGTTGTACCAACCAAGTCCCAAACTGAATATAAATCTTGTAAAATAACAGCAAGACCTAAGATTGTATTCCTGAGATTTACTTACAGCATTAATCCAGCAAAAGCCTATCCCTATAAACAAATATTGTACTTCTGAAACCATTCAAACAAACATCTCTCAAAACTACCATATTAAGTAAGCATTTTACACCTGACAACTTTTTTGGTTATCGGTGTCTAAAGGTTTATTTTTGATACCAAGGCAAACTAAACTGAAAAATAACCATTTAGGGAAACTTCCTTTAATCTTCTACTGATAATAAGCACTATCAATTTGAGCAATTATGTAAAAAACTTAATAATAAACTTATGGATATCAATTCTATCTTCAGTCTCATCTCAACATTTGCAATCATTGTTGGGTTATTTTTCGCTGGTGTCCAACTACGGATATTAAACAAGCAGCGTGAGGGAGAAGCATCTACTCAGTTACTGCATTCTTTTCAAACTCCCGAGTTTCATGAAGCGGTTAGTATTCTCGTTGATCTTCCTGAAAATTTGTCAAAAAAGGAAATTGAAGAACGTTTAGGAGATAAAATGACATGCATGCGTGTACTGTTCGGCACTTTTGAGAGTCTTGGAATCTTGATCTTCAGACGTGAGATTAATATTAACCTTGTTGAAGACTTTTTTAGTGGAGTCATTATCCTAGTAGGTAAAAAGTTTAAGAACTATATTAATGAGGTACGAGAAATAAGTAGCAGACCAACTTACTATGAGTGGATGCAATGGATGTATGAACAATTTGAGAAAAGGGAGTCAAAAACTCCTGCAGTACCTGCCTATATTGAATATCGCAGTTGGAAGGTATAATTGTCAAGGGAGCAATAAAATCATGGATTAGTCTTTGACTAATTTCATTGCCTAAATAATTATGTTCCTTTTGGATCAAGTTGCATGCAAACGCCCGTTTGAGTTAAAATAAAAATCTTACACACAAATACTATACTTATTGAACCATTCATAAAGACATCTCTCAAAACTACCATCTAATTCTTCCATTACTGAAAAGCCAAGTCGAGTTAGCTTATACCGATTATATCCTTTAATCACCTCTGCAAGCTGGATCATGTTTTTATCTTGAAGCGAGCCTAAGTAATACTTAACCTTATTGGAACTGCTACATTTATCCGGACAGTAAGTTAAGCTAAAAAGCTTAATTTAACGGATATGAGACAAAGAAGAAGATTTGATCGTGAGTACAAACAGATGGTAATTGAGCTCGCAAACACAAGAGAAGATATTTCTGCATTAGCTGCAGAATTGGATCTTCGACCAGACCTGATCTATCGTTGGAGACGAGAAGCTTTAGCAAATGATGGTGCAAGCTTCCCGGGCCAGGGTAACAAGATGATGACAGAGGAACAAAAGGAGATTGCCCGATTGAAGAAGGAGCTCCGTGATGCTCAATTAGAGCGCGATATCCTAAAAAAAGCTGTAGGCATTTTCTCCAGGAACGATGGCAAATATTCCAGTTTATAATGGCAGATGACTCCATATTTCCCATTGAGAAGATGTGTAAAGTATTAAAGGTGAGCAGGAGTTCATACTATAGTTGGTTAACACGTAAACCTTGCAGGCGATCCATTGAGAACCAGGATTTATCTGATCGTATAAAAAAGATATACGAGCTGAGTAAAAAGACATATGGCAGTCCCAGAGTTACGATCAAGCTTCAGGAAGAAGGTTTTCATGTATCACGTCCGAGAGTGGCAAGACTGATGAAAAAACAAAACTTAAAGAGTATTATCCGTAAGAAGTGGGTCATTACAACAGATTCAAGGCATTATTACCCAGTAGTGGAAAACAAGCTTAACAGGTACTTCAACGTGGCCAGACCAGGGCAGGTATGGGTATCAGATATCACTTATATTAAAACATTTCAAGGGTGGCTCTATCTTACCGTAATTATAGACCTTTTTGACAGGAAGGTAATAGGTTGGTCATTCAGCAGATCTCTAAAGGCTGCTCATACAACCATTCCTGCGTTGAAGATGGCTATCAGGACGAGGATGATTACCCGGAAGTTGATTTTCCATTCTGACAGAGGTATTCAATATGCTTGCCATGAATTTACAAATCTGCTATCATCCTATAAGCTTGTAGAAAGAAGCATGAGCCGGAAAGGGGACTGCTGGGACAATGCAGTTGCTGAAAGCTTCTTTAAGACCCTGAAAGTCGAACATATTTATCATCACAGTTATAAAACTTTCAAAGAAGCCGAATTATCTGTATTTGAGTATATTGAGACATGGTACAATGTGAATAGGATACACACAACTATTAAAACATCAATAAAGAATAAACAAGAGAAATTTATAAATCAATTAGTGGCTTAATTAATTGTCCAGTTTTTTGTTGCAGGTTCAGTTCAACTTTATGTTATG
>JAUZNW010000093.1 GCA_030706785.1 Bacteroidota bacterium | reverse complement strand
TTTATTAAAGAGAGGAATCATATCATGAAAGCATATGTTTTTCCGGGACAGGGTGCCCAGTTCACAGGTATGGGGAAGGATCTCTATGAAGCTTCACCTCTGGCTAAGGATATGTTTGAAAAAGCAAATTCAATACTCGGGTTCAGGATAACGGATCTTATGTTCTCTGGTAGTGAGGAGGATCTGAAACAAACCAAAGTTACCCAGCCAGCCATATTCCTTCATTCAACTATTCTTGCATCAGTTTTGGGTGATTCTTTCCGGCCTGATATGGTTGCCGGCCACTCTCTCGGTGAGTTTTCATCACTTGTTTCAAATAAGGCTCTTTCATTTGAAGATGGCCTTATTCTGGTATCAAAAAGGGCAATGGCAATGCAAAAGGCCTGTGACAAGTCTCCTTCTGCTATGGCCGCAATCATCGGCCTGAATGATGCTGTGGTTGAAGATGTCTGCAGATCTATCAAAGGAATTGTGGTACCAGCGAATTACAATTGTCCGGGTCAGATTGTTATTTCAGGTTCAAATGAAGGTATTGATGAAGCTATTGAAATACTCAGGGCGAAAGGGGCCAAAATGGCTGTCAGGCTTGCAGTTGGCGGAGCCTTCCATTCCCCGCTTATGGAGCCGGCAAAGAACGAGCTTGGAGAAGCAATCCGGAAAACTTATTTCAGGAAACCTGTGTGTCCCGTTTACCAGAATGTAAATGCCGAGCCTTCAACAGATCCTGACGGGATAAAAGCCAACCTGATTTCACAACTTACATCACCCGTGAAATGGACCCAGACAATAAGACGAATGATAACCGACGGAGCTGATTCATTTACAGAGGTTGGCCCCGGGAAAGTCCTTCAGGGTCTGATAAAAAAGATAAACAAGGATGTGGCAACTGCTTCAGCGGGAATAATCCCGACCTCATTCTAGAGAAGTCCGGCACTTACTCAAATTAAGAAAGATCCAAGCATAGATTAAGGACATAATCCTTAGGGTTTGTATACTACTCCCTTGTGTTTTTTCCCGTCAATCATTATTTCCAGCGGTTTTTCAAACTTTATATGCCTGATGTAGCTGTCTTCATATGCCGGTTGGAGGCTGTTGAGGTAATCAACATTGAATGAACCGTCGTTTATATATGGATTGACAGTGAAGTAACCGACGCTGAATGATATAAGGTTCTGGAAAAAATGTGTACCCTGACTGGGATCTATCCGGTAATTTTTTAATCCTGACTCAACAATAATCCTTGCAGCCGAAATCTGGGGCCACTTGACCGGAATTCCAAGCCATGGATCGGTTGATCCCCACCTTCCGGGGCCAATCAGGACATAATTGGCACCCTGTTTCGTAAATTCACCATTGATCCGTTCAAGGTATTTAGCCACCTCCTTATTGTTCGCGGAGTTAAAGGATTCCGGTCTTACATATACAAGATCATATATCCCTTTGAATGTTCCATTCCCGAGCGCTGATTCAGAGTAAATTATTGTGTCTTCAGGATTAACGTTTATGAGGTTTATATTTGAGGTTTCATCGGTATGAACAATGGGCCTTATTTGCAGGAAGTTAAATATTTTTGGTGCACCGGGAGGCGTTTCAAGGTTCGCAGCGAACTCAATTTCAATGGGATTGTTCATTTCCTTCTGGCCGAGTTCAAGCAGTGTATCAAGAATATCGGCAAGCGGGAAAAGGTTATGCTGAAGTATATTTGCGAAGGTTATAATCTTTTTGCCCGGGTACCCTATGCCGTCGCGGAGTATGTTATTTTCATAATCATAGGTTGAAGCCGCAAATTTCATCCCGGCATCATTGTTTACATCATTGATGCTGATTCTCATAATGTTTACTCCATCGTCCGTTGAAGGGACAAAGCTGTCAAGCTTCAGATCCAGCGCCCGGAATTCTTTCTGAGTTTCCCGCAGGGCAGTTTCTGCAGAAGAAAGCTGGAGTAATTTTTTCGAATGCCTTGGAGAAAACCTCAGGGAGAGTCCTCCCTCAACGATCAGCTTTCCAAGTCCGAATGCAATGTTGGCGATGCCGTCTTCTGCCTTTTCTGAGCCGATTGGGTAATAGTTTATCGATTGTGCAACGCCTGAAATAGTCGGATAAAAAATCTCACCATGCCTGTTCCCGCATACCTCCTGGAGAATGATCCCCATTTTTTCCTCATCAATGACATTCGCGGTAGCAGTCATGTATGCTTTGCTTCCTTTGTAATAAACTGAGGCATAGACCTCCTTGATTGCATCCGAAATTACCTTGACCATCAGCTTGTTATCAGGCAGCCTCGGTATCATATATGTCGAATAGACTCCTGCAAATGGCTGATAATGTGAATCTTCTAGTTTACTGGAGGATCTTACGGCAATTGGATGATTCCTCGATACAGATAGAAACGCATAAAAATCCTGGTATACCCTTCCGGGAAGATCCGCCTTAAGAAATCTGTCAAGGATCTCCTCGTCAGGAAGATCGGAAAGTGCTGCCGAATAAAGGTTATTATGGTCCATGAATTCATCGAAGATATCTGTGCTCAGGACAACCGTTCTCGGGATAGTTATCAATACATCCGGGAATTTATTGAAAAGCTTGTTTTCCTTTATGATCCTGTTTATGAAGGCAAGCCCCCTTGCCTTACCCCCGATTGAATCGTCTCCAATCCTCGAGAAAACCTGATACTCATCGTAATTGCTCTTGTCGAATTTTGCTATCACCCCTCTTCCCTTGCCGAGCCTGAAGCTTGAAATGGCGACATACAGGAACCGGCGCATCTCATCCATTGTCGCAAAATCCTCCTTCCTGATGTACTTGAACATCTGGGCAACAGGGAAAAGGGCTCTTGCATTCAGCCACTTTGAAAAGTGATTCCTGGTGGCATGGTATTCAAGCGTTTTATCAGGAATTGTCAGAAGCTTCTGCTGCAGGCTCTGGAGATCAGTAGCAATTGCTATCGGCTCGTTTGTGTCCGGATTCTTGAACACAAAAGGGCCGAAGGCAAGATTCTGGATAATGAAGTTCCTAAGCTCAAGAGAGAGTGATTTTGAATATTTGTAAATAAAGCCGGCCCCGAGCTCTTCAGCCATCTGCTTGTGGACCAGACTTGAAGATTGAAGCAGGAATGGTACTTTGTCGTCGTCGGCCATTATAACCTTGCACAATTCGATCCCGGCATTTTCATCAGACATCCCGTCCCTCTTATAGCTGATGTCGGAAATTACGCCAAGGACATTGTATTTATATCTCCTGTAGAGATCGAAAGCATCATTGAAGTTATTGGCCAGAAGGATCTTGGGTCTTCCCCTCATCTTAAGCATCCGCTGGTGCTCATTGAGCGCTTCCCTCTGGAAATCAAGAGATTGTTGAAGAACTATTCTGTATATGTTTGGAAGGTACGACGATATATACCTTATAGAATTCTCTACAATAATTATTGCCTGAACACCGATATTCTCAATATCATAATCAGCATTCATTTTATCCTCAATCAGTTTGATTATTGCAAGTATCAGTGACGCATCCCCCAGCCAGCAAAACACATAGTCGATCCCGCTAAGGTTTTCTCCCTCAAGGCGCAGGGAGACTTCCCTTGAAAAATAAGTCATCACCACAATCGGGATCTTTTCATATTTGGCTTTGATCATTTTTGCCATAGCAAACACATCGGTTCCACCCAGGCTCAGCATCGAAATTACAAGGTCGATGTTACCTTCCTCAAGTATCCTGAAAGCATCCTCAGCGTTATCGGTCTGAACAAAGGTTGGCGGGTGCCTCAGGTTAAGCGATACGTATTCATTAAAAATCTGCTCATCAATCCTTCCATCTTCTTCAAGCATGTAATTATCATAATTACTGCAAATTATCAGGACACGATGGATCCTTTTCTGCATCAGAAGGTCAAAAGACGTATCAGTGAAATCATATTTCTGTAAATCGAGTATTCCTTCAACGATTGTCATTGTTCAATACTTTTAATGATTCAATGATATAACCGCCATTCCCTTTTTCCCGTCCATCCTTATCTGTAAGGGTCTTTCAAACCTCGTATGCCGCAGGTATTTACCTGTTGTGTCAATCTGTCTGGACTTTATCTTCTGCCAGGCAATAAGATCCTGACCCGCATCCTGACTTACCGAAAAATAACCGACATTCATCGATGTGACGTTATGGAAGAAATGGGATCCCAGGGAAGCATCCGGGTGAAAATCCGGCAGTGATACCTCAACAATCACTTTCGCATTTGAGATCTGCGGCCATGCAACAGGAATTCCGAGGAATCTGTCATTTGAACCCCATCTTCCAGGCCCGATTAGGATGTACCTCCTGTTCTCACGGATCATTCTTTCATTTGCCAGTGCGATCTCGTCAGCCATTTCAGGGGTAAACATTGCATTGAATATATCCGGATCGATGAACATTATATCCGAAATATCATCCACAACACCGTTCCCCATGCTTTTTTTGGATAAGAGTATTAGCTCATCCTCATTGATCGACTCGGGATCGATATTATACCCTGCCCCTGATCCCAGCAGCGGCTTTATCTGGAGAAGATAGAATGAGGCAATTCCGCCGCTTTCCTTGTTAAGGTCAACAGCGAATTCTATTTCCACTGCAGTTCCGCAGGCTTCTGTAACAACATCCAGAACTGTCTTCAATGTGGAAGCTAGCGGAATATAATCGTATTTAAGAATATTGGCAAAATTAATCACACGCGGACCCTGAGCGTCCAGCCCGGGAGTAAGTGTATCATTATCTGGATTCAGTACAGAAGCCAGATGATTCAGATTGCCATGAAGTTCAGCGATACTTATATCCAGCTTCTTAAGGCCTGCATTTTCACCCTCCAGAAGGTTCAGGTCTTTATTAGACATGTCAACAGCATAAAAATTCACCTGGGAATTTTTAAAAAGCTCTTTCTGTGAAGAGATTTCGAGGGAAGGATACGCCGGAGAAAACCTGTAAGCTTTTTCCCCTTCCATAACATACTGGCCCAGGCCGAGTGCTATAACCGCAAAACCGTCCCGGGGCTTCATATGAGCAATAGGATAGAAGTTATAGGACTGCGCTGATCCGCTTATATTCGGGTAGAACAGGTCATCAAATCTGTTCCCGACCACTTCCTGGATTACTACAGCCATCTTTTCAAGCTCAAATTTGTAGCCGATGGCTTCAAAATAGCTTCGTGCGGTAGTTGAATAAACGGAAGCATATACAAGCTTGATAGCATCTGACAGCTGCCTGAACCTGACGTCAGGGTCCGAGTTGTTGTTCGGGAGCAAATAGGTCCCGAAAACACCGGAGAATGGCTGGCTCATGGAGTCTTCAAAAAGGCTGGATGACCTGACAGCAAGCGGTCTTGTGATTCTTTTTAATATGACATGCAGCTTTTTCTCAAGGGTATAACTGAGGCTTCCGCCAATAAATGATCTTTTAATGACCTCGTAGTCTTTCTCGCTCTTTACCAGGTTCCAGAAGTGATTCCGCTCCATGAACACATCAAATTCATCGGTGCCGACAATTACTGTTACCGGTGTCTTTATATTTATTCCGGGAACCAGCCTGCCCAGCTCAAAGCTGTAAATCAACGTGTTTATAAAAGCCAGTCCTCTGCCCTTCCCCCCTAATGATCCGGGCGCGAGACTCACAACATTGGTCTCATCGATTTCAGCTGATTCTTCAAAATTAATGACCCTGCCTTTATTCATTTCCTGTCTCCTCTTCCGGATAATACCCAGGAGAAATTCCCTTAACTCATTAAGGGTTTTGAAATCAGACACTTTGATGGGATTAATCAGCTTGGCAATCTTTACCTCTCCCCTTGCCATGAGCCAGAGCGAGAAATGGTTCTTCATTGCATGATAGGCCAGTGAATCCTCAGGGACTGTTTCGAGGTATGCTTCGAATTCTTTCATCGACCTCGCCACTGCAATCTGACGGCCGAAGTTATCCCTGTACACAAAATGACCAAAACCCAGATAGTAGTTGATAAAGGATTTAAGGTCCTGAAGCAGGCTGTTTGAATTCTTATTTATGAAATTCGACTTAAGAATGAACGCATATTTTGCATTCTCAGGATCAGATGACTGAAGAACTGTCGGCAGATTAGGCAGTTGAGTTTTTATGTATTGTATCAGCTCAAATCCGGCTTTTGTATTTGTAATCTCGTTTTGAGGGAATGCCATATCTGAAATAACACACAGCAGATTGTCCTTATAGTTATTGAAGATAGTAATGGCGTTTTCCCAGTCAGAGGCAAGAAGGATCTTTGGTCGGGCCCTGAGCTTGAGCACTTTATAAAGCTCGTCAGTTGAAACATCCTGTATCAGGCTTCTGGTCTGATCCATAACCAGGTTATAAAGCATCGGGAGATAGCTTGAGTAATAGTCGGCTGAATCCTCCACGAGAAGGATCACTCCGGTAAGGCCTTTTTTTGTATCATTTTCAACGTTAACACGGTCTTCCAGAAGCGAAACCATTGCAAAGAACACCTTCGATTCCCCGGTCCAAACAAAATAATTGTCAAAAGGAACTTTCCTGGCTTTTTGCTTCCTGATAAAATCCATGTCAGCAGGATTATTGAGCAGCAGGAAAGTGGGAAGATAAGGATATTTGTTTTTGATCTTTCTGCATATATCCAAAGGCATCTCCTTGTCAACCCCCACCATGATGATGACCATATCATAGTGCCTGGCCCTCAGCCTGACAAATGCTTCCTCCTCGCTGGATACCCCGGTAACCCGCGGGATGGATGTAAGGCTCATCTGATAATACTCACCAAGAATGTGATCGGCAAACCTCCCCTCGCCTTCGATAGTGTAAGCATCATAAAGATTTGCCACGAGCAATATCTCTTTTACCTTAAAAGGCTGAAGGTCGTGAAAGACGTCTCTCTCAGCGTTGTGCCTGTCGAGGAATTTCTGGAGCAGCTTTTTGCTCGGAACATTCAGAATGTCTTCTTCTTCCTTTCCCGGAAGTGCAGCTGTTCGAATTATATCCCGGGCCTTATAACTATTAATATATCCTGTGATAAGACTTGCGATATTCCGGATCAGATCCCTTTCCTCCTTAAGGAACGGTCCCTCGCTTTCCTCCCTGAATTCCCTTGTATAACAGATCTCGATCGCCCCGGTTTCATTATCAATGGTAGTGAAATCCTGTAACATTTTCCAGTTCGTTTCCTGGAATTCAGGAGTTTCATAGCTATTCTGCATATATATAATCCTGGATACAGTATATTCAGGATACTGCCAGGCAGCAGGAAGAAGAAGGACTACCTGCTGAAGGGTTTCCTCAATTGGCTTGCCTTCCTTCAGGATATAGGTTGTCTGGTTTATGCAACCAAGCTCTTTCAGCCTTTCATTCTGGTCATGCAATAACCTGCTGAATTCAGGTGATATGTGATCATTTTTATCCATGCCAATGAATATCCGAAAAGATCAGGATTTAAAATTAATAAAATTCAGCGTTCGGTATGAACAAATGATGGATGCAGAGCTTATTAGCTCCTTACAGTCTAAGAAAACATCATTCAGCCTGATTTTTATTGTACTTCCCATACTGATCCGCTGTTGAGCAGATCATCCATACACTTTATCGCTGAGGATTGCCTGACAGTGCTGATCTGTTCTTCAACATCTGTCTCATATGTTGGTCCCGGCACTGATCTGATAACACCCAATGCCACAGGATATTCAGGATATTTCATATTGGCAAGCATATAGTGTATACCCGGGTTTGGTTCAGTAGCGTCATGAACAAGCATATTCTTTTCAGTCATGCCTCCTTCACCAAGTTTCACAACTTTCAGCTTTAATCCTTCGAGGATAAGTCCCTTGTCATTATTCTTTCCGAAGATTATTGGCTGACCATGCCTGAGAATAAGTGTCCTGTCATCCCTGACTTCCCTGCCGGCAACGGTATCATGAATCCCATCGTTGAAAATGACGCAGTTCTGAAGCACTTCAATGACAGAGGTCCCTTTATGTTTTGCTGCTTCAATATATATCTGGGATGAAAGAGCAACATTCGAATCTAGTGTACGGGCAAAAAATCTGCCTTTGGCCCCGATAACAAGCTCTCCCACTGAGAAAGGTTCTTCAACTGTTCCGTAGGGAGAGGTTTTAGTAATTGTTCCTTTCTCCGAGGTAGGGGAATACTGGCCTTTTGTCAGGCCATATATCTCATTGTTAAAGAGAATAATATTAATATCAATATTCCGGCGGACGACATGAATGAAATGGTTACCTCCTATAGCAAGTGCATCTCCGTCGCCTGTGATCTGCCAGACTGAGAGTTCAGGATTTGCAATTTTCACCCCGCTGGCTATTGCAGAGGCCCGGCCATGGATCCCGTGAAATCCGTATGTATTCATATAGTACGGGAACCGGGATGAACAACCTATCCCTGATACAAACGCAAATTTCTCCTTCCTGATGCCCAGCTCTGCCAGAGCTTTTTGCACAGCGTTGAGAACCGCATGGTCGCCGCATCCGGGACACCACCTTACCTCCTGATCGCTCTTGAAATCTTTAGGAGTTGTCTGATTTACTTCTGTTTCGGCCATGTTATTAATCCTCCAGTATTTTTATACATTTTTCCTTTATCTCCGTTACTGTAAAAGGAAGTCCCTGGACTTTATTTATCTGTTCATATTTGAATTCCTGAAATTTCATGCGCAGATAATTCGCAAACTGCCCCATATTCAACTCACATACCACAATTTTCTTAAACTTTGAAAAAACGTGTGATACGTTCTTAGGTAAAGGATTGATATAGTTAAAATTGACCAGGCCTACCTCATAACCTTCAGCCTGCAGTTCCCTTACTGCAGTAACAAGATAGCCATAAGAACCTCCCCAGCCGACAACAAGCAGATCTCCTGAATCGGGTCCAAAAACCGAAAGATCAGGTAATGTATTGGCAATCCTTTCCACTTTTTCTGCCCTCAGGCTTACCATCAGTTCGTGATTCTCAGGAATATATGACACAGTGCCCTTGATCGTCTTTTCAAGGCCGCCAATTCTGTGTTCAAGGTTTGGTGTTCCAGGTATCGCCCATTTCCTTGCAAGTGTCTCACGGTCTCGTTTATAAGGTAAAAACGGAAGATCATTTTTATCTGCGTATGGAGGCTTTATTTCCGGAAGTTCCTTCATTGCAGGTATTTTCCAAGGTTCAGAACCATTTGCAAGGTAGCTGTCCGTGAGCAATAGTACCGGAGTCATATGTTCAACAGCAATCCTGGCAGCTTCAAAAGCGAAACTGAAGCAGTCGGATGGAGTACTGGCAGCTATCACAACAACAGGACACTCACCATTACGACCATAGATCGCCTGCATTAAGTCAGCTTGTTCTGTCTTTGTGGGAAGGCCTGTTGATGGTCCCCCTCTCTGAACATCGATTACGACAATCGGCAGTTCAGCCATAACAGCAAGCCCGATGGCCTCTGATTTCAGCGCCAGTCCCGGGCCTGAGGTTGCTGTTACCGCAAGGTTGCCGGCAAAGGATGCACCAAGTGCAGTACAGATGCCCGCTATCTCATCTTCAGCCTGAAAACTCTTGATTCCCAGATCCTTGCGTGCTGACATCTCTTCAAGGATACCGGTTGCCGGGGTTATAGGATAGGAACCTATGAATAACTTTAGTCCGGCCTTTTCTGCCGCAGCAATAAGGCCCCAGGCAGTGGCAGTATTTCCGGAAATATTCCTGTACTTCCCATTTGCAATTGACGCCGGACTGACTTTTATAACAGGTATTAAGGCTTCGATGGTTTCTGCGTAATAATAGCCTGAACGGAGAGCGATTTTATTTGCCTCTGCTATCTCAGGCTTCTTGCCGAATTTCTTATCAAAGTATTGTTCCGTGTATTTGAGCTTGCGGTCAAACATCCAGTATACCATCCCGAGAGCGAACATATTCTTGGTTCGAAGCACTGATTTTGGATCCAGGCCGAAGTCTTTAAGGGCTTCTTTCACCATTGATGATATCGGAGCAGCGATAACGTTAAAACTGTCAAGCTTTTCCTCAATTACCGGATCCTTTAGATAACCAGCCTTTTCTACATTCTTATCAGTAAAGTTATCCTTGTCAAAAATGATTGTCCCGCCTGGTTTGGTCCACTTGGCGTTAGCTTTGATTGCTGCCGGATTCATTGCAACAAGTACATCGGCATAATCACCTGGTGTATTGACCTCAGAATGACCCAGGTGAACCTGGAATCCGGAAACGCCTCCGACCGTCCCCTGCGGAGCCCTGATCTCAGCCGGGTAATCGGGAAATGTTGAGAGATCGTTTCCGTATAATGCAGCGGTATCAGAAAAGAGAGTGCCGGTTAGTTGCATTCCGTCGCCGGAATCGCCTGAAAACCTGATGACAACGTCTTCCTTTACAATTACGTTTGATTTTTTAACCATGATAACTCTCCGTGTTATTGAAATTATGCAGGATTCTTCAGGTCATCGACCTGCAGGATACAAATTTAACTTAATTAATCTTCAAATAACAGCCCGACCGGATTACATTTCAATTCCAGATATCAGCCTTCATTAAATTGATCTCACCTTCGAAGAACATCCTGGCAATTTTCTCAAAGTATGAGGTGTAGTCAGAGATAAAAAACCGGTCAATGACCTTTCCGGAATCATTGAGAAGGTTGTTCTTTTCAAGGGCCTCCCTCAGGATAAGCGAGACTGTTCTTGCCGAATCGATTACTTCCACATTGAAATTAAAAAATTTGCTTATCTGATTTTTTATTATCGGATAATGTGTGCAGGCAAGGACCAGCGCCTCTATTCCCGAGAAGATTTCATTTGAAAGGTATGTGCGGATAATAGCATTGCTTATGTCGTCGAATATAAAGCCCTCTTCGATCATTGGGACAAGAAGAGGTGTCGCCATTGATATGACCTCAGTCTGAGGCGATTTTTCCATCAGCTTTTCATCATATGTGCCTGACATGATAGTTCTTTTGGTCCCGATGACTCCAATTTTTCTAAAGTTCCTGGTTCCAAGGTAATTGACGACCGGATTGATTACATCCATCATAATGACCTTATCGCAATATTCCAGCTTCAGTGAATCGAATGCGGATGCTGAGGCAGAATTACATGCTACAAGGATCACTTTTGAATTATGATTTAAAAGGAATTCAGTGATCTTTCGGGAGTAATATTTTATTGATTCAGCTGATTTATCACCATAAGGCAGGTGGGCAGTATCACCAAAATAAACAAGGCTTTCTCCGGGAAGGATCTGCTTAATAGCATGTGCCACTGTCAGACCTCCTACTCCCGAATCAAAAATTCCAATAGGCTGCTCTTTCACTCCGGTATTATATTAAAAAAATGACCATCAGCCAGCCGGCAGATGGTCATGGATTATTTATTTCAAAGCTATTTTAAACCAAGTTTGCCTTTAGCCAGATTCATTATATTCACGCTTTTTGATTCATCATAGTATGCTACCTGGCTGTTTGGTGAAGTGTCGAAAATATAAATGAATCCATTTTCCTTGCCCACATCCTTTATTGCCTTGTCAGCTTTTTCGGTTATCGGAGTGAACAGTGCTGCCTGCTTTTCCTGAAGCTGGCTCGATGCATTTTGCTGGAATTCAGTTAATCTTTTCTGGTAATCCTGAAGTTCCTGCTCCTTGGTCTGACGGACAAGATCTGTAAGATTTTTACTTTCCTTAAGATAAGCTTCAGCTTTATTATTGTACTCAACCTGCAAGAGCTCCATTGCATTTGAGAGTTCTGTATTAAGTTTTTCAAGCTGGACTTTTGCAGAGTCAAATTCCGGCATGGCCTGAATAAGTTCATTCCTGTTGATATGCCCGAATTTCAAGCTCTGAGCCATTGAAAGCTGTTGTGCGGAAAAAATAAATAACAAGACAAGAATTGCTGTCCCAATGAATCTTTTCATACTAAAAGTTGTTTATCAAGTTTGTGCAAAAGTAATTAATTAATTCTTATAACCTAATTTTTCAAGTACCTGATCACTTATATCAAATTTAGGATTTGCAAACAGGATGTTGCCGCCAGAAGCAGTATCAAAGATAGCTGCATAGCTCCCTTCTGCTGCAATGGTTTTAATGGCTTTTAATATCTCATCCTGGATCGGTTTTACAAGTTCTTCCCTCTTTTTGAAGAGTTCGCCTTCTACTCCAAAATACTTGTTCTGAAGATCCTTCATCTCTTTTTCCTTGGCTATGATAGCCTCCTCCCTTTTCTTTTTCATATCCTGAGAAAGAAGGACTTCTTCATTCTGGTATGACTTGTACATCTGTTCGACCACAGCATAGCCATCGGCTACCTCCTTCTCCCATTGCTTTGAGAGATTGTCAAGTTGTTCCTGCGCCTTGTTAAATGCCGGGATATTTTTCCTTATGTATTCGGAATCAACAAATGCATATTTCTGAGCTGCGGCAAAAACCGTAGCCGTAGCTGCAATGATTATTATTAAAGTAATTCGTTTCATACTGCTATAAATATTAAGTGACTAAAACTGCTGACCTATTACAAAATGGAACTGTGAATGATTTGCGTCTGGGTAAGTAACAGGATCGTCCACAGGATCAAATCCATAACCCCAGTCTATTCCAAGCAAACCAAACATCGGGAGGTTTGCCCTTATGCCAATCCCCGCTGAACGGTTCATTTTAAACGGATTGTATTCATTAAGGCCGTGCCATGCCTTACCGGCTTCAAGGAATGCAAGGGCGTATATCGTAGCCTGCTGGTTCAATGTAACCGGATATCTGAGCTCAAAAGTAAGCTTCGAATAAACATTTCCGGCAGGTGAGCCGGTTCTTGTATCAGTGGGAGTAAGTGATCCGTCGGTATATCCGCGAAGAGCAATTATTTCACGTCCGTACAGGCTGTAGCCGGTCATACCGCTTCCTCCCAGATAGAAATTCTCAAATGGTGAAGGACCTATATTCTTATTATAATATCCGAGGTAGCCGACGGCAAATTTTGCATTGAGGATAAGCTTTTCATCCTGTGTGACGGGATAGTAATAATCTGCCTTAAAGACCCACTTATGAAATTCTATCCATTTGTATCTCTCCTGGTCTGTGACACCTGCAAAATTCTTCCCGCTTATTAATGAATAGGGTGGTGTAATCTGAAGAGACAGGACGAACTGGGATCCACTTCTCGGATAAATAAGGTTGGGGCTTGTAGAGAACCTCGTAAGTTTCGTTGTGAAACTCAGCAGGTTGGAAACACCATTAGAAAAAAGGAAATGATAGTACGTAAAATCGTTAAGTTTGTATCTCTGATAGCTCATCTCGCCGTAGATGGAGAAGAAATCGTCAGGCCATTCCAGTCTTTTTCCAAGTCCCACCGATGCACCATCCATTATCATTGACTGGTAATTGCTGTCGCTTTTCTTCCTTCCGTTGGTCATCAGTGACCTGTATAATGACACTGAAAATGAATTAGGTTTATTGCCGCCGAGCCATGGTTCAACAAATGATAAATTATATGACTGGTAAAGACGGCCGTTTGACTGAGCCCTTATGCTTAGCGACTGCCCATCACCTGACGGATAGGGTCTCCACTCCTTTAGATTGAAGAAATTGCGCATCGCGAAATTATTGAACCTCACACCCACTGTACCAACCAGCATTCCGGCCCCCCAGCCTCCGGAGATTTCAAACTGGTCGTTTGCTTTTTCCTCAAGCTTGTATAACAGATCGACTGTCCCGTTTGAAGGATCCGGGACCACATTCGGATTGATCTTTTCCGGATCAAAATGACCGAGAACGCCCAGCTGACGGATTGATCTTATAATATTGCTCTTGCTGAATAGATCCCCCGGAAGGGTGAATAATTCACGTCGGGCGATATGCTCATTTGTCCTTGTATTTCCGGATATAATTATGTTGTTAAGGTATGCCTGGTCTCCTTCGAAGATCCTGATTTCCAGATCAACGGAATCATTCTCTACCTTAGATTCAACGGGGATCAGACGCGAAAACAGGTAACCATTGTCCTGGTACATATTGCTTACCGCGTCCTGAGCTCCGCTTGAACCATTCAGCCTGTCCATGATATGAGACTGATTATAGACTGAACCTTTTTTTACGTTAAGGACCCGCTGCAGGTCTTCTTTCCTGTAAACGCTATTCCCTACCCAGTCGACATTCCTGAGAAAATACTGCTTACCCTCATCGACTTTAATCATCAATCCGACCCTGTTCTCTGAAACTGGATACAATGAATCGCTTAAAATCTTGAAGTCTTTGAATCCGTTATCATTGTAGAATGTCTGCAGCTTCTCCTTATCAGCCTCATATTTCTCACTGATATATTTCGATGGTTTGAAGAAATTCAGGTTCTTCTGCTTGGTGTTCTTCATCTTATGCCTCAGCTGCCTCGAGCTGAAGTACTCATTCCCGTCGAAAGTTATGTCGGCTATCTTTACTTTTTCTTTCTTGTCAACATTGACTGTAAGTATAATATTATTAGGCTGTGATGGATCATCTTTCTGAATAAAATCAACGTTTGTATTCAGGAATCCTTTCTCGATGAAATGATCAGTAATT
>JAUZNW010000092.1 GCA_030706785.1 Bacteroidota bacterium | reverse complement strand
CAGGTCACAGGAGATTGAGTTTCCATTAATGAAAAGAGAGCAGAACAAGGCATTGATTTTAAACAATTTGCCTATGCTGTATACAACTATTGATTCAAGGATAATTAATAATAATATCGGCTACATACATTTTGATATTTTTCATCCGGTATTGTTGGACACGATAATTAAGTGTATAAAGGAATATCATAATTTACCGTACCTGATCCTGGATATCAGAGGCAATAATGGAGGTGAATTTATTACCAGAAAAACGATAGCCGAGCAAT
The DNA here is from genome assembly GCA_030706785.1 of Bacteroidota bacterium. Classification (GTDB taxonomy): domain Bacteria; phylum Bacteroidota; class Bacteroidia; order Bacteroidales; family VadinHA17; genus LD21. The sequence goes on along the minus strand of JAUZNW010000092.1, from coordinate 14,283 downwards.
TTGTGGATAAAAGAACATTGTTCTGGAGGTATAAATCCAGACGAGGGATCGATGATGTGTTTCTGGAGCCGACAGACAAACCATTTACAGGTAAGCTTATCATCCTGATTGACGAACGAAGTTGTTCTTCCAGTGAAGAATTTTCAGGAGGCATGAAAGCTATAGGCAGAGCCACCATTATCGGCAAGCGAACTACAGGTAAGGTATTAACAATGAAAGTTGTAACACTACCTGACGGCGGACTGTTTTTGTACCCGAATACACAGACTCTGACATCGAAGAACGAGGTTCTTGAAGGGATGGGAGTTATACCTGATATAAATGCAGACCTAAAAATCGAGGATCTGTTAGCAGGCAGAGATTCGCAACTGGAAGCTGCTATTAGTTATATAACCGGATTGAAAGGGACAAAAAATGAATAATACAACCTTTTTTAAGTTATGATGGTAACAGCTCTATATCAGTGTAAAACGCGTCTCAGATTGTAGTAAAAATCCGGTAAATATTATAATACTTCTCACCACGACCCGAATTATACGCAATTAACATATTATCTGTTGATTGCGTTTGTTATTTACAGACTATTTTCCACACTGGCGCCCGATCAGATCAAAAACTCATGTCATGAAAATCTGCCCTGGAAGGCAATTCCCGGGCTGTTGTTTAAATTATCACTTTTATTCCCAAAATGTTAGGGTACCGGAGTTGTCCATAGTTTTAACATTAATTAACGATTTTATATTTAGTAATGTCTGTCTGATTCCGTAATTTCAATCTCCGTTTTAGAAACTGGTATTCAGAACTTATGTAAAGCCTGATACATTGATAATAAAAGTCTTATATTGTCCTGCGATAATGTTTTATCTAATGGATATTCCTGTAAATTTCTGCTTTTAATAAGCTTAGACGCATTAAAAATCTATTTAAATTTATAATCCTTAATCTGAAGAACTTTAAACGGACAGATGTGATAACTACTAATGAATTAAATATATTTTTCAAAAAATGACTGGAAAGCGGAACAATCTGAATAAGATTATTAATGGCCTGATCTGGATACTGCTTCTTTTTTTCTTCAACCGTTTACAGGCTCAGACATTAAATAATACACTTCGTGATACACTTCCTTCTGAAGTTACTCTGCCACAATGCCTAAAATACGCCCTGGCAAATCAATCTCTTATAAAACAGTCACTGATTGATGAGGATATTACAAAAAGAAACATAAGATTATCTCTCTCAGACTGGTATCCGCAACTTGAATTTGATGCCAGTCTGCAGCATTATTTTAAGGTGCCGATAGCTTCTTATCCCAATCTTCTGGATCCATCAGGCCCGCCTGTTAAACTTCCTGGTGCAGCTGACTATGGATCTTCAATGATATTTTATGCTAACCAGACTCTGTATAGCACAAGTTTGTTGTATACGGCAAAAACTTCAAGAGAGCTACGAACACAGGCTTCACAAAATACTGAGAATTCAAAGATCAATACCTACGTTGATGTGACCAAGGCCTTTTTTAATGTCTTATTGTCAGAAGAGCAGATAAAAGTCTTGAATGAAGATATCATTCGTCTTCAGCGAAATTATAAAGATGCTTATAATCTGTATCAGAACGGATTGACTGATAATATTGATTTTCAGCGTGCCTCAATATCTCTTAGCAATGTGGAAGCACAAAAAAAATCAGCAGAAGAAGCTTTAAAAGCCAAATACTCAGTATTAAAACAGGTCATGGGGGTGGCTCCTGAGAAACAGCTGACTGTTTCATATGATTCTTCCCAATATCAAAATGAAATATTAATTGATACGGCAAAAATTCTTGATTACAATAACCGTATAGAATACAAACTGATGCAATCTGCTCTTAATCTTCAGAATTCACAAATAAGCTATTACAGATTTTCATTCCTTCCGACATTATCAGCTTTCTATAATTATAATTTGCAATACGGAAATAATGAATTCTCAAATCTCTTTGAAATGAGCAGTCCCAGCTCATTACTGGGCATGAAATTAACTTTCCCGCTTTTTCAGGGGATGAACAGGATGGAGAATCTAAACAAAGCTAAGCTTCAGTATACCAGGCTCGAACTTGGTATGGATTATCTGAAAAGCCAGATAAACAGTGAATATAGCCTGGCCCTTTCAGGATACAAAAGCAACCTGAATGAGCTGAGAGTTGCAAAAAGGAACATAGCAACTGCAATAAAGATTTACAGCACTGTTAAACTTCAATATGATAAAGGGATTAAAGCCTATCTCGAAGTCATTGTCTCTGAGACGGATTTGCGGACTGCAGAACTTAATTATTTAAATGTTCTATACCAGGTTCTTACAAGTAAAATTGATCTAGAAAAAGCTTTAGGGTTAATTATAAATATCTGAAAAAGTCTATGAATTGCATTTATGACAAAAGCTGACACAAAAATTAAATCGTGAAAACTATGTATAAAATTCTTAATGTCATCATATATTGTGCATTAACTGCGGGACTGCTATCCTGCACAGGGAGCGCTGCAAAAGATAAAAATGAAAATACAGCAATACCAGTCACGGTAACCAGGGCAGGTACGGCAGATGCTGTGTTTTACAATTCATATCCGGCAAATATTGTCGCATTGAAAGAAGTGGAGCTGCGTGGCCAGGTGAGCGGATATATTACCGGAATTTATTTTACCGAGGGAAAAAGGGTTCAAAAAGGTAAAAATCTGTATGAAATTGACCGGCGTAAGTACCAGGCAGCTTACGAAGCAGCTCAGTCGAATGTAAAGATCGCTGAAGCCAATTTTGGAAAAGCTCAGCTCGATGCTGACCGTTACACGGATCTTGCCAGGCAGGATGCTGTTGCAAAGCAGCTTTTCGACCATGCCATGACAGACCTTAATAATGCCAAACAGCAGGTCGATGCCGCAAATTCAGATCTGGTACGGGCAAAGACCGATCTCGAATACTCTTTGATCAAGGCGCCTTTTGACGGCACAATAGGATTTTCAAATGTTAAGCTCGGTGCCCTTGTGACCCCGGGACAAACATTGTTAAATACCGTTTCTGCTGATGATTCGCTGGGAGTTGACTTTCAAATAAATGAAAATGAGCTCTTGCGTTTTCAGAAATTTGAAAACTCCGTAATCTCAAAAAATGATTCAACATTCAGGATTTCCCTGCCCGACAATTCCATATACCCTTATTTTGGAAGAATCAGTGTCATCGACAGAGCTGTCGATCCACAGACAAGCTCAATCAGGGTAAGAATAATCATTCCCAACAAGGAACGAATTCTTAAGCCGGGAATGAGTTGTAAGGTTCTGGTATTGAATGCATCCGGTCAGCAGATTCTTATTCCTTACAAGGCAGTTATTGAGCAACTTGGTGAATATTTTGTATTTGTGATTCGGGAAAATAAAGCCGCTCAGGTAAGGGTCACACTCGGGGCAAGGGTCAACTCAAATGTTATTGTAATGAAAGGGCTTAACGATGGTGAAAACATTGTCGTTGATGGAATTCAGAAGGTTCATGATGGTTCAGCAGTCAGAATTGTTCAGCAATAAACAGCAAAACAGTAAATTAAATTAATCCTACCTGAAACTTAATTAATGATAGCCGACATCTTTATAAAACGTCCAATTACTGCAATGGTGATTTCAATAGTTATTGTCATTGTAGGTATATTGGCAATACTTAATCTACCGGTCAGTCAGTACCCTGACATAACTCCGCCCGTTGTTCAGGTATCCAGTGTGTATACCGGTGCGGATGCCACAACTGTTGAACAGACGGTCACAACTCCGATCGAAATACAGGTTAACGGAGTACCGGGTATGAATTACATTCAGAGCAACAGCACAAATGACGGCCGCTCATCAATGAGCGTTTATTTTGAAATCGGCACAAATCCTGCTATTGCCACAACCGAAGTTCAGAACAGGGTGAATATTGCAACTCCGATACTACCTGATCAGGTTAAGAGACTGGGGATATTAGTCAGAAGACGAAATCCCAGCGGACTGATGAACGTTGCCATCTTCTCCCCCAACGGGACACATAACATTCAGTTCCTTGACAATTTTACAAATATCTTCGTAAGGGATGCCCTTCTCAGGGTTAAAGGTGTAGGTGACATTTACACAAGGACTGATGATTTCAGCATGCGGATCTGGCTCAATCCTGATAAAATGGCAAGCCTTGGATTGTCAGTTGCAGAGGTCATCAGTGCCATACAGGAGCAGAATGTTCAGGTGGCTGCCGGGTCAATCGGTACTCCCCCCCAACCACCTTATCAGGTATTTGAATACACGGCAACTTTGAACGGAAGGCTAAGCAGTGTTAATGATTTCAGCAACATTGTTGTCAGGTCCAATCCTGCCAAGGGTTTAATAGTTTATTTAAAGGATGTTGCTCGAGTGGAGTTAGGAAAATTTAATTATGCTGGTGTTTCATTCGTTGATAAACGTCCTGCCTCATATATGATGATCTACCAGACTCCCGGCAGTAATGCTTTAGATGTCGCTAACGGAGTTTACAGGGCGTTGGCCCAGCTGAGCAAATCCTTTCCGACCGATGTTGCCTACAGCGTCCCCTTTGAATCAGTTTCAGTGGTAAAGGTTTCAATAACTGAAGTCATCAAAACACTTCTTGAGGCATTGGGTCTTGTCGTACTGGTTATATTCATTTTCCTGCAGGATTGGCGTTCCACCCTGATTCCGATACTTGCTATTCCCGTATCAATAATAGGGACCTTTATCCTCTTCATTCCTCTGGGATTCACAATAAATAAGCTGACACTCTTTGGATTTGTACTGGCAATAGGCATAGTCGTTGATGACGCGATAATTGTGATTGAGGCTGTTCGCAGAAATATGGAAGAAAACCATCTTCCTCCGAAAGAAGCTGCTCAGAAAGCCATGGCTGATATTTCAGGAGCGGTAGTTGCCATTGCACTTGTTCTTGCAGCAGTTTTTGTACCTGCAGGATTTATGCCGGGCATCGTAGGGAAATTATACCAGCAATTCGCAATTACAATTGCCATTTCAGTACTTATCTCTGCATTTGTTGCCCTGTCGCTTACTCCCGCATTATGTTCCCTGTTCCTAAAGCCTCATCATTTAAGCGAATCCTCGAGGGGAGTTAATTTCCTCTTTTTTCATTTTAATAAATGGTTTGCCAAAAGAACACAGGGTTATACCAGAAACGTCCGTGCTGCAATAAAAAATGCCCGTTACGTTGTTACCTTTCTTGTACTGATCGTCTTCTGCGCTTCTTTCATGCTTGTCAGAAAGCCCACGGGATTTATTCCCATAGAGGACGAGGGACGTTTGTTTGTGACTTTTGAACTTCCCGAAGCTTCATCCGTGACACGTACAGTTGAAGTGATGAAGAAGATCATGGATGTTCTGGGTGAGACCAGGGGGATCGGCCATTTTTCTGCAATATCGGGACTCAATGTTGTTAACGGTGCCACAAAAACCAACAGCGGAACCCTGTTCGTACAGCTGAAACCCTGGGATGAACGCAAGAGCAGATCTCAGCAAATGCAGGCTATAATGTCGCAGCTGCAGGAAAAATTTGTTTCAATAAGGGAAGCTACGATCCTTGTCATTCCACCACCTGCTATTCCCGGGCTTGGCGCTACAGGAGGATTTACATTTGAGCTTCAGCAACGTGAAAGCAACGATGATATAAATACTTTCGAGAAAAATGTTAATGCATTCATGGCAGAGGCGAACAGGCGTCCTGAAATCAATCGTGCAATCACCTTCTTCAACGCAAGGACACCGCGCTATCAGCTGACTGTGGACCGTGACAGGTGCAAAAAGATGGGAGTCAGCCTGTCCGAGGTATTCAGTACCATTCAAACATATCTCGGCAGCAGTTACATAAATGACTTTACAATATATAACAGGAACTTCCGGGTGATAGCCCAGGCGGATACTCTTTTCAGGAATGATATTGCTAACCTTAATAAATATTATGTCCGCAATTCAATGGGCGAAATGCTTCCTTTAAGTTCAGTAATGACATATAAAGTTACCGAGGGCGCTGCCGCACTTCCTCATTATAATCTTTATCGTATGGCTGAATTTGTGGGTGAAGCAAGAGCAGGATACAGCACCGGACAGGCACTCAAAGCATTGCAGGAAACTGCCCAGCAAATTCTTCCCCAGGGATATGGCTTTGAATTTTCAGGACTCAGTCGTGAGGAAATTAAATCCGGAAGCTCATCGACTTATGTTTTCATATTGTCATTATTATTTGTCTTTCTGTTCCTCTCTGCCCTCTACGAAAGCTGGACTGTTCCTATCACGATACTGCTGGGGGTCCCACTGGCTGCTTTCGGAGCAATACTGGCACTGACACTTGTCACTAAACTGTCCAATAATGTTTATGCACAGATCGGCCTTATCACCCTGATTGGTCTCGCAGCCAGCAACTCGATCCTGATAGTTGAGTTTGCCAAAGAACGGGTCGATCGTGGGATTGATGTTGTCGAAGCTACAATTGAAGCTGTTCGGTTGCGTTTACGCCCGATCCTGATGACGTCATTTGCGTTTATTTTCGGAGTATCTCCGCTTGTTTTTGCCTCCGGTGCCGGCGCTGTTGCTCGGCAGACAATCGGATGGTCGGTCCTTGGCGGTATGCTCGCAGCCACTTCAATGGGCATTTTTATAATCCCTGTATTATTTACTTTAATGATCCGCCTCTCTTACGGAAAGAAAAAACTGGCTGAGCTTCAGGCACAAAGAAACTATAATCAGGAACAGAAGGAATAAGTTATTTATGGATCTGGCTGAAAGGTTCATTGGAAAGATATAAAATTCCATGACTCCTTGAATCTTCGTAAAACTCATCAAAACTTCGTTGTTAAAGATAGCTCGTAGCTGGTAGATCATACCCGGGACCGCATGACTGCACAACTGTCTTACTGCACGACCTGTTCAGCGTCCTGAATGATCCCCTTCAGCGATCTTGAGCTGAATGAGTTTTTCGGGAGTAGGTTTGGACCCTACAAAATTGGTTGCTTTTTCGATGAATGGCCTGTCAATTTTAAAGATCTTGAATTCTATAAGCTGCTCAGCTGACAGATTCGGATAACCGGCTTTACCCATTTCATCTATGTAATCCTTTGTTACCTTGAATATCTTAAGTTGAATTATAAGATCAGCAGAAATCTTTTCCTTTAAGCCCATGCTTTTAACTTCCTTTATGTAATCCGGACTTATATTCTGGGCTTTGAACTGAACAATATCTTCATTAGACAGACCTTCATATCCTGAAGCTGCCAGCTCCTTTACATATTCCGGATCAATTCCCATTGCCTTGAAGGTTATAAGTTCCTTGCCGGACAATTTGTAACCCGATTTATACATTGCCGATGCATATGCTTCATCGACCTTCAATGCAGCGAATGACGTTATATCTTCAGCAGATAAATCGCCTCCTGACAGCCTTTCCATGCTGGAAATATATGCAGGATCAATCCCCAGCGCTTTAAAGCTGATTAGCTGGCTTACCGTAATATCCTTAAGGTTGCCTTTTTGTATACCTTTTATATAATCGAGGGTAACGTCAAGAGCTACAAGCGCTATCAGGTTGTCTTTTGACAGATCTTTATACCCCAGATTCTTTACAGTCTTAATATAGTCAGGATCAAAATCCTTTAAAGTAAACATTAACAGCACCTGAGGTTCAAGCCCTGAAAAACCTTCATCGGCAATTGCCTTTACGAAATTATTATCAGGAGTGAATACAAAGGTCCCGTCTCCTTTGTCAGACGAAACATCACCGGTCATGACTATCTCTCCGCCTCTTTTTTTCAGGGAGAAACTGATATTATTTCCATTTTTAAAACCGGTCAGATCTGACCTTTTGATCTTTTCTGAAACTGTTGAATTACCTTTATGATCTTTTGGTTTTGTTGAAAATTCAAAATACAAATCGGCATCCTCAGGTTTAACTTCCCAGGTCCCTTCGACCTTCTCTGACCCGGATTGGCCTTTTGCAGCAACTGAAAGCATTAATACGGCAATTAAGCCGAGCAGTAAAATTTGAAAGTTTCTTTTCATGGTTACAGTATTTATTGATTAAACTTTCGAATAAAAACCTGCCGTCTTATTAAAAGTTACCAGATAGCCTGCTTTTTTTGATGAAAATATTTCCGTTGTAACTCCTGATTATGTATTCGGGTCCTCCTGAATTAATCCTGTCGACAACCCAGTCTTCCAGTGAATAGACCTTTCTGTTTTCAATATTTTTTACAACAGGCTGTCTCTTCCCGGGAACAAGATCAAAATCGGAATAAATTTCTCCGGTCCCGGTTTTCATTTTCAGAACTGCATTTACCTGAGGGGGAAGATTAAGCGAGATATCGCCTTCAAGCGAGGTGAACATCATCGGGTAATCGGGCTTTACCTCCCTGAATGTTGCATCGATCTTTCCATATACCGTGCTCAGAACAGCTGAACCTGAAATGTTTTCGAGCGAAATATTGCCATTGGCATTTTCAACTTCTATTTCACCATTAACATTTATTACCTGTATAGTCCCGTTATCGAACGACTTCAGCTTCAGTGAGAAATTATCAGGTATTTTAATGTCAAAATCGACTGTCTTACCCCCTGCCTTGCTGAAGAGCGTCACATTATTGCCATCAGCTTCCGCCGAAATATCGAAGGGATTCTGCTCAATGTGCTTCATTGTACCACCACCGAGTATCGCAGCTTCACGGATACGGAGAGTTGCGTTTACGACTATATCATTGCCATCATAGCCGGTCACCTTGACAGAACCTTTAGGATTCTCAAATGTGAAAACACGCTTGGCTGCTGAGGGAGAAAGGTTTACGACAAGCTGTTCACTCTGACTGAGGCCTCTTAAGGGGCCAAGTAATACAATGATATTTATTATGATGAATTTTCTGATCATAATAGTCAGCTATAATAAGACCGTAACCGCCTCATTTATTTTGTTTCTTACCATGTAGTTCAATCCTGCATTTGTCAGGATTTTCTGAAATTCAGGAGCAGCCCTTTTTTCATCAAGTGTTACCATCACTTCAGCAAGGCGGAGCTGGATCACTGGTGATAACTGATTTTTAATTGATGCCACCAACCCTTCCCTGACTGCCGGATTGTCTGAATATTTTAAAAGGGCTTCAAGCGAAAGCAGCCTTACATTGTCGTTATTATCGGAGTTCAGAGCGCCAAGAAGGCCTTCGATGATCTTATCATCAGCATTTTCAAATTCATTCACCATATTGACTGCTTTAATTCTCTCGAGAGTGGACGCCTGGTTCAGCATGGTCAGAACAAGAGCCTCCCTGAGATCTTTCAGTTCGCCTGAAAGTTTTGTTACTTCATTGATATGATATGATTTTTGCGCCAGCCAGGACGACATAAACCATCCCATAAGAAATAAGGCAATACCGGCTGCAATCCTTATTCCGGCACGTAGAGCCGGGGAATGAAGCCATTCACCTCTCCCGTAACTCTGCCTGGTTGTGAGCGCCTCCCTGCTTTCATCCTCCAACATTTCATAAAATCTGGAGTCCATTGATGATGAAGGTTCATCAACCGGTACTTCATCAATCAGCTGATTGATCTTTCTGATCGATTCAACTTCATCGTCACTAAAACACATCCCTTCAGAGTCGGAGTTCATCTTTTCGGCCTCTGATAATCTTTCTTTAGGATCTTTCTTTTTCATACCTGGCATTTTCGATTTTCATAAATATTTCCTTCAGTCTCCTTAACGCCCTGAACATCCGGATCTTGACATTGCCTTCTGTCGTACCAAGCATATCGGCAATTTCACGGTATCTAAGGCATTCTATCTTTCCGAGGATGATGATCTCTCTTTCCTCATGTTCAAGCTTTTTCATTGCAACGCGAAGGGAAGCAATCTGCTCCCTCTTCTCGAATTCATTTTCATCTGAGATGATACTCTGGACAGCTCTGGCACCCATTTCATATTCGGAAATGAAAGAGTTTTTCTTTCTTCTGTTCCAGTCAAGAGCTACGTTATGCACAATCCTGAACAGCCAGCTGGCAAAATTTCCATGTCCTGTAAAGGAGCTCCGGTACCTGAGAACCCTGTAGAATACTGTATGAACGAGATCTTCGCTTGTTTCCCTGTCGCCGCATGTAACCCTGAAAAAATAAAAATACACCTGCATTTTGTATCTTTCATACAAAATGGCCATTCTGTCTGTCTCACCGTTAATTACCTGAGACATCAGAGTTAAATCATCCGGGTCCCCGGAACTGATATTTAACCGTTTAATCGGACTGATTATTTGGTATAAAGACTTCCCTCAGGTGAAAAGGTTACAAATTTTTTACCCTCTTTTCTGCACATAAGCTGAATTATCTGACGGCCCGACAGCGCTGCAATTACAGTACCGGTAAATGTGCCGGTCCACTGACCCGCCATCTGTAATCCTTCAAGCCCCGGAAGCGAGCGCTGGGGGTCCATTTGATTCATATTATCGGGAGTCAGGTACCATCCATCGGGTGAGCCTTTCCAGTTGCCTGTATACCTCACGTAGGTTGCCGGGGTTGGAACATCTGTTACTTCAACCTGTGAGGTGAAACCAGGCCAGCGCTTCTCAAGCTGTCTTATAACATAGTCTGCAATACGTTGTTTTTCAGCATTATATTTTCCCCTGTCGCCTGCGAGCTCTTCCCAGTATTCATATTCCGTATCAAACCATGCTTCAACAGCGGATTTTCCTTCCGGTGCCATTGACTTGTCGAAACAGTGATGTAAAACTGTTATCCACCTGTATTCCCTGCCGGCTATGGTAACTGGCTCATCTGGCTCAAAGATAATACGATGGGGTTCATTTGAGAGATCCATGTTAACTCCGATCATCACATGAACAATAGGCTTAACAGGGATCCATTTTTCATACATATTTCTGATCCTGTCATTCATATATTTTCCGCCCAGGATATCAAAAATAAGAGTATGGCCGTCCCCTGCCCATATTATGCTGTCGGCCCTGTGCTCAGAACCATCCTTCAGCCTGATGCCGGCTGCTCTGTCATTTTCTATTATAAGGTCAGTAACACGGTTGTTGCAATAAATCTCACCACCGAGTCTTTTATACAGGTCAGCTATGTGAAACGCTACTTTTTGAGATCCTCCCAGCGGTGCTCCTGCTTCCGTGACTCCGGCTTTCACAAATCCTGCCATGGCCGTCATCGGGAATTGAACCATTGGCCAGCCCGGAGCATCAACAAAAAACCTTACTGCTTCGCGAAGGAACGGATCCTTAAAACGGGCAGCGAACTGCTGGATCGTTACTCGGTTGTATCTGGAAAAAGTCCTCATGAGAGGGAGAATGAAAGGTATTATCCTCAGTTTGTCCCAGAGGTTTTGAAGCTCAGCGGGCTTCAGAGTATAAGCATTCATCATGTCGGGTCCGAATATTATATCCGTAAACTCCTTTATCAATTTCGCGTCCTCAGGCGAAATTGCCAGCATCTGCTCCTCAAGCTTCTTCCGGTCAGTCGAGAACACCAGCTTTTTACCCATTCCTTCTATCTGGGAAATATGATCATGGGAGTGAAATTCAAAATTTCCGGCGACTCCCAGTTCCTTCCACATCCTGTAGATAGGTCCCGATACTGATCCTGTAAGCATATGCATGCTGATATCGAATGTGTATCCCTTTCGCTGCCAGGCGGCACACAATCCGCCCGGGACTTTATTCATTTCATATATTGATGTCCTGTACCCATTCATTTGCGCGTAGCAGCCTGCTGATAAGCCCGATATGCCGGCACCGACTATAATGATGTTCTTTTCCATGGCGGTTTAATTTATTATTTAAGGTTAAGGATACAATTTAAACAATTCTGAGAAACAGGCTGAAGGGGTTGAAAGAATTGAATGGTTGAAGGGTAAAAGGGTTGAAAGGAACCGAAAAATCGCATATACTTACCGCCAGGGCGGGATCTCCGGTTCCCTTTAACAAGCCTGAAGGACTGCAGGATCTTTCCGGAAGGCGTGATCTCCTGGAAGTTTATCCTGCATGATACAGGGCTTCGACCTGACTACTTTGGTACCCTTTTCCCCTCCATATCCCTGCCGCCCTGGTGAAGGATAACTTTATCGTACCTGCCTGAATCTGAGGCAACAAAATCCAGCGATGCATCGACCACTTTCAGAAAGAAATTTGTTTCAGATTCCGGATAGATCTCAACTTTGCTCTGCCCCGTAGCCTGGGTGAAGATCCGGTCACCCTCCACAGTCACTGACAACACAAATCCCGGAGTAAGCTCATAATCTCCCACATAGCGTGAAAGTATCTCCGGCGAAAGCTTGATCTCATTATGCACCGGCAGAGGTTTGTTGGTTTTGGTCCAGGTAACCCGTGTACCCCTGTCATCGGTTACCGCCTCAATAACATTGCCGGAAGCGTTACGGTTGAAAGTTATTGTCGTAAAGGTTTCATCGAAAAAGAACCTGTCGTTTGCAAAAGGCCTTATTTTATACTTCTGTCCCCCGCTTCTCTGCGAATAGAGCTGACCTCCCTCCCTGGTTATCATTCTCTGGCTGCCATTCTCATCTTCATATACACCCGTATACTGGGCCAGTATATTTTCCGGTACTGTTATTTCAGTATAGCCCATTGGTTTGCTGATTGCAAGGGCTGCCATTTTCACCGATACAGCATCAGGCGATTTGCCTGTGTTATTGGAAAAGACTGCTACGAAGACATCCTCATCCGGAAGGTAGATGGCATTGCAGAGGAACCCGTTAATAGCTCCGCTATGTTCGATGGTCGGGCTTCCCTGGATCCGGCGAAGCATCCATCCGTAGCCATAACCTGTGCCCTTCCCGTTTGAAAGCTTGTATTCGGTAAATGCTTTTTCGAGAGTCTCCTTTTTCACCAGCTTGTATGAGAGAAGTGCACGGTTCCACCTGTAAAGATCCCCGACGGTCGTCATGATGGCGCCGGCTGAATAGGGAAGAAGCATGCTTACATATTCGGCATTTGAAGGCCTGTCCCCATTTGGCTCATAGCCGTAGGCCCTGTTCTTAACGATCTTTGTGTCGCTGCCGTACAGTGAGCTTGTCATTCCTGCCGGTTCGAACAGATTTTGTTCTATATATTCCCGGTATGATTTACCGGATGCCTTCTCGATGATATAGCCGAGAAGGAAATAGCCTGAATTATTATAGTTCCATTTTGTTCCGGGAGCGAATTCCATCGGAAGGTTTTTGAATTTGTCGATGACCTCTGCAGGTTTAAAGTCTTCTTTTGCATATGTCTGAAATTCCGGAACATTGGTATAGCTCTTTATGCCGGATGTATGTGTCAGGAGGTGTTCGATGGTTATTTTGTAAGCCTGTGTCGGATAATCGGGAATGAACTTTGTAATGTCGTCCTGAAGCGATAGCTTCCCCTGTTCCATAAGCTGAAGTATTGCAATGGCGGTAAACTGCTTGGTTATTGATCCTACCCTGAATACCATATCGGGCTGCATCGGGACATTCAGCTCGAGGTTTGCCATACCGAAAGCTTTTTTATATACTATTTCTCCCTTTATTGCCACAAGGGCAGCGCAGCCGGTTTCCCCTGGTTTGAACTGTGCCGACAGTAGCTTGTCAAACTCGGATGTAATACTTTTCGGGCTGGGTGACTGAGCTTCAGCACATAAGTAGAGGAGGATCACCATGGCGGTGATGCAGATTTGTCTGATTCTTAAATTCATAACAAAAAGGATTTAATTGTACTGTGAATAAAAGTAGGAGAATAAAAGTTTCTTTCCAATGATATAAGGTTAAAAAGACGCATGACCGCATGACCGCAAGACTGCAAGACCGCATGACCGTCCCGCCAGGACGGGATCTTCGCGGAGTCTACCCCTCAAGATGCGAAGCTTCGACAAAACTGCAAAACCGCAAAACACTCCATTGTATTAGTCAGCCGGAAGAGAAAGGTTCATTTTTTTAACAATGTCGATGAACCTGGGATTGCTGAATAATGGATCCAGATTATAACAATGTGTTGTTATGTAAGGCATATTCGGATCGTGTATTTCATATCCTTTTTCAAGCCAGTCCATGGCTTTGTCCGGCTGATCCGCGTAAATATATCTCATAGCCATATCAATGGGCGATACCGGGTTACCGGAAGCAAATAACTCCATCTTGCGGGTTATTTCCTTAAAAGCTGCAGCAAAACCCTCAGCATGGAATATTCGCTCAATCTCTTTAAAGGCATCTTCATCGATTGGAACGGGAAGGGAATATTTAGCTGCTTTAAGTGTTGTT
>JAUZNW010000091.1 GCA_030706785.1 Bacteroidota bacterium | reverse complement strand
GGCCCATAGGGCTGAGGCAATTCTCAGCCAGCAGGTTCCTTATCCTGTCAAAGCCTACCTTAGTTTCAAAATTCTCAGGGTAAATCATTTTGTAAAGATATAAGACATACACCTTCTCTGAAGCTTCTTCAGACAAAGAAAATTCTCTATTGAGAAAAGTTGAAGGGGTTGAAGGGGTTGAAGGGGATTTACAGTTAATTAATGTTAAATTCCACTGTCAAATCCGGTTGGCGGTTTTCTTTTTTATCTACATTTGGTCTTTCTGAAAACCTAAATCAAAAATCAAATGAAAATCAAGATTAGTCTTATCAGTGCATTCCTGCTTATGTTCTTTCCGGCAATCTTATTGCCGCAAACAGAGAAGATCGACCTGAGTATGATTTACAAGATCAAGCAGGAAGGGATGCGGAACTCCTCCATTGAAGAACTGGCTTACGGCCTGACCGATTTCTCAGGTCCGAGGCTGACAGGTTCATCAGGCAATGCCAGGGGCAACGAATGGGCGAAGAAGAAAATGGAAGAGCTTGGATTCCAGAATGTAAGGATTGAAGAAGCCAGGGATTTCAGCCGCGGCGGCTGGGATAACCTGAAAGCTTATGTTGCCATGACATCACCCTATTATGCAGATTTTGCCTGTAATCCGGTTGCATGGACAGGCAGCACAAAAGGATTGATAAAGGCTGAGGTTGTTCTTCTTGACGTAAGAACTGAAGCAGATCTTGATAATTATAAAGGGAAGCTTGCAGGCAAGATTGTCCTTATGCCTTCCACAACAACTTATGAGGTCAGTTATGAACCTCTTGCCAAAAGATATACCGATGACGAGTTGAAACAGCTGTCAATGGCAGAAATGAGGCCTTTCGGTGGAAGAAGGATGCCTCCTGATTTTGCAAATTTTGCTGCCCAGAGAGCTCTTCGGAATAAGATATCGGAAATGATAAAAGCTGAAGGAGTCGCAGTGGTTATAAATAATTCTGGAACCTTCAATGTGCCCAGGTCGAATGGTGCGACCTATAAGGCAGGTGATCCGGAGCCTGTAGCCGAGGTTAATCTTGCAATTGAAGCATACGGAAGGATGGAAAGGCTTCTGAAGCACAAGGTTCCGGTGGAGATGGAAATTGAGATCCAGAACAGATTCTTCCCGAGTCCAAAAGTATACAATGTAATAGGTGAGATTCCCGGGACTGATAAACTCCTTAAAAACGAAGTTGTGCTGCTGGGAGCACATATCGATTCATGGCATGGCGGGACAGGAGCTGCAGATAATGCATCCGGCTGCATTGTAATGATGGAAGCCCTCAGGATACTTAAGAGCCTCGGTGTTGCTCCGCGGAGGACCATAAGGGTTGCACTCTGGGGCGGCGAGGAACAGGGACTAAACGGATCGCGCGGATATGTCGAAAAATTTCTTGTCGATCCAAATACCAGGGAGCATAAGCCTGATTATGATAAGTTTGCAGCTTATTTCAATATGGATAACGGAAGCGGGAAATACAGGGGCATATACCTGCAGGGGAATGATATGCTGAGGCCTGTTTTCGAGGAATGGCTGAAACCATTTGCTGATATGGGAGCCACAACCATCACCATCAGAAATACAGGAGGTACCGATCATCTGTCGTTTGATTCAGCAGGTTTACCCGGATTCCAGTTCATACAGGATGAGATAGAGTATGACCGCGGTTATCATTCTGTAATGGATGTTTATGAGCGCCTGGTGATGGACGATCTGAAACAGAATGCAATTATTACTGCCTCATTTGCTTATAACGCTGCAATGAGGGACACCAAACTACTGGGAAAACCTGAAATAAAATCAATCCAGAATATCCAGGAAAGAAGACCTGTTCCGGCGATGAATTAATCCGGTAAGTACCAACTTCTGGTTTTTATCTGCGTAAATCTGCGAAATCCGCGGGAAAACTTTTAATATGTTCCCACTAATTACACTGATTTATGCAGATTTTTTTGTTAGAGCAGTGACTATTTTTTAATCCCGGCCAGATCAAGCATAAATGCATATTCCAGTGCTGTAATCCTGTACCTCTCAAACCGTCCCGATGCGCCACCATGACCTGCAGCCATGTTTACATCCATTAAAAGAATATTTTTATCTGTCTTCATATCCCTAAGCTTTGCCACCCATTTTGCAGGTTCCCAGTACTGAACCTGTGAATCCCAGAAGCCAGTGGTTACCAGAAGATTTGGATACGCCATTGCATTTACGTTGTCATATGGAGAATATGAAAGCATATAGTCATAATATTCCTTTTTCCTTGGATCACCCCATTCATCCCATTCGAATGTTGTAAGAGGTATTGATACATCAAGCATTGTTGTAACAACATCTACGAATGGTACAGCTGCGACAACTCCTTTGTAAAGATCAGGTCTCATGTTTATGATTGCGCCCATCAGTAATCCACCAGCGCTTCCGCCCATGGCAAAAAGCTTACTTATACTTGTATACTTTTCATTTACAAGGAATTGAGCACAGTCATTAAAATCTGTAAAGGTATTTTTCTTCTTAAATAGCTTTCCATCTTCATACCAGTAACGGCCAAGCTCACTTCCGCCCCTTATGTGGGCAAGTGCATAAACAAATCCGCGATCCAGGAGACTCAGTACAGCAGTATTAAATCCGGGATTCTGCGAAATGCCATAAGAACCGTATCCATAAAGCAGCAATGGAGCATTCCCATCCTTCACGAATCCTTTCCTGTAGACTATTGAAATGGGAACCATTGTTCCGTCTGCAGCTTTCGCCCAGAGTCGCCTGGACTCGTAGTTTGATTTGTCGAATCCACCCAGAACTTCGTCTTCCTTCAGAAGCTTTTTTTCTCTGGTCTTCATATTATAATCAAACACGGAACCAGGTGTGGTCATCGAGGTATAGTAATACCTTAAAACATCGGTATTTGCGTTCGGATTCACATGAATACTCGCTGAATAGGTTTCCTCACCGAAATCTATATAGTATTCGCTGTTATCCCTTGTATCGATCACCCTAAGGTTACTGAGTCCCTTTATGCGTTCCCTTGTAACAAGATAATTGTCAAACAGTTCAAAACCTTCAAATAAGACATCCTTCCTGTGAGAAATCAGATCCTTCCAGTTTTTCTCCGATGGTCTGCTTTCGTCGGTTCTCATAAGCTTGAAGTTGGAGGCGCTATCAGCATTTGTCCTTATATAGAAATACTTTCCCAGATGATCGACCTGGTATTCATGGTTGATTCTGCGGGGTTCAAAAAGCAATACCGGGCCATATGGTTTATCTGCTTCTATAAGCCTTACCTCGGTCGACAGCGTCTGTTCTGATTCGATCATGATGTATTTCTTGCTTTTTGTTTCGCCAAGAGAGAGGTTGAATGTTTCATCTGCCTCATAAAATACAGTATCATCCCTGCTTATATCATTCCCCAGCTGATGACGCATGATTCTGTCTTCCCTGAGGGTTTCAGAATTCTTGCCTGAATAGAAAAGTGTTTTATTGTCTGCAGCCCATACACACTGACCCGATACACTGTCTATTTTATCTGGAAGGAGTTTTTCGGATACGAGATCAAGGAAGTAAAGAGTATAGCTCCTGCGTCCAACGGTATCGACACTGTAGGCAAGCATTTTGTTATCACGGCTTACGCTCCACTGGCTGACGGAACAGAATTTTTGTCCCTGCGCTATTTTATTTACATCAAGAAGGATTTCTTCCGGAGCATCCATTGAACCCTTTCTGCGGAAATAAACAGGGTATTCGTTCCCTTCCGAGAATTTATTGTAATAGTAATATCCGTTTTCAAGGTAAGGGACAGATTCATCATTTTTCTTTATCCTGCCGGTGATTTCACCATAAATAGTCTTCTGAAGGACTTCCGCATGCTTCATCATGGTATTCTTATATTCATTTTCAGCTTTCAGGTAGGTGAGAACCTTCGATGTCTGTTCATCTGGAGTTGCTGCCATTTTTTGTTCATCAGTGAGTCTCATCCAGAAGTAATTGTCAATCCTTTTATCGAAGAGTTCATGCGGTATTTTCTCAGCCACCGGTGGGACCGGCTGCCTGTTGCATGCAAGAAGGAGTATCGCGACTATTGAGCTGATAAGATGGATGGTTTTTTTCATGGGAATGTTTGTTTTTAATTATTGAACCCGGTATCGTTAACGGGTTGAAAATAAAAAAGATTTGCCGATCAGATCAGGTATATTGAGAAATTTTTCTGAAAATATTTTAAACCTTTTTAGCGATTAGATATCAAAGAGATATAACCAAAAACCAGAAGAAATGAAAAAGTTAATAATTATAGCAGTTGTTCTTTCAGGATTAACAGCTTTATCAGTAAATGCACAGACGGGAACAAAGAGCAATACCGGAAGACAGATCAGCCAGCAGGCAAGAATACATGAAGGAAGAAGGTCAGGGGAGCTTAACCGCAGGGAGACAGCCAGGCTTGAGCGCGAACAGAGAAGGATACAGATAGAAAAGAGGATCGCTCAGGGGGACGGCACCGTGACGCCAAAGGAGAAAGCCTTTCTGCGCCGTGAGCAGAACAGGGCAAGTCGTCATATCTACAAAGAAAAACACGACCTTCAATAGTGTCAAACCACCCCGGTAAATAAGAATCAGTTATCTGTCTTTGCTTTATCACCAACTCCTTTCATTGAGAGCTGAATCCGCTTCCGGTCGATATCGACTGCAAGTACTTTAACCATGACATGCTGGTGCAGTTTGACCACTGCTGACGGATCCCTTACATAAGAGTTGCTCAGGTTGGAAATATGAACGAGCCCGTCCTGCTTAACCCCGATATCCACAAAAGCTCCGAATTTGGTAACATTTGTTACAATTCCGGGAACCACCATTCCTGGTACAAGATCTTCCATTGTGTGAACATCAGCAAACCTGAACTCTGTGATCCTTGACCTAGGATCCCTTCCGGGCTTGGCAAGCTCCTCCATTATGTCCTTTAAAGTTGGCAGGCCGGTAGTCTGGGTGACATAACTTTCAAGCTTTATTTCCTTCCTTTTTGCTTCATTGACCATCAGCTCTTTAATGGCACAGTTAAGGTCACTCGACATTTTTTCAACAATATGATAACTTTCAGGGTGAACAGCGCTTGAATCAAGCGGATTCTCCGCGTTCCTTATCCTGAGGAATCCCGCACTTTGCTCAAATGCCTTGGTTCCCATCCTCTTTACCTTCATGAGCTCGGTCCGCGACCTGAATGGCCCGTTTTCGGTCCTGAAATCGATAATATTCTGTGCAAGCTGCGGGCCAAGTCCTGATACATAATTCAGCAGGTGCATGCTTGCCGTATTGACCTCTACACCCACGGCGTTTACACAGC
This sequence comes from Bacteroidota bacterium, assembly GCA_030706785.1. GTDB lineage: Bacteria > Bacteroidota > Bacteroidia > Bacteroidales > VadinHA17 > LD21. The sequence continues at coordinate 9,238 of JAUZNW010000091.1, read as the reverse complement.
TTACAACCACTTCATCAAGGCTCTCCTGAAGTTTCTGCTGATCAACATCATGCTGATACTGTCCGACACCTATCGATTTGGGATCGATTTTTACAAGCTCGGCAAGCGGATCCATCAACCGTCTCCCGATTGAAACCGCTCCTCTTACAGTAACATCATAATCAGGGAACTCTTCGCGTGCGGTCTTTGAGGCCGAATAAACTGAAGCTCCTGCTTCACTTACAACAAATACCTGTATATCCTTTTCGAATTTGATCCATTTGATAAAATCTTCTGTCTCGCGGCTTGCCGTGCCGTTGCCTATTGCGATGGCATCTGTCTTGTAGGCATTGACCAGTGATATTATCTTCTTGACCGACAATGCCGTCTGATTCTGTGGAGGATGAGGATAGATTGTTTCATTGTGCAGAAGGTTTCCCTGGTGATCGAGGCATACAATCTTGCATCCGGTCCTGAAGCCGGGATCGATTGCAAGGACATTTTTTTCGCCAAGAGGCGGAGCCAGAAGCAGCTGCCGCAAATTGTCGGCAAAAACAAGTATTGCGTCATAGTCGGCTTTCTCTTTTGCTATGTTCCTGAACTCAGTTTCCATGGACGAAGAAAGTAGCCTTTTCCAGCTGTCGCTGATGGCTTCAGAAACAAGTTCCGAGGTCATGTTCCTTCCTCTTACGAATAAATTATTCAGGATGGCAAGCGCTTTTTCTTCTTCAGGCTCGATCCTCAAACGCAGAAACCCCTCTTCTTCTCCCCTTCTCATCGCAAGATACCTGTGTGACGGGCATTTCCTGAGCGGTTCGGACCAGTCAAAATAATCACTGAACTTAATTCCGTCAGTTTCCTTTCCCTTAATGACTCCGGAGCTGACAATTGCATCTCTCTGATATAACTGACGAAGCTGCTTCCTTGCTTTTTCATCCTCACTGATCCATTCTGCTATAATGTCAAGAGCCCCGGAAATCGCTTCTTCGACAGATTTAACAGTTTCATTTACATACTTTTCTGCGACAGCCTCCGGATCTGTTTCTTTTTGCTCAAATATTATTTTGGCGAGTGGTTCAAGACCTTTTTCCCTTGCCACGGTAGCCCTCGTTCTTCTTTTCGGCCTGTAGGGCAGATATAGATCCTCAAGTTCTGCCATTGTCATGACAGCATCGATCTTCTCCCTCAGTTCAGGAGTCATTTTTTCCTGATCCTCAATTGATTTTATGATGCTTCCCTTTCTGGCATCGAGTTCCTTCAGCCTCTTGTATTCATCCTTTATATGTATAATTTTGACCTCGTCGAGGCTTCCCGTCATCTCCTTTCTGTACCTGCTTATAAATGGGATGGTAGCCCCGTCGTCAAAGAGCCTGATCGTATTTTCGACCTGCCACTGGTGCAGGCCAAGTTTTTCTGCTATTAGTATGATGTTTCTGTCTGCGTTCATTGCTTAATTCGTGTGATAAAAATCTCAGTGAAGCTGTTATATTCTATTTTCAGCATATACTATTATCAGTATATACTATTTTTATTATATACTGATTTCATTATATACTACTTTTAAAATATTCTAAATCTATCATATACTATTTTCATCATATACTAAATCTATTATATATTACTTTTAGTATATATCGATATCTTATATATAAGATCCACTTCTACTCCACATACAGCACAAGCCCTTTAAGATATTCGCTCTCAGGATGATAGATATTGACAGGATGGTCAGGTGGCTGACTTAGCTGATGAAGTATCCTGACCTTTCTGCTAGTATTTGCTGCTGCCGCAAATACTGATTTTCTGAAATTTTCCTTCGTCACTACCTGGGAACAGGAGAAAGTGAAAATTATCCCTCCGGGCCTGATCATTTCAATTGCCTTCATGTTAAGCCTCTTATAACCCTGAAGAGCATTGCCGAGAACATTGTTGTGCTTTGCGAAAGCGGGCGGATCAAGTATTATCAGATCATATTTTCCACCAATATCATTCATGAATTCAAATGCATTTGTGGTGAATGACTCATGGCGCCTGTTATCCCCGTAATTCAGCCTTATATTCTCATCGGCAAGTTCAATAGCTGGTCCCGAACTGTCGACTGTATGGACCAGTGAAGCATCCTTCATAGCATAAACGGAAAATCCTCCCGTATATCCGAAAAGATTCAATACCCTTTTTCCTGATGTAAACAGGTTCAGCAGCTTCCGGTTCTCCCTCTGATCAATAAAAAATCCTGTCTTCTGGCCGGTCTTCCAGTCAACCATGAATTTAAATCCATTCTCGGTAACGACTGCTGGATCAGCGCTTCCGAACAGGAATCCATTTGCTCCTGCCACTCCTGACATGTATGGTATTGTCGATTCGCTTTTATCATAAACTGCAGTAATTGTCAATCCTGGAAGATCAGTGAATATCTCTGCGAGGTCATTCCTGATCCTGTACATTCCTACCGAGTGCATCTGCAGAACAATCACTCCATTATAATAGTCGGCAATCAGACCAGGAAGATTATCACCCTCGGCATGTACCAGCCTGAAGACATTGGTTGACGGATTACCGACCAATCCCAGGAGTTTCCGGAAATCCAGTGCATCTCTGATCCTGTTTCTTAAGAAATCAATCCCAGCTTCAGTCTGTTCAAACGAAAGTATCCTTACAGATATTGATCCGGGTTGATAGTGCCCTGTAGCCAGGAATTCTTCCTTGCTGTCGAACACATCCACCAGATCCCCTTCAGCAGGAGAGCCATAGATCTTCTTTATCGCACCCGAAAAGATCCATGGATGGTACCTGTGAACGGACTGCTCTTTTCCCGATTTCAGTATTATTCGTACCCTTTCCAATGAGTGATAATTAAACGGAGGGCAAAGGATAGGAACTTCCATCCATAAGCTTCCTGTATATCTGGTGACAAACCCAGGCATCAGTTGCGGCATAAACAAGCTGTGCCTCGGTGAGTTGGTCTGCTTCCCAGTTTGTCACCTGCTGACCCTTTGATATCCTGAATCCCAGGATAATTGCAGAGAGTTTCTTCAAGCCAGAGCTTTGTATCCCAAATTCCTTTACTAGCTTCTGAAGATCAACAAAGCCGGACGGATTAAACTTCCTTACACTCCTGAGAAACCTGATATCATCGTGCACTGCAACACCGGCTTTGATCACGGCAGGATTTGCGAGCAGATCGACAAGCTCCTGCGGCATTCCTATCTTGTTGATCCGGATAAGACATGCAAAATCTTCTGTTGCAAGCTGGATAAGGGAAACCTTATTCTTATATCCTTTCCTGAAAGAAGGCTTCGTCTCGGTATCAAAACCCAGTACAGCGGAATGAACCAGTTTGGGAAATGAACTCCTGAATTCCTCCATGTCTTCAACCACAGAGATCTCTCCTTTAAACCAGGATACTTCGTATTTCCCCAGGTCTTCAGCAGTTAATGTTTCCGGATACCTGTTATTTACCATTTTTCCTGTACTCTTTTTGCCTTCGCGAGATAAACCACTCAGATTTGTCCTTCATATCTTCCTCATCATCCTTTCTTTCAACCTTCCCTATTTCCTCTCCTGAATATATGAATTTATGTATGGCCCTCAGTGCGTTTGTCAGCTTCTGACCCCAGTAATTCTCAAAATTTAGTTTGCACTGCCACACGGCATCATTCATAACCTCTTCTGTGCCTGTCTGATATAACAGAATGAAATCCTTTAGATCCTGGTAAATGTCGGCCATATTTTCGGCAATGGTTGCCACAACAGGTCCTTCAGTGTCATTTATCTTTTCATCAAAAACTTCAAGGTAATCATTTGCTGTTCCGAATTTCTCCCGAAGTGTATCATGAATTTTTAACCAGTCCGATTCTGTTACGAATTTCTCATTGCTATCTTCAAAAAAGGGCTCAAGGTCAGGCAAAAGGGAAGCTTTGAGGTAAAGAAAAGGAAGAATCCGCTGAAGGATCTTAAGCATCTCCTCCCCTTTGATCTCAGAGGCGTGTTCCTGGTATTTACAGAATTCATTGGCAGCTGCAACAAATTCAACAACACTCCTTGAATATATCGGCTTTGAGCGGCTTTTCATCTACACCTTTTTTATTAACTGACAAAATTAGGTAATTTTTATCGTGAATCATCCACCGGCAATACAGGAGGGAGAAAATGAGCAGACTAACAGGCTTATTTCAGGTCAATGGCTATTCATAACTTTGTGACATTTTTTTCCTATTATTGTAATATCCAATTCGACTCCATAAATTCTGATCAATCATACTTAATCCAGACAAACCGTGAAAAACAACCGAAGAAATTTCCTGAAAATTACCGGGCTTACCGGTCTTGGCCTTGCAGGAGGAAGCCTCCTGAAAACCCTGGGCGCAGAAATAAAGGTCAGTGACAATCTTCCTCCTGCTCCAGGCAAAGGAAGAGGCCAGCTGTTCAACATGTCGGGCTATGCAGCTCCCAGGCTCGATAGTGTCAGAATCGGATTCATAGGGCTTGGTAACCGTGGCCCCGGACATGTAATGAGCATGAGTCTAATTGAAGGAGTCGAAATAAAGGCATTATGCGATCTTGTGCCGGAAGAGGTTGAAAAAACAAGGAAAATGCTGGAACCCAGGGGAATCAAACCTGAGCTGTACTCCGGTGATCCTGAAGCATGGAAGAAAATGTGTGACAGGGATGATATTGACCTTGTATATATATGTACTCCCTGGGATATGCACGCCCCGATGGCAATCTATTCGATGGAGCACGGGAAGCATGCCTCAATCGAGGTCCCTGCCGCAATAACCCTGGATGAATGCTGGCAGCTGGTAGAGACATCGGAAAGGACTCAGAAGCATTGCATGATGATGGAAAACTGCTGCTACGACTTTTTTGAATTACTGACCCTTAATATGGCACGCCAGGGATTCTTCGGTGAAATAGTCCACGGCGAAGGAGCTTATATACACAACCTTTTATCAAGCAACTTCGACAAGAAGGGCTACTGGAACATGTGGAGGCTGAGGCAGAATTCACACAGAAGAGGGAACCTCTACCCGACACACGGGCTGGGACCAATCTGCCAGATAATGGATATCAACAGGGGTGATAAGATGGAATTACTGGTCTCGGTGATGAGCCGTGATTTTCAGATGAATGAATTGGCAAAACAGCTGGCAGCCACAGACAGCTTCTACAGTCAGTTTGTCGATAATCCTTATCGCGGGAATATGACAACAACTACAGTCCTTACGAGCAAAGGACGGACAATTATGATCCAGCACGACGTAACATCTCCAAATGTATATTCGAGGATCCATAAGGTGAGCGGAACAAAAGCAGCTGCATTGAAATACCCGTTACCGGCTAAGATCTCCATTGGCGACAGCTGGGTAACAGATGAGGAATTCAAATCAATTGAGGAAAAATATACCCCGGTTATCGTACGGAAGATCGGTGAGCTGGCAAAACAGGTGGGGGGACACGGGGGCATGGACTTCCTCGAAAACTGGAGGCTTATCGATTGCCTGCGAAACGGACTGCCACTTGATCAGGATGTGTACGATGCAGCTCTCTGGAGCTCAATTGCACCTCTTAGTGAATGGTCGGTTGCACACAAGTCAAATCCTGTTGCTGTTCCCGACTTTACACGTGGAGCATGGAAGGTCAATGCACCGGTAAATCTGCTGATGGAAAAAGGTGGCACCACAAAGGTGCTTGGCTGATTGAATGTGTAACTCTCCCGCCTCGACGGGACAAGTTGTGACTTCTCTGTAGAACTCCGTATAAATTCTTAATAAAAGTTTTCAGCAGTATGGATATAATGAATGCGCCGTTGTCAGGATATTCTAAGTTTTTTTGGATTATTCTGTTTACTCTGATCCGTTATTTTCCTGTCAATTCACAGATAATCTATACCCCGCATGATGAGAGGAAAGATGCAGGAATGGGTATAGAAAGGGTGGCCCGGTTCTTCACACCGGCATACGAGTCAAAGGTCGCGGAAAATGATGATGAGACCCGATGGGTGCAGATCGATCTTGGCACCAGAAAGAAAATCGACGGTATAAAGCTTCTTCCAAGAGTAAACCCGTGGGGATATGTGTCCTCCGTTGGTTTTCCGTCACGTTTCAGAATTGAGGTATCAGATGACAAGGATTTTAATACTTCTGTCATGTTTGAGAATCGAATACAGGAAGATTTCAGGGATCCGTATGATGAGATTATCATATTCTCCGGGAAAGAAGCTTTCGGAAGATATGTAAGGCTGACAGCCCTTCATCTAAGGCAGGAGAGGCTGGCTCTTACAAAAATGATGGTTATGTCGGATGGGAAGGATATTGCTGAAGGATGCAGCGTATCTGATTCAGAATCAGGCGATCTGCCCGGATCCCAGCTGACGCGGCCTGAACGACCCCAGGGTGAAGGTGTTGTAACAGATAATCCGCAGAACATCATACCCGCGAACAAATGGCATCCGGTCGCCTACAAAGCCCGCGCAGCCGGAGGCGGAGTTGAAATAGGCGACGGTCTCTTCAGAAAAACAATGGAGAACAACATAGCCTATCTCCTGAATTCCTTCACATTTGATGAGCTTGTACGGAATTTCAGGGTAAAGGCAGGGAAACCTGTACAGCCGCTTGAAGACAGGCTTAACAATTTCTGGTTTGTCGATCTTCCCGGCCAGGAAGCTGGCCGGTTCCTGATGGGTGCCGGCAATACTCTCCGGTGGATTGAGAATTCCGCATTGAGAGAACGGATGAACAGCATTATTGATGTAATAGATGAGTGCAAGGAACCTGACGGATACCTGATGGCTTATCCCAAAAACAAGATCTTTTCTGGTGAATATGGCGCTTATACAAGATCGTGGGTAACTCACGGCCTGATAGAGGCAGGGTATGCAGGAAATGAAAAAGCCTTCCCGCTGCTGAGAGGGTTCTATGACTGGTTCAACACCTCCTGCTACCTTCCTGAAATGCTCAGAAGGGCCGGCCAGGGAACCCAGGGGATCATTCCCAGCACCAGGACATACTTATCACCTGTTGGAAAACCGGAAGATATATATGTTGTACAAAGGTATTTCCAGGAAAACTACTGGATGGAACAGCTTGCGAACAGGGATCCGAAAGCCATCTGGCTTTATCCGTACGACAGGCCACACAACTATCTGATCACCGGCATTGAACCCTACCTCGACCTTTACAGGGCGACGGGAGAAAGGAAATATCTCGATGCCGCAACGGGCGCCTGGGATCTGTATCACGACAACTGGGAACACACGGGCGGATCCATCGCAATCTGCGAAGGGACAGAACTGTATCCTCCAAAGTCTTATTACCTTCACAGGTCTACCGGCGAACTATGCGGAAGCGTTTTCTGGGCTTTCCTTAACCAGCGGTTTCACCTTCTTGATCCTGATAAAGAAAAATACGTGGCAGAAATAGAAAAATCAATATTCAACAATCTGATTGCCAACCAGGTCGGAGATAAAGGCATCCGCTATCATTCCGTTCTTGTTGATCACAAGGATATCAATAACCGTCAGCCATTCATGATGAGCACCTGCTGCGAAGGACAGGGAACACGAATGATGGGTGCAATGCCGGAATTCATTTATTCGATAGCTGACGACGGGATTTATGTCGACCTTTACGCTCCATCGGCCATAAAACATATAATGAAGGCAGGAACCCTGACCCTCAAAATGTCCACTCAATTCCCTTATGAAAACAGGGTTCAGATAGCTGTTAATGTATCTGATCCTTTGCAGGCAAAGATCAGGATTCGGGTTCCTTCATGGACTGCCGGGAAAATGAGGATAAGGATTAATGGAAGAACAGTTATAGTTGGCAATCCGGGAACTTATGTTACCCTGGACAGGCAGTGGAAGAATGGAGATGAGATATCATTCTCGCTTCCCATGAGTTTCAGAATAACAAAATATACAGGTGAAGAGAAGGAGTATGCAGGTAAATATGCTCTTGAATATGGCCCTCTTCTGATGGCATATGTCAGCCTTAAGGGGGAGACGAAAAACCTTACACTGAATGTGAATCCTGAGAAACTGATCAGCGGCCTTAAACCTGTAACCGGGAAACCTCTCCATTATTCAGTGCCCGGAACAACTGATTTCGAATATATGCCATATTTTGAGGTTCAGGATGAATCCTTTACATGCTACCCATGAATCAAAATCGAGACAATAATATTAAATTAACCTAAACAGAACCAATATGAAACAAAAGATTTCTTTATTCCTTCTGATCCTGGTTGCAGGCTTATTCCACACAGGCTGTACAAATGTTGACAACAGGCTTACTGACCAGGAAGCAGCCGATGGCTGGTTGCTTCTTTTTGACGGTAAAACCCTTACAGGATGGCGCGACTTTAAGGGTGGCGATACTATCACCGCCCCCTGGAAAGCCGAGAAAGGAACCCTGACCTCACTCGGGCTGGGGAGCGACAGCACAGGATATATCGTGACCGGGAAAGAATTCGAAAATTTCATTATCACTTTCGACTGGAAGATCTCAAAGGCCGGCAACAGCGGCATGCTTTACCATGTTGTTGAAAGGCCTGAGTATAAAGTTCCTTATGTGACCGGACCCGAATATCAGCTGATCGATGACGTCGGATTTCCCAGCCACATAGAGGATTGGCAGAAAGCTGCAGCGGATTATGCCATGCATGTGTGCGATACTGCCAAAAAAGTGCTTAATGAAGTCGGCAAATGGAACACCTCCAGAATTGTTTTCGATAACGGTCATGTGGAACACTGGCTTAACGGGCAAAAGGTGCTCGAATTCCAGGCATGGAGTGATGACTGGTTCAAACGCAAGGGAAGCGGCAAATGGGAAAACGCTCCTGAATATGGTCTTGCCAGAAGCGGACATTTCGCAGTTCAGGATCATGGGAGCAGGGTATGGTTTAAGAATATGAAACTGAAGGAATTGCCTCGGAAGCCCATCCAGGAAATCCTTTTCAACGGGAAAGACCTGACAGGCTGGGATGTCTATGGCACTGAAAAATGGTATGTCGACAAAGGTGAACTTGTTTGTGAAAGCGGCCCCGATAAACAATATGGCTACCTTGGAACCAGGAAATACTATAACGATTTTGACCTTAGTCTGGAATTCAAGCAGGAAGCGAACGGCAACAGCGGAGTGTTTATCCGTTCCTATATCAGAAAAGGCGTAGAGATCTCTGGATGGCAGGTTGAAGTTGCACCTCCGGGACATGATACCGGCGGCATTTATGAATCATATGGCAGGGGTTGGATCGC
>JAUZNW010000090.1 GCA_030706785.1 Bacteroidota bacterium | reverse complement strand
CCCGATCGGCAGCATATATTGCAGTCATAATTTACATTTCATCAATCTATTTCAACATCATCAGCGGTCTCTTTATCCTTCCCGATTCACCGCAGAATTTTTTTGTGCTCTTTTCACTCTCCTTTTTACTGCCTTCAATTACGGTTAAAGAACCTTCAGCTCAGGACCTTCGTAATATTATTTTTTTCGGGCTTTTCACAGGGCTTGCCTTTCTGAGCAAGTATCAATCATTGTTTTTATGGTTTGGCGCCGGATTATATATTCTTTTTCACAACAGGATCTGGCTGAAAAAGCCAACCCTTTATTTGAGTGTACTGGTCACACTTATTTTAATGATCCCTGTTATTTACTGGAATTACAAAAACCATTTCATTAGCTTCACCTACCATGGAAGCAGGATCGGACTATCCGGCGGTCCCGTAAACCTTGTTTACTTCCTGCAGTTTAACGCCGGACAGTTCTTTTATCAGAATCCTGTTCTGTCTGTAATTTACATAATTACACTTTTTAAAATCTTCATGAGGGAAAGGCAGAATATCACCGGGTTAAACCTAGCACTCCTTTATCTCGGGATTCCACTTATAGTGGTATTCACGTTCCTTTCACTGTTCAGGAACACCCTCCCTCACTGGAGCGGTCCGGCATTTATCTGCCTCATCATTTTAAGCAGCAACTATCTTTCCGAAGCTTATGTTAAAAGAAGAAATAGCACAGTCGGGATATTGACCGCGGCTGCTTTAACATTCATTTTTGTATTGATCCTTGGAACGATCCAGATCAAAACCGGAATAATTGGACTTCAAAAAGATCCTGATCCTGCCTATCCCGGGAAAAATGACTTTACCCTTGACATGTTCGGATGGAAGCAGGCAAAGGAAAAATTTTCAGGATTCCTCAGGAAGGAAGGGATACCGGAGAATGAGCACAGCCGGCTGGCAATCGTCACTGACAACTGGTTTCAGGCCGCACATCTCGATTATTATGTTGCTTATCCGTTAAATATCAAACTCCTTGCTCTTGGCCGGATTGAGAGGATACATAAGTATTTCTGGATAGATAAGGAAAGAATAATAAGAAAATCAGACAGAGTATTTTATATAACTGATTCACGCAATTATCATGATCCTGTAAAGTTCAGCTCCTGTTTTTCAGGAATAGTTCCGAAAGACACCCTGATAATCAGCAGGAATAAAAAGCCAGTTAAATATATTTTCATATATGATCTGGCCGGTCTTAAATGTGATTCAATCCTCTATTCTCCTGATCCGGGATTCTGAAAGCAAATGATCGTAATATCATGAGCTGATCCTGAGGATCAGAATGTAAAGAAATAATTCATAAAAAAATTCCAGAAGAATACCAGGAGTGTTGCGATTCCTTTTGACAGATAGAAGTTAAGCCGGAACTTATAGTCTGTAAAGAACCAGATTGTGAGATTATTCAGAAGAAGTCCAAGCACTGCTATTATGAAAAATTTAAGGTATTGTATCAATACCTCGGGATTGGTGCTGTTAAATGTCCATAGCCTGTTCAGAATATAGTTTGATGTTGCAGCAAGAGTAAAACCAGTGCTGTTGGAAATGTATTTCTGTACCTTCAGGATCTCCTTGAAAAACGAAGTGGTCCCGAAGTCCACTGCCATTCCCGAGATGCCTACCAGTCCGAATTTTAATAATTTAAGTATAAATGAAATATCAAACATACCTTCGTCTTAAAGGATATTTAAGATTTTCAATTCTTAAAGGTATGTGCAATATTATCTTAAATTTCTTTACTGTTTTTCAGGAATATCAGTAAAGTCCTATTATTTATTTGACCGGTGCAATATCAAGCAAGGTAAAAGTGTCCGGTTTTACTGTTGGTCTTGGTCTCGGATTATCGGCTGTCGCTGCAGGAGCCGGTCCGAATTCGGCGGTCGGTAAAAACAGGTGATGCGTCTTCTTATCAACAGTGATTGTTCTTGCTCCCTGCTGGGTGGGAACATTTTCAAGGACCTTGAATTCGTTAGGATTGACTTCCTGAACCACGGTCATGGTCCCTTCTCCGTTTGAGCTGTAGGCACGTTTAAGGGCAGGATCAAATGCTGCGCCATCAGTACCGTTTCCGGTCGGGAGATTCGTAATAACCTTTCCTGACATGGCATCAACAACGACCATCATCTTGTTGCCGCAAACAGCGAACAGCCTGTGATTTTCATTGTCAAGTGCAAGTCCGCTGGGCTCTTCCCCCGGCGCTATGCTCCATGTCTGTTCGACCTTCAGTGTGGATGAGTTGATGCAGGTTATTTCACTTTTATCTTCAATATTGACATACACTTTCCCTTTGCCGTCAGTGACTGAGAATTCCGGTTTTCCGTCGAGTTTGATTGTGGCCACGACCTTGTTTGTTGCACCATCGATAACGGTTGCATTGGATGTCCTTCCATTGTAAGTAAAAACTTTATGGCTGAAAGGATCATAAAGTATTGCATCCGGATTCTTGCCGGTCACACTTACCTTGGCAATAAATGCAAGAGATTTAAGATCGACTATAGTGACAGAAGAATCTGCGCCGTTACTTATAAAAGCTTTGTTCAGATCGGCAGCAATAGCAATACCATGAACTCCTTTTGTATCAGGAATGGTCCCCAGGAGCTTTCCGTCATTTTCGTTCACAACATTCACAACAGTACTGTGCGACATAAATATTCTGCCCGACGACTCATCAACAGTCAGATAGTCCCAGCCTCCATTGCCCTCAACATGATATTTATTTGCGATTTTGTAATTTGACTGCGCATTCAGGGAAGGCATGCAGATAATCAGTACGAAACTGATTGTAAAAAGTGTTTTTTTCATTATAAATAATTTTTAGGTCGCCGGACTTTAGTCCGGAATAGTGTATGTTACATTCGATTTATCAGTTTTCTTTTAATCTCATCTTTTGCTTCTACGCCGGGTCTTGTTTCATTTATCCATCCTGACGGCTTTTCTGCCTGCCGGTGCTTAAGCTGGATTTTCTGATAACCGGGTTTCATTAATTAATAATTAGCAGATCTTCTGATAATCAATAACAAAGTTACTCCATTTTTGTTAACCGGATTTTATTTTCTGTCAGTCCGGATGACAAAAAGACGGATAAATATTAGGTATCTTTATAGGGGGAAAACTAAAAACCTCTTCGGAAGAACCAGATTGACAGAAACGAAATAAAACAGGAGGTAGTTATGGCTTTCAAAACAGTATTTATCGCGCATGCGCCTGATGCAGATCCTGAAAAACATCATCATCTGATAGAAACAGGCAGGTACAGGCTCTTCACTTATGTTGTGAAATCACAGGATGAAGCACTCAGGGTTTGCAAAGATCTTTACAGGAAAGAAAAGATCGAATCAGTGCTTCTCTGCCCCGGATTCACGCATAAGGATGTTGCAGAAATATTCGAAGCTCTTGACGGTCAGGTTGCTGTCTGCGTTGCGCGTGGCGATGGTCCGAGCAGCAAGATAACCGGTCCCATTTTACAGCGGGAATTTTTCGGAAAGTAACCGCCTGTTTCAGTATGTAAGACCGAATCCAAAGGGAAATAGCGGATTTGCAGAATCATAAGGCACATCCTCTTTCTGGTTTCTTACCGCAACATGATGTCGGCATCTTCCGGTCTTTTGATGAAGCTGAATCCGACGTTCTCGCCTGTCTGATCTACCGGTATCCCGTTGTGGGGCATTATTTCGTCCGTTCCAGCCCTTAATGCAGTATAAAATGGGATGAGATGATAATTGAAATTATTGCCTGGATAAACCTGTCCTTTCGCTACGGCAATATGAGGATCAATGCCAGGCTGATTGCCAGGAATCTTAGGACTGACAGTGTAAACAATCCAAAACAGGATTTGTCTTATTACTGGTAAATACTTAATTTTAAATCTGATAATAATTTAGCTGCTGACTGCCGGTTGACAAATAAAAGTTCAAAATTCATGGCACAACTTACATCGGAAATGATAGATATGATACTGACGCAGCAATGTTTTATTGCAACAGTCAGTAAGGAGGGCATTCCCAACAATGCCCCCAAGCGTTCGACCAGGATCTTCGATGATGAAACCCTGATATTTTCGGAATTAACGGGAGGGATTACTTATAAAAATATACTGGAAGGTTCAAAGGTAGCAGTCGCTGTCGTCAACAGGGAAATTCTTGACGGGTACCGGTTCATGGGGACTCCGAAGGTCATTACCGGTGGTGAGATCTATGATAAATCAGCTGAATTATTAGCCAAAACCGGTCTACCCAAACCCAAGGCTGTCATTCTGATCCATATTGATGAAATACACAGTCTGAAGCCCGGGCCGATGGCAGGGAAAAAGATCGGGTAAGGATCTGTAAAAAGAATAAAGGGTAGATTGTGTTAATCTGGCTGACTTACTAAGTATAAACATTTAAATAGGCTTTTGGATTATTACCCGTAAATGGTTATTATTGCAGGCCGTTTATTAGTTGCTTGTTGCTGGTTCCTAGTTGCTTGTTATTATTGATCTGAGATTCAACTAGTAACAAGCTACAAGCAACCTAAGAGGGGGTCCATAGTTCATCCCGATAGCTATCGGGAGGTTAGTGGCCTGACAAGTTTTGAAAATATTGTTGATTTAAAATCGGGCCCATAGCTCAGACGGTTAGAGCACCTGACTCATAATCAGGGGGTCGCTGGTTCGATCCCAGCTGGGCCCACCTTCGCCCTCCGAAGCTTTAGCGAAGGAGGGCTTCGCTTTTTTAATAGTAGCTTGGTGCCGCCAAAGCTTCTTCGGGCTTCGGCCTTCGACCGACATAGTCGGCTACGGCCGACGAAGTCGGTGGGCGCAGCCCACTGAAGCCAAGGTTATACAATATCTCCATTATCATTTCTGGATATTATTTTTTAATTTTGATTAAATGTTCTATTGGTTACTAAGTTAGTAGACCAGATGAAAATAATGTCATCGCTGTAACTATGTGGTTTGTATATATCTTAAAGTGTTCCGATAACACTTTTTATACTGGATGTACTTCAGATCTGGAGGATCGTTTGAGACGAAATTCAAAGGGAGAGAATTTATACACAAAAGACAGGCTGCCAATAATACTGGTCTATTATTCAGCATTCCAGAATAAATACAAAGCATATGAATTCGAGAAATACCTGAAATCAGGTTCAGGTAAAGCATTTGCCAGGAAAAGATTCCTGTAGTTCATATTATATGATTTTCTTCAATGCGCCAGTTTGGTGCCAGGTTTTGGATGAAATCGAGAGGTTTTAAACGACAAATTTTATTCAGGAAGCAAATTATCGTCCCAGTCTCTAATTACAAATGATTTTACCAGACCTTCGAGAATAAATGGATCTTCTTTTACAAACTGTTCAGCGGCCGCGCGAGTCTTGAATATTGCCATATTACCTCTATCAGCAAAAGGTCCGATGCCTATAACATCTCCTCTTTCAATATACTTATCCACAATAAGTTTGTGTCTTGGATAAACAGCCATGATAACTTCCATTGTTGCACCAGACGATTCTCCGATTACTACTGCTTTCATAATAAACACCTTAGATTTTAAAAGATTTCATTAAGGTAATTGTTTTTCCCCAGGAATTGACTGATTCTAAATTCACATCATAAGAAACATATTACTGAGAAAACACTGGAAAAGCCAGTGCCCTTGATCATTGTTGGCATGGATAAATTGACGACCCATTTTAGGAGTTAAATCCTTAATGTTTATAAATGTATGTTAAGTGTTATCAGACCGGATTTTGAAGTGGTCAAAGATGGACGGATTTCCCCTAACTTCTCCTGGTAGGTTCTGGTGGGAAAAGAACTTTAAAATCCCCCCACGCTAGTGTGAAAGATGTAACTTTTTCCAAAATTTGTGTAACTCGTTCGGTAATCCGGGTTCTAACTTTGTACAGTTATAAGTATATCCAGGAATGTAAGTGACAAATATGTTTTGTATTCTTGGATTCTGTTCTAATCGTTCATTTAAATTCTTCTTATTATGAAAACAAAAACAAGAGCTTTGGTAATATTGCTCGCATTGATAATGACTTCCTGTGCTTCAACAAGACGACCTTCAGTACAGCAACCTTATATCAGTTCCCAGGTCTTTTATGATCAATTAAGCCCATATGGACAATGGGTAGATTATCAAAATTATGGTTATGCATGGATTCCGGATGCTGGACGGGACTTTGCTCCATATTCATCAGGAGGCCATTGGATAATGACTGAGTATGGCTGGACCTGGGCATCAGATTACAATTGGGGATGGGCACCTTTTCATTATGGTCGCTGGGATTACGACAATTATTATGGTTGGTTGTGGATACCTGATAATGAGTGGGGACCGGCATGGGTGACCTGGAGAAGGGCTGAGGGATATTACGGCTGGGCACCAATGGGACCAGGTGTAAATATCACTATGAGTTTTAGCAATAACTACAATAATTACAATAATCATTGGATTTTCGTAAATGACAGGTATTTTGGAAGAAACGATAGCTATAGATATTATGCAAATCAAAATGATTATGACAAGATTTTCAGAAATTCTAATGTGATAAATAATACATATGTTGATAACAGATATCAGACAACATACGTTTCAGGCCCTGACAGAGCAGAGGTTCAGCGGGTAACCGGCCGGAGGGTCAATTCATATACCATTAAGGAAAACAATATACCGGGTCAGGATTTAAGAAATGGTCAATATCGGACCTACAGGCCTCAGATAATGAAAGCCAATGATAATGGACAGCTACCTGCCCCATCCAGAATTACAAATCTGCAGGACGTGAGAAGACCTTCAGAAAGAAACACATATAATCTGCAAAACGATAACAGGGGACTTGTACAACAACAGAATGCTGTCAATCAACAAAATGCCGTAAACCGACAGAATGCCATGAACAGGCGGAATGCTAGATATAAACAGAATTCTGTTAATCGGCAAAACGCCGGTAACAGACAGAATAATGCAGACAGACAGGATGCAACAGATCAACGGAATGTCAGGAATAATAAAAGGGCAGTGCAACATCAGAATGCTAAGAATACCAGAAAGTATGAACAACCAAATAAATCAAATCCTGAAACGGGTATCAGATAGATTCTGATCTTTAGAATTTGCACTTTAGTAATTCAATAAAGGAAGTTGACATGTGGAGTCCTTAGTACGAATCATCTTATTATTGTTTCGGGTTTAGCAGAAATAACTGCTGCTTCATTTCTTTTGGCAAAAGCGATTAGTTAAAATTTCGTGGAACACCTGTAACTTTTAAATAGTAACTCTTATAAAAAATATCATGAACAGGAACGCTGACCGGATTACCTTGCAGAATATTGCACGAAAGGCAATGATCTCAAGAGGATTGGTACCAGATTTTCCTGACGTTGAAATCTCAGAGTTAAATGAAATATTACTTCCGGCTACTTATAAACCTGAAATGGCCAAAGATTTGATTGAAGATTTTATGATCGCAGCAAACGGGGCAACAGCCCGATACTTAACGGGGAAAAATTTCCCTTCACTGAGAAGAGTTGTCCGCATTCCCAAACAGTGGGATCGGATTGTAGAACTGGCTTCGGAGCATGGATTTTCGTTACCCTTGGAGGCTGACTCCAAATCACTGTCGGAGTATCTTAAGTTTATTAAGCAAAACGATCCGCTGCATTTCGTGGATATGTCCATTAGTGTACTTAAACTTTTAGGATCAGGTGAATATGTTGTGGATATACCCGGCGCTATACCACCAGGTCATTTCGGTCTGGCTGTGAAAGATTATACACATTCTACTGCTCCTAATCGGCGCTATCCTGATCTGGTTACACAACGTCTGCTCAAATCCGCCATAGCGGGCAACTCCATTCCTTATTCGACAGAGCAAATGGAGCAAATTGCACAACATTGTACCATGAAGGAAGATGATGTGAAAAAGGTGGAGCGGCAGGTTGAAAAGTCGGCTAATGCTATACTCATGGAATCCCGGATTGGAGAAATATTTGAAGCCATCGTCAGTGGTGCATCGCCCAAAGGGACATGGATAAGGCTTCTTCATCCGCACGTTGAAGAAAAACTGGTAAATGGATTTGAAGGATTAAAAGTTGGACATAAACTAAAAGCACGTCTAACGTATATCAATGTGGAATCAGGATATATAGATTTTGAAAAGGTCCAGTAATATAATCTTAAAAGCTTTTAATTATGACTAAATATTCAAGGAGAGCCCAGGACAAAATTAAATCAGTTATGAATGAATTTAAACTTGGGGAATTAAAATCTGGCAAGGGTGGTAAAGGTGGAATGGTAAAAAGTCGTAAGCAGGCTATTGCAATTGGTATAAGTGAAGCTCGACACGAAGGAGACAAAGTTCAAAAGAAAAAAGGTTAATCCAACATTTCCAGAACCCAGAATGGAAGACTTACGGCATTTGCAATTCTTTGCAATTAAATCAAAAAAATTGTTGAAAGGCAGGTAGATTCGTACGGGCAGTTACATTCGTATGATGGAACAATTATTGGTGTTACAGCTTTGTTCATACCATTTTTCCTAAGCACCTTGTTGGCACTTTTATTGTAATCCAATTTATTTCGGTTGTTCCAATAACGCTATTTATATGGGCAATTCTATTAATGCTAAACATTTTTAGAACAAAGCCTTTGGATCAGGCTTACAATGTATGTATATGGCTGGAAGACGTCTAGGTTTCCTGGTAATGCATTTTCCGTTTAATCCGCAGATTTTTTCTTGAGGAAGTTTTAAAACGACTAATGTTTTCAACGAAAGTTTCTTCAGATTAATAGCCGGTGTGTTTTTCAGTCAGGCCAATTTAAAGTAGGATTCATTTTGGAGATATGTTTTTTTCAGATAATTCCATTGGCAATGGCCAATGATGTCCGGGATTTAACAACCCATTAGTCTCTTCAGGTCCCCAGGTACCCGCTGAATAATTTGGGAAATCTGCCGGAGGCTGGCCTGGCCAGGCGTCAAGGATTGGCATTATTATTTGCCATGCTGCCTCAACCTGATCAGCCCGCATAAAGAGAGTGGCATCGTTGTTCATCACATCCCAGAGTAATGTTTCATAAGCATCGGGGATAGGGACTGAAAAGCTTTCCTGGTAATTGAATCGCATAGTCACCGGGTTTAACAATAACATTGTTCCAGGTTGCTTTGCCTGAAAGCGAAGCACTATACCTTCATCAGGTTGAATGGACAGGATAAGACAGGATGTTTGCCAATCCAATGTCGCTTCCGGAGGAAAGGACTTATGTGGCACCGCACGAAATTGGATTGTAACTTCAGAGACCTGCCGTGGGAGACGTTTACCGGTTCGAAGATAAAAAGGTACATCCTGCCACCGCCGGTTATCTACGAAAAGCTTCAATGCAACAAATGTCTCTGTATTGGAATCCTTTGAAACTTTACTTTCTTTACGATATCCACATACTTTTTTACTGCCCATGTAACCCCTTCCGTACTGTCCCCTTACTACTGATTGATTTACCATATCGTGCGGAATAGGCCTTATTGCATGAAGTACATCCACTTTTTTGTTACGTATTTCATCGGCATCAAACGAGACCATAGGTTCCATAGCAATAAGACACAGCAATTGCATCAGGTGATTTTGTACCATATCTCTTAGTGCTCCTGCCTTCTCGTAATACTCTCCGCGATGCTCTACACCTAAATCTTCAGCAACCGTAATGGTTACGTAATCAACGTATCGTCGATTCCAGATGGGTTCAAAGAGCGGATTGGCAAAACGGAACGCAAGAATATTCTGCACGGTTTCTTTTCCCAGGTAATGATCAATTCTGAAGATCTGAGATTCTGTAAAACTATCGGTAAGTATCTGGTTTAGCTTTAGAGCTGATGCAATGTCATGCCCGATTGGTTTTTCGACAACAATACGCGCCCGTTCCCGGTCGTTTGCAAGTCCTGCTTCCTTAAGATGTTTTGGAATTTCGCCAAACATGAGCGGTGGTGTAGCCATGTAAAAGATGATCTGAGCCTTGGCATTCCACTCTTTTTCCAGGTTTGAGCATTGCTCTTTTAAGATAGTATAAATTTTGGATTTTGTAAAATCTCCCTGTTTGTAATAGATATGTCTGGTAAACTTTGACCAAACCTTATCGTCGACTTTGCCTTTTCGTGAAAACTTTTCAATTCCGTCCCGGAATCGCTTATGCAATTCCTTATCGTTGAGTCTTATCCTATCCAGGGCTATAATCGAAAAATCCGATGGCATATTCAAATCCTGATACAGGTCAAAAAGAGATGGTATCAGTTTTCTCCAGGTCAGATCTCCTGATCCTCCAAAAATAGCAAATACCGTTGGTTTAAGCTTAATATTTGTTTCCATTATAATCCTTTCAGCCATTCGGTGTGATATGTTCCTTTTGCATCAATACGTTCGTACGTATGAGCACCAAAATAATCGCGTTGTGCCTGGATAAGATTTGCCGGTAACCACGAACTGCGATAAGCATCGAGATAGCTAAGAGAAGCCATTATGCCAGGAATAGAAATACCTATGGTACTCGCCTGGCATACGATCTGACGAAGATTTACAAGGCTTTCTTTAATCTTTCGTGAAAAGGGTGGATCAAGCAGCAGATTTAACAGATCGTGATTAGCATGAAATGCTGCCTGAATGTCATCCAGGATGGCTGACCGAATGATGCAACCATTTCTCCATATACGTGCTACCGTTTCGAGATCAAGATGATATCCGTATTTATCCGACGCTGCTGCCAGGAGAGCAAAACCCTGTGCATAAGTAGTAAGCATTGACACATAAAGAGCGTTACGTAATTGTGTAAGGAACTTTATCCGATCACCTTTGAAATGAATTTCAGGGTATTGATAGATTTTGCCAGCCATTTCGCGCTGCTTTTCAAATACAGATAAGTCGCGCATTGCAACTGCTATATCGATTGTTGGAACAGGTACCTGCAGTTCCATGGCGCTTTGAGAAGTCCACATGCCTGTACCTTTTTGCCTGGCTACATCAAGAATCTCATCAATCAGCCGTTTACCGGTTTTTTCGTCTACCTTGCCAAATATATTGCTGGTAATTTCCATGAGAAAGCCATTCAGTTCGCCGTTATTCCATTCACTATAAATTCTTTGAAGTTCATCCTCAGAGAAGCCAAGTACCAGTTTCATCAAAGCATAAGTCTCGGAGATAAGCTGCATTAAGCCGTATTCAATTCCATTATGTACCATCTTTACGAAATGACCAGCAGAGAAGGGTCCTAAATATGTAACACATGGTTCACCATTCACTCTGGCGGCAACAGCTTCAAGGACCGGTTTTACTCTTTCATAAGCTCCTTTCAGTCCGCCAGGCATAATACTGGCACCGTGCCTGGCTCCTTCCTCTCCTCCGGATATACCCATACCCATAAAAAGTATTCTTTTTTCTTTTAACCTGATAGTGCGAAGATTGGTATCCTTAAAATATGAATTGCCTGAATCAATGATAAGATCCTCCCTCTCAAGATGTACTGACAATTCGTTTATGACGGAATCGACCGGTGCTCCTGCAGGGACAAGTAAGATTATTGAGCGTGGTTTTTGAAGGCTTGCGATAAAATCCTGAAGGTTGCCTGTACAATGGATATCTCTTTTCTCTGCTTCCTTCCGAAGGGTTTCGACTTTGGCCGGGTCATTGTCGTAACCGGCCACAGAGAAACCATGATCGGCCATGTTTAATAAAAGGTTGCGTCCCATGACACCTAAGCCTACCATTCCAACTTTATATAGTTGTTTCAAATTCATTTTTTCCATGATATAAAGATTAATGTTGCCAAAGAATCATATCAGTTTCAAGCGGAACTGAAAGGCCGGGGAAATCTGGTATCACCCTGGGAGTATAATCCGTCGCGGAACGTGATGCAGAGACAGTTGTTTGATAGACATGCGGTTTATGGGTTTCTGTCTTCATTTGTACAGGTTCCAATTTCTGTCGAACGGGAGGACCGCCATCAATTCCCTCAGCATAAAGCTCCACTGCAACAGCTTTCGGGTCGAGGTCATTAAGATAGACCTGAATATCGAATATGTGCTTATCTCCTTCAGTTTTAACTTTTATCTCTCCAAATTGAAGTGTGCTCCATTTTTGCTGCAAGGCACCAAGCCATTCCGTGATCTGTTTGCCTGTCTTGCCTTTTTCGGCAGAACGAGCCTGATAAGCTTTAGAGAGCGGGAGGTAATATTTTTCTGTATACTCGCGAACTGACCGATTGGCAGAAAAACGAGGGGTCAGTTGTGACATGCTTTTTCGAATTCGCTCTAACCAGTTAACTGGAATGCCTTTTTCGCTTCGATTATAAAACTCCGGTACAACCTGCCGTTCGAGCAGTTCATAAAGTGCATTTGCTTCGGCAGCATCCCAGGCAGGATCGTCGCCATGTTCCTTCCCATCACCTATTGCCCATCCTGTATCAGGTGTATAAGCTTCTGCCCACCAGCCGTCAAGTTCGGATAAGTTAACACCTCCATTTACAAGTACTTTCATGCCGCTTGTACCACAGGCCTCCCAGGGGCGCCGTGGTGTATTAATCCATACATCAACACCCTCGACAAGACGTTCTGTTAAAAGCATGTCATAATCGCTTAAAAATATCACATAAGGACGAACTTCGGGTTGCCGGATGTAACGAATCCATCTGGTAATCAGATCCTGACCCGCCTGGTCAGCCGGATGTGCTTTACCTGCAATGATAAGTTGTACAGGGTGTTGAGGATCGGAGAGCAGATGAATCAGACGCTGAGGATCGTGCAGCAATAAATCAGGTCTTTTATAGGTTGCGAAACGACGTGCAAACCCAAGGGTCAATGCATTTGGGTCGAACAAATGATTCACATATTCAACTTCATCGGAGGACGCCCCTGAACCGATCAGCTGTCGGGATAAGCGTTCACGGGCATATTGAATAAGTTCAGTTCTTGATTTAGTACGCATCTCCCACAGTCTTTCATCACTGATTTTGCTGATGTCTTGGCCGAGGTTTTCCATTGTACCTAACCACCTGTCTTTTCCGCAAGCTTCAGTCCAGATGTCATCTGCTTCTTTGGAATCCCACGATGGCATGTGCACGCCATTAGTTATATATCCGACAGGTATCTCATTTCCCGGCCATTTTGGAAATAACGGTTCAAAGATATGACGGCTTACTTCTCCGTGGAGACGGCTTACCCCGTTTACTGCTCCGCTTCCTCTGATAGCAAGATATGCCATATTGAAGTTCTCCGATGTATTCCCGGGATCCTCACGGCCTAATGCTGACAATTGTTGACGGGTAATGCCAAGTTTCTGCTCAGCGTATTTACCAAGATATTGTTCGATCAGTACAGGTGAGAAACGATCGAATCCGGCTGCTACAGCTGTGTGTGTAGTAAAAAGGTTGCCAGCTCTTGTAGTGGCAATTGCAGCATCAAATGTTTGCCCTGTTTCTTTCATAAAACTTAGAGCACGTTCCAGTATAGCAAATGCTGCGTGTCCCTCATTGAGATGGCATACCTGTGGATGAATTCCAAGAGCATTCAGCAGACGCCATCCTCCAATTCCAAGCACCAGTTCCTGTTTAAGCCGGAGTTCAGATCCTCCGCCGTATAATTCACTTGTGATTCCACGATGAGCAGGAAAATTTGCAGCATCATTGGTATCTAACAGATAAAGTTTGATCTTTCCGACCTGCACCTGCCAGGCACGCACCCAGACAGAATAACCCGGCAATTCAATCTCTAGCCGTAACCATTCTCCATTGGGTTGACGCAGAGGAACTACAGGTAATTGTCCCGGATCGTTATATGGAAAAAGAGCCTGTTGTTCACCGTTCTTGTCGATTTCCTGGCGAAAGTAACCTTGCTGATAAAGAAGTCCAATCCCCACTACAGGTACACCCAGATCACTTGCGGTCTTAAGCTGATCGCCGGCCACATTGCCCAGGCCTCCTGAGTAAATTGGAAGAGCTTCGCTTAACATGAATTCCATGCTGAAATAAGCTATACAAGTGAGAGAAGACTGTGGATATTTTTGCTGGAACCAGGCAGGAGTTGCAAACGCCTGCCCTTTGGATTGTATAAGATCGTCTACTTTCTTACGAACTTCCTGATCGGACATTACATTTTGAAATTGTTCCCGTGAAACTGTTTGCAGAACTACCCATGGATTATGTGTAAGATCCCAGAGCGCAGGATCAAGTTGCCGCCAGATCTGATCGGCTCCGTGATCCCACGACCATCGCATATCAAGAGCGAGCTGGGCGAGAGAATCCATACCTTCAAGATCCAATGGCAGGCCACTGTAAACGGGTTTTCTTATGTCAGTTTTTTCTTTCATAATGCTATATTCAGAATTCTTTGCATGAAAATTATTATGTCAATGCACTGGTTACAATAGTCTGTGCTTCCTCAAGTATTTTCTTCAGATGTTCATTTCCTTTAAAACTCTCCGCGTAGATCTTGTAAATATTTTCTGTCCCTGACGGACGAGCGGCAAACCATCCGCTTTCTCCTAAAATCTTTATACCTCCAATAGAGGCCCCATTTCCAGGTGCAGTAGTGAGAATGGCTTTTACCTTTTCCCCTGCCAGGCTTTTAAGGTGAATCTGCTCAGGTGAAAGTTTTCCTAACATTTCTTTTTGCTTAGGTGTGGCCGGCGCATCAATCCGATCATAAACAGGATCGCCAAATGTTT
>JAUZNW010000009.1 GCA_030706785.1 Bacteroidota bacterium | reverse complement strand
TCTTGAGGTCGGCAATATAATTCTTGCGACGGGCTATGAACTACTTGATGTAAGCAAGATAGAACAGTATGGATATGGAATATTTCCGAATGTGCTGACTTCTCTTGAATTTGAACGGCTTACAAATGCATCTGGTACGACTGGTGGACGGATTGTAACCAAAACAAAACATTTAAACAAAAAGACAGGGAAGGAAGAATGGGTTTTCTCACCGGATGGAATACCGCCGAAAAGTGTTGCAATAATACATTGCGTAGGATCGAGAAATAAAAAATACAACTCATACTGTTCCCGGGTCTGCTGTATGTATTCACTGAAATTTGCCCATTTGATCAAGGAGAAGATACCCGACGTTACGGTTTACGAGTTTTATATAGATATGCGTGCTTTCGGAAAGGGATATGAAGAATTCGCGGACCGTATAAAAGAGGAGGGAACAATGGTAATACGGGGTCATTCGGCTAAAGTGTCCATGCACAATGGCCAGATGGTTGTCAGGGGCGAGGATATTATCCACGACAGACTGGCCGAATTCAATGCTGACATGGTGGTACTGGCGGTTGGTCTCATTCCATCGGCAGGGACAACTGAACTGAGCAAAATGCTGGATATATCGGTGGATCCTGACGGTTGGTTTTCAGAGCTGAATTATAACGGTAGTCCAACAGATACCGAAAAAGGAGGCATATACGTAGCCGGAATGTGCCAGGGGCCGAAGGATATCCCCGATACAGTGGCTCAGGCTTCCGCTGTAGCAGCAGGTGTATTAAAAAGCCTCACAAGCAAAAAAGGAATTGGTCACATGAGCAGTATCCCGCTGAGTGAAATTGAGACGCGGGCTAAAACTATTCATACCATATAAAACGAATAACTATGGCTATCAGAGTCAATCCTGGCTTTATTGATGTTCTTGACCGTTTTGGCAAGGAGAATATACAGTTATGCTATCAGTGCGGGGATTGTTCAGCTGTTTGTCCCCATGCAGATGAATTTAACAGGTTCCCCAGAAGACCTATACGGCAACTCCAGATGGGACTGGAAAAGAAACTAGAAACCTCACTTGATCCGTGGCTTTGCTATTACTGCGGTGACTGCTCCGATTTATGTCCGCGCGATGCAGATCCGGGTGATACAATGATGATCCTGAGAAGATACCTTACTTCGGTTTATGACTGGACAGGACTGTCAAGGAGGTTTTATACGTCACACTGGTGGGAGCTGGCTGCAATAGTCATCATAAGTATCCTGATCGCATTGTTGTTTTCTGTATTCAATCCTCATGGAATTGTTACCTCTTTGACATCCGAAGGAGGTGTGAAGGTAAATGAGATGTTTCCGGTCGAGACGGTCAACATAGGAGCTCATATCATGCTTATTTCAATCGCCAGTTTTCTGGTTTCCAATATTATCCGGATGTGGTATTTTACCATACTGAAGGATAAATCCCTGAAGATTTCCTTCATCTCCTATTTTAAGCAGATCTGGCAGTTGATTGTTCATTTTGCCACCCAGATACGGTTCAATAAATGCAAGGACAAGAGCTATTGGATTTTTCACTGGGTATTAATGTCTGGTTATACACTGATGTTTATCCTAATCGTCGGGAATCTGAAATGGTTCCAGACTGATAATATCTATTTATGGTATCATCCTCAGAGAATCCTTGGATATTATGCGACCTTTGGATTGTTTATCGGCCTGGTTTTCTTCTTCTGGGGAAGGATAAAAAAGGCCGGACAGAAATTCAAGCTGTCACATTTCAGTGATTGGATCTTTATCGTCCTTTTGTTTATGACTACAGCTTCAGGGATCCGTCTGCATGTTTTCAGGATTGAAGGCATGCCGGTTGCAACATATTATTCCTACGTTATTCATATGGCAGTCCTTGTGCCAATGCTTGCTATTGAAGTACCTTTTTCAAAATGGTCTCATCTTGCATACAGGCCTTTTGCAGTCTATTTTTCCGAACTGAGGAAGACTGCGATTCCGATTGGCAAGAGGGAGAGCATTTATAAAAAATAATCAAGATGGCTGACAAAAATAAATCGCCCAAAATTGGAGTATATATCTGTTGGTGCGGAACAAACATCGCCAAAGTTGTCGATGTAGAAGCTGTTGCCAGATATGCGTCCAGCCTGCCAAACGTCGCTCTTGCAAAGACATATAAATACATGTGTTCCAATCCCGGCCAGGAAATGATAATTCAGGATATCAGGCAGTTTAAACTTGATCGTGTAGTGGTAGCTGCATGCAGTCCAAATATGCATGAGCGTACTTTCCGTAACGCTCTCAGATCTGCCGGACTGAACCAGTATCTTTTCGAAATGGCCAATATCAGGGAGCAATGCAGCTGGGTGCACAACGACTCTGTTGAGGCAACAGAAAAAGCTAAAGGCCTGGTCCATGCAGCTGTATGCAGGGTAGAACTTCATGAACCCCTGGAAAGCATGTCTGTCAACATGACTCCGGATGTTCTGGTGATCGGAGGAGGCATAGCAGGGATGACCGCTGCCCTGGAGCTTGCTGATGCTGGTTATCATGTTCACCTTGTCGAAAAGAATAACCAGTTGGGAGGCAATCTGTTGCGCATAGACCTTACAGCACCATATCTTTACTCTGCAAGAGATTTGCTGACTGAACGTGTCACGCGCGTCAGGGACCACAAACAAATTCATGTGTATCTTGATTCGAAGGTAACGGAGCTTAGCGGGTATATTGGGAACTTCTCTGCTACCATAAAGCATTTTAACGGTAAATCGGTCACAGACGATAAGACTGTCAAAGTGGATATAGGAAATGTGATTGTCTGCACAGGATACAAGGAATTCGATGCTTCAAGGATTGTCCACTATGGTTATGGTAAATTGCCGAACGTAATTACCTCCTTTGAACTTGAAAAGATGATTCGCTCCGGACGCATTGAAACAAAGGAGGGTAAAGCTCCTAAATATGTGGCCATCATCCATTGTGTGGGAAGCAGGAGCAAAGAATTCCATACTTATTGTTCAAGGGTATGCTGCATGACTGCCCTGAAATATGCGCATGAAATTAAGTCAGCCCATCCTTCATGCTATATTTCTGATATTTACATTGATATGCATGCATTTGGTAAAGGGCATGAGGAGTTTTATCGCAGATCATCTGAGGCCAAAACCCTGTTCCTTATGTATGAAAAGAATGATAAGCCTGTCATTCATAAAGCCTCTCCCAATGATGACTGTGAAATGTTCCTTGAAGTAAATGAAAAGCTTTCAGGCGAACAGATCGAAATCCCTGCTGACCTTGTTGTCCTGATGGTTGGTATGGAAGCCTGCGATGATGCTCACGAAATCGCACGCATTGTTAATATAAGCCATGATAAGGATGGGTGGTTCATAGAAAGTCATCCCAAACTCGAACCTGTTGCCACCACCACAGACGGAGTCTTTATTGCCGGAACATGTGTTGCTCCGAAGGACATTCCCGACACTGTGGCCCAGGCAAGAGCGGCAGCCGCACGAATTCTTGCCCGTATAGCCAAGGGTAAAATTGAGGTTGATGCTCTTTATTCGGAAGTCAATGAAGACCTGTGCTCCGGTTGTCGTTTCTGTAATCAGCTTTGCCCGTTCAGCGCCATTGAATTTGATGAAGAGAAAAAACGAAGTCACGTCATAAGCGCTCTATGCAAAGGTTGTGGTGTATGTGTTGCTGCCTGTCCCTCATCAGCAATAAAAGGCAGACATTTTACCGATCAACAGATTCTTGCACAGGTCGATGCTTTATTCAATACGGTTGAAGAGGTAAAGTAACTCCTTGTAAAACATTAAAGTGAGAAATTTATTAGGGCTGATTTTGCAGTCCTTACCTGCTATTGGTTATTTTAAAATGACAAAACCGATTTGCAGAAGAAATAAGAATCATTATCTTCGGGCGCGAAAATTTCGTGAATTTAAAATGAATATTATCGCAGGATCTCAATTTAATGACCAATATAAGTTTTTATTACAAGGATTGTTATTATTTTAACAGCCCATCTTTCTGGAGAAAATCATCGATTAGATATTTTATATGTAGTTAAAAATAAATACGTTATGTACCAAACTGGAAATCTGGTTAAGAAATTGGCAGACAAACACGGACGGGCAAGGAACAGCCTTATGCCTATTCTTCAGGGAATTGTTGAGAAATACAACTACCTGACTGATGAGGCAATGGTTGAAGTGGCAAAGGAGCTTGAAATATCTGCAGCCGAGGTCTACGGAACTGCTTCCTTCTATACTTTCCTTGATACCCAGGAGAGAGGTAAATATGTTATCAGGATATGCAAGACCATTACCTGCTCGATGAAGGGGAAAAATGAAATAATACAGACTCTTGAAGATATGCTCAAGATAAAGGTTGGTGAAACAACCTCAGACAATCAGTTCAGTCTGATCGAAACAAACTGCATCGGATGGTGCCATAAGGCCCCGGCTATACTGATAAACGAGATGCCTTATACTGAGCTTACTCCTGAAAAAATGGTGGAGATTATTAAAGGTTACATGCAAAAATAAATATCCGGTGAATCATGAAAATCAAAGGGCTAAATAAGGTTGATCTAATATTAGAGAAAGTCGATCTGAAAGAAGTTCTGACCAAGGCCTACAAAATGACCAGCGATGAGATCATTAAGCAGGTTCTTGAATCGGGACTCAAGGGAAGGGGCGGTGCCGGATTCCCTACCGGACTGAAATGGAAATATACAGCTGCAGAAAAAGACCCTGAGAAATATATAGTATGCAATGCCGATGAAGGCGAACCCGGAACTTTCAAGGACCGTGAGATACTAGACAGGGTTGCATACAAGGTATACGGAGGTATGGTAATTGCCGCAAAAGCAATAGGGGCCCAGCAGGGCATCGTTTACCTCAGGGGTGAATACAAATTCCTCCTTCCGCAGCTGATGAAGGATCTGGATGCATTCCATAAGCTGATTGATGAAATAGGTTACAAATTCAGGATACGGTACTGTCTGGGCAGTGGTGCTTATATCTGCGGAGAGGAGAGCGCATTGTTCGAATCGATCCAGGGCGATCGCGGTGAACCCCGCAACAAACCTCCGTACCCGACTACATCAGGTGTATTTTATAAACCCACTTCAATCAATAACGTTGAGACACTCGTAACCGTAGTGATGATCCTCAAGCATGGACCGGAAGAATACACTCAGCTTGGGACAAAAGACTCAAGAGGATCGAAAGTGTTCTCTGTATCCGGTGACACACCAACACCAGGGATCTTCGAGCTTGAGCTGGGAATGACTGTACAGCAGTTCGTCAATGAATTCGGTGACGGGGATACAAAGGCTGTTCAGGTAGGAGGCGCATCAGGTTTCTGTGTACCAAGGAAAAAATTCAATGATACAATAATAGGCTTTGAGGGGGTCCCGACAGGAGGGTCGATGAAGCTCTTCAACAGCTCCCGCTCAATGTACAATGTACTTCACAACTATCTCGATTTCTTCACTGAAGAGTCCTGCGGACAATGCACGCCGTGCAGGGTAGGATGCCAGCAGCTCCTTAAAGGTGTCGAAAAGGTCAAGAAAGGTGAGGTTAAATCAACCTACCTGAATGAGCTTGTCAAGCTTGCCGATACCATGAAAATAGCTTCCAAATGCGGCCTGGGGCAGTCTGTGGGCAATGCATTCAGAACAATAGTTGAGAATTTCAGGGAAGAGATCATTTATTAACCAATACATGAAAAAAAGAAAAGCTATGATAAATCTGACTATAAATGACCAGTTTGTATCAGTACCTGCAGGGACCACAGTTCTTGCTGCTGCTCAGAAGCTGAAGATCAACATACCAACCCTTTGTAATCACCCGGATCTTTGTGTAGCTGGTAACTGCAGGGTATGCGTTGTTGAGCAGAAAGGCGAACGTACTCTTATTGCATCATGTGCAACACCGGTTTCCGAAGGGATGGATATACATACCAATACTCTCAAGGTAAGAAATGCAAGGAAGCACATTGTTGAGCTTTTGCTTTCCGAGCACAGGTCCGATTGCACGAAATGTTACAAGAACCAGAAATGCGAGCTTCAGGCTCTTGCCAATGAGTTCGCATTCGGAGATACAATTTTCCTGGACCTCGTTGAAGATCATCCTCATACAATTGACAGATCATCCCCTTCATTTATTAAGGACGATAGCAAGTGCATAAGGTGCCAGCGCTGCGTGAGAACGTGTTCAGAACTTCAATACATTTCAGCTATTGCTGTTGCGAACAAGGGTGCTCATCAGAAAATATCATCATTCCATAACAAGCCGATGAGCCATGTGGTCTGCACCAACTGCGGACAGTGTGTCAACCGCTGCCCAACCGGAGCACTTGTTGAGAAAACTTACATCGACCAGGTATGGGATGCAATCTATGACCCGGATAAACATGTAGTAGTCCAGACTGCACCGGCAGTAAGGGTTGCCCTTGGTGAAGATCTGGGATATGATCCGGGTGAAAGGGTTACCGGCAAAATGGTCACCGCCCTGAAGCAGGTAGGTTTTGATTCAGTTCTTGATACCGATTTCAGCGCTGACCTTACTATAATGGAGGAGGGCACAGAATTGCTTACAAGGCTTAAAAAGATCCTTGTGGAAGGTGATAAGAAAACGAAGATCCCGATGTTTACCTCCTGCTCACCTGGATGGATTAAATTTATGGAGCATAAGTATCCCGAGTTCCTGCCAAACCTTTCAACGTGCAAATCACCTCAGCAGATGTTCGGTGCTCTCGCGAAAACCTATTTTGCCAAGATGCGGAATATCGATCCTTCTAAGATGGTTTCAGTTTCGGTTATGCCATGCACGGCTAAGAAATTTGAGGCAGACAGACCCGAGATGCGTGCCAGCGGGTACAAGGACATCGATTTTGTTCTTACGACCAGGGAGCTTGCTGTGATGATAAAGCAGGCAGGAATAGACTTCAGGGTGCTTAAACCTTCAGGTTACGACTCGATTATGGGTGAATCGACCGGCGCAGGTGTTATTTTTGGTGCAACCGGAGGCGTGATGGAAGCTGCCCTGAGAACAGCCTATGAGATTGTTACCGGACGGGAGGTACCATTTACAAACCTGAACATAACGCCAGTTCGCGGTATGGATGGTGTCAAGGAAGCCTCAGTCAAGATCGAAGGCTGTACAAATGACTGGAAATTCCTTGAAGGCGTTGAGCTTAAGGTCGCTATTGCTCACGGACTTTCGAATGCCAATAAGATAATGAAGCGGGTAAAGGAAGGGAAAGCAAATTATCACTTCATTGAAGTAATGGCTTGCCCGGGAGGATGTATCGGGGGCGGAGGACAACCCATACCGACCAGCATGGAGATCCGTGAGAACCGAATGAAGGCTATTTATTCTGAGGATGAACACATGGTCCTCAGAAAATCACATGAAAATCCCGATGTGATGGCTATATACAAGGAGTTCCTAGATAAGCCGAACAGCCATAAATCACACGAGCTCCTTCATACCCATTACGTTGAAAGGGAAGGTTATTAGAAAATAATTGAGTATCTTAAGAGGCTCTCTCAATAGGAAGTAAAACCACCCCATCCCGCCAACGGCGGGAGGAGCTGGTGAGCTTTTGAGACAGCCTCTTTTAATTTTATAATAATGAAGGACCTGAGAATATCAACAGCCCAGTTTGAGAATAAAAGCAGTGACAAGAAGTATAACCTGTCTGTAATGGAATCAATGGCGGAAAAAGCCGCTGCAGAAGGTTCGGACGCAATAGCGTTCCATGAGTGTTCAATCACTGGGTATACTCATGCGCGGAAATTAACCAGGCAACAGCTTCTGAGCCTGGCTGAGTATGTTCCGGATGGAGTTAGCACCCGTAAGCTTATTGAAATAGCCGGGAGACTAAATATGGCAATACTGGCCGGACTTTTTGAAAAAGACAATAAAAAGAGAATCTATAAAACATATGTCTGTGTGGACGGGAACGGGCTGGTAGCAAAGCACAGGAAGCTTCATCCGTTCATTCATCCTGCCATTACACCGGGAGACAAATATACGGTCTTTGAACTGGGTGGATGGAAATGCGGGATACTTATATGCTACGATAACAATGTGGTTGAGAACGTCAGGGCAACAGCGCTGCTTGGCGCACAGGTAATTTTTATGCCGCATGTTACGATGTGCACTCCCTCCCCAAGACCAGGTTCCGGATTTGTAGACTCACAGCTCTGGAACAAGAAGCATGACAATCCCGATTTGCTAAGAAAAGAATTCGATGGCCCGAAAGGCAGGGAATGGCTGATGAAATGGCTTCCGGCAAGAGCTCATGATAACGGTATCTATGTAGTGTTCTCAAATCCGATAGGAATGGACGATGATCAGCTGAAGAACGGCTGCTCAATGACGATCGATCCCTTCGGGGACATAATGGCTGAATGCAGATCGCTGGGTGATGAATTTGTTACAACGACTATCTCGGAAGACAAGATCGGGAAGTCAGGAGGCTACAGGTATACAATGGCAAGGAAACCAGAACTTTACAGAGATATAATAGGGAAGGAGCATAAACCGGTGCAGAAGGTTGCTTGGATGAGTGAAGGCGGAATTCAGTAGGCAAGTTGGCAATAGGCAGTTGGCATTTGGCAGTAGCGCTGTGTTCCTTGATCGCCGCCTGCCCTGAACGAAGTGAAGGGTGATGAGAAAAAGGGTGGAAATACGTTGAAATATATTGAAATACAGTTGAGATTCATTGTTTTAACCGCAAGACTGCATGACTGCAAGACATTAAAGAATTATGGAATTACATTTAACCTGGAAAACAAAAGCATTCAGGAGAACTTTTGAAATCCTTAAGAATGAGATAAAGGTCGGCCAGCTCAGGAAGGAAAGCTTTTCACGAAAAACTACCGGATGGTTCAACACAAGGAAGATCACTTTCCTAACAAAGGGATTCTTCGGGAATGAAACAACGATAATTGATTCTGACACATCCGGCATCACCGGAACAATCAGTTATTATTTGTGGAGATGTAAATCCACGATCACATACAATGATAAGGAATATTACTGGCTGTATGACAACCTCTTCGGGACAAGATGGAGTCTCGGCAATGAAAACGGGGTACTGATCAGGTATCACTCCCGGTGCTTCAAAGGCACAATAGATTCGTATACCGATGATGAGGTTCTGATCCTTACAGGATTCTTCATCAGGAATTATCTTAAGCAAAGAGCGGCGGCTACTGCGGCAGCATCGTAAAAATTCTCTTTTGCCTCATGAGGAAGATCATCCATATCGACATGGATGCCTTTTTCGCATCGGTGGAACAGCTCGACAATCCGGAGCTCAGAGGTAAGCCTGTTGCCGTGGGTGGAAGCGGACAGAGACATGTTGTTGCCGCTGCCAGCTATGAAGCAAGGAAATTCGGTGTTCATTCGGCTATGCCCTCTGTAACTGCCAGAAAGCTTTGTCCCGACCTGATCTTCGTAAGACACAGGTTTGAAAGATATGAGGAAATATCTGAGCAGGTTTTGGGGATTCTCAGAGAGTACGCCGATCTTGTTGAACCTCTTTCAATAGATGAGGCCTTTCTTGATGTGACCTTTGACAAAAAGAACATCCGGTCAGCAACACTTATAGCCAGAGCTGTTAAGGAGGAAATAAAGAAAAGAACTGGACTTACGGCTTCAGCCGGTATATCGTACAACAAATTCCTCGCAAAGATCGCTTCAGACATAAAAAAACCTGACGGATTGTTTGTGATCTGTCCTGAAGATGCTGAGAAATTTATCGAAGATCTGCCGGTTGAGAAATTCTACGGGATAGGAAAGGTCACTGCAGATAGGATGCACAGGCTTGGTATCCATAAGGGCTCTGACCTTAAGAAGCTTGACCTTGTTACACTCATAAAGAATTTTGGAAAGACCGGCAAGTTCTATTACGATATTGTAAGAGGAATTGATGACCGCCCGGTTGAGACTGAATGGGAACGCAAATCAATCGGCACGGAAGTCACCTATGAAAAGGATCTTACAACAAGCTTCGAGATCATAGCCGAACTTTACAAGCTCGAACAGGAACTGATGGAAAGAATGAACAGCTCGGGTGCCAGGGGAAAAACAATTACAATAAAGATAAAATTTGCCGATTTCAGACAGATAACAAGGAGCAGAACTGCGCAGACTTACATAGGTGATTTCGACACATTGCATAAAGCCGTTACAGCTGTCAGAAAATCAATCGATCTCGAAGGAACAAAGATCCGTTTGCTGGGTATCAGCATTTCCCATTTTGAATCAGAAGATCATTCTGACGGCCAGCTGCATCTTTTCGAGGAATAGATCTGGATGCTATTATTGATCTGCAGGTATGGTACCTGTTGAACTTTCAGCCCATTTCATCAGCAGTGATTTCTCGCCATCACCAAGCCGGGCATCCTTGTGGATAAGCCTGTAGGATTTCAACGGCATTACATCATCCCTGATGACATTGACGATCCCGTCGAGCTTCCCTTTCTGCCTCCTTTGCGAATACGATCCGAACTCATTGAAATTCAAATTGTTCTTACCATCCTTTATATGGCCTGCCAGCCACCAGCCTACGGGCTGGATATAAGAATACCATGGGTATCTCGTATTATTGCTGTGGCAATCGTAGCAGGCATTCTTCAGAATATACCTGACACTGTCTGGAACCGCCAGCACTGCTGATATATCAGCTTTCGGATCAGTTTCACTTTTATTCCGCGAAGGCTGAATAAACTGAATGGCCACCAAAATAATGATGACCAGAAGGAGGGTTTTTTTCATATGAAAAGTTTGTCAAATTTAGCTTAACACTTTAATTATCACGTACCCGGTAATGATTTTTTAAAAATGAATTCTGGTAATGTTATCTTCAATATTTCTATCGTCAGGAATGACCAGTGCAATTTACGCGTAACCTCCAACAGGAGTGGTCATGGCTTGATCTCCTCTTTAATCGTTCCGCAGGTCGGCATGGATTTACCAAGATATGGATTTTGAATTTCTTTGACTTCACTTATCCAGTAAGCCCCTTTGCCGCTGTTATATGTAGGACACAAAACCCAGTAAAGTAATTGTCCGCTTCCGACTTTCTTTACAAGGTCATAGATATCCTTGCTTAACAGCTCGAAATGTTCCCTTTGATGTACGATATTCCCACTGCTTTCTCCTATATGCTCTGCATTTTCCAATGCATCACTTTTTACATCGTCGAATAGTTTCTTCTGCTCAATGTTCAAATGAGTATTATCAAAACTTTTCAATGCAGTTTCCACTGCCTTCCCCATTTCAGCTGCTTCAGAGGAATTATCCTTAACAAGGGCATTTTTTAATTTAAGGTATGCATTAGTAATTTCTTTAGTCGTACCTGTATGCTGGGGAACAGGACCGAAGCTGGCATCTGCAGCCACCTGAACGGCTGCAATTGCAATCATAAGAATTATTATTCTTTTCATATTCGTTAAGGTCATAATTTACTCTCCAATGCTATGGCTTACGCTGAAATATTAACAATTAAGATCAATATATGTCATTTTATAAATTCAGGATTATTTCCTAATAAAAGAAAGTCGTTTTACATTTCAAAAATTCAGAGTTTCCCTTATTTCTCCGCAATCAATCATTTTCTTCCCATAATATGGATTTTTAATTTCTTTTATCTCGCTCAGCCAGTATGCCCCTGTACCATTATTGAACATCGGACAGAACTGGTAATAAACAGTTTTGCCCATCAAACCGAATGTCCTGACAGCTTCATACATAAGGTTACTCAATACTGAAAATGCAGAGCGCTGGCTATCAATTTTGCTTTCTGAAATAATTGATGCTGCTTCTTTATTTAAACCGTTCAAAATTTCCATCCATTTCATGTGCGCATCTCCGCCAAGTAGTTTCATATCGACTCTGCCGAGTTCTTCTTTTAAGCTTTTTGACGCTTCTCCCGCTTTTACAGAATTGTCATCAACAAGGGCATTTTTTAGCTCAATGTACTTGTCATAAACATCGTTAAGCTGCATGATAAAATTCATGCTGACTTTTGACTGAGAATTTCCGGGAGTCACCATTCCCGGCGTAGTTTCTTTTTTTTCAGCAGTCTGTCGCCCTGCTGGTTCCATTCGTGGCATCTCCATACCGGCATGACCGGTTGCCACCTTCTCTCCCCCGGGATTCATCATACTCGGTTTACCCTCAAGCTGGGCGGAAGCATCGATACTATAAGTTCCACTCGTAACAATCTCATCCCCATCGTTAAGCCCGCTCATGACAACGTAACTATTACCAAGAGAAGGTCCTAGTTCGATCTCCCTCATCCTGAATACAGGTTCTGATGAACCGGGTTCCCTGACATAAACAATTGAACGTGTGCCTGTCCAGAGAACCGAGGAGCGGGGAATAATAAGTTTGTCAGCATACTTGTTCAGATCTGCTTTAACAATGCCGGAAGCAAACATTTCAGGCTTAAGCCTGCGGGCAGAATTATTTATTTCCACTCTTACCTTTGCCACCCTGGTTACAGAATTGATGACCGGATCAATGAATGATATCGTGCCTGTAAAGTTCCTGCCAGGAAGAGCCTGTACCGTAAATGTTAACTGGTCCCCGTTGTTTAGGAAGGGCAGGTCAGATTCATAGGCATCAAACATCACCCAGATATCCGACAGGTCAGCAACATCAAACAAGACTGTCCCCTGATCGACATGATCCCCATTATTGACCCTCATGGAAATAATAACACCATCGGTATTTGAATAAATCTCAAAATTGTCAGTCACTTTACCTGAATTTTCTATTTCAGAAATCTGATTATCCGTAAGTTTCCACTGCCTGAGTTTATCTTTCGCTGCCTCATATATTTCGGGTTGGGACTGTTTCATTTTTGCTGCTTCAAGAAGTTCCTGTTGGGCAGTGATCAGGTCAGGCGAGTAAATGATCGCCAGGGGCTGTCCTTTATTTACCGTTTCTCCGGTGAAGTTTGCCAAAAGTTTCTCAATCCGCCCGGGCATATGCGACACCTGGCTTTGAAGCAGTCTTTCATCTGCCTGGACCCTGCCATAAAGCCGGACCTCTTTTACAGGTTTCTGCTTCGTTACAGTCGAGGTCAGGACATTCGCCAGTTGAGCAGCTTCTTTGGTAAGCTGAATGGCGTTTGGATCTGTAGGTGTGGAAGATGGACCCTGGTTCAAGGGGATTAAATCCATACCGCATATCGGGCATTTGCCGGGATGATTCATCCTTATCTGAGGGTGCATAGCACATGTCCATATTATCGCTCTTTCAGACTGTTCTGTATTTTGATTGCTGACCTCGGTCTTTTGGGGATGATGGAAAAAAATCCATCCCAAAAAAAAGCCTACGATTGCAAAGAGTACATATCGGAAATACTTATTCGAGGACACAATATTGATAATCTTGATTTTCATAATTTTCAGAAATGAGAATTTGCCATAAGTTTATTTAACCACGCGATAGAAGTATTGTAATCAGAAACAGCTTCTATCTGCCTGAGTTCAAAGTCAAGTACCTGCTGATGTATGAGCAGAATATCCGTAAGATCATAATTTCCGGCTGAAAAGCCGGCCAGTTTGATATCCAGGGAGTTCCTGGCAAGGTTATACTGGTCCGAAAATAACCTCATCCTTCGGGCTGCATCCTGATAAAGCTGAAGTGCCTGGTAATACTCAACCTGAAGGTTGTTGGCTATTGCATTGTAGTTATTGATAGTGGATGTTTTAAGGAGCTCCACTTCGCTTTTCATCGCCCTGTATTTTTTGCGGTAAATCGGAATAGTTGCTGAAATCATTGGCATGATCATATCATTCCCGTTCATGGAAGAAGTAGACATTTCACTTTTGGTTATCAGTGAATAATTGATCCCGAGACCTACCATCGGATAACCCATCTTTGTGACCATCCTCTTTTTTGCATCAAGGGATTGCTGTTCATATTCGAGCATCCCCAGCATTGGATTCTTTTTCATGATGCTGTCAGTTACGGCTAAAACCGGTACTTTCAGGGTGTCGGCGATCAGAGTATCAGCGACACTTACCCTTAATTGAATCGGCCTGTTTAAATAGCTGTTGAATTTTGCAGTTGCTGTATTCTGTTCATTTTTCAACAGGGCGATATTATTTTGAAGATCCGCAATTTCAATTTGTATCCGGTAAAGGTCAGCCAGTCCGTAACCTCCCAAGAAGGCTCCCATCTGATTACCTTGCATAGTGGAAGTAGCAGGTGCCTGACGGTAAGTTGCTTCCTGATTAACTGAGGACATCCCTTGCATTCCGGATGAAACAGTTGGCGGTACCTGTGATTGCATAGTGCTGGCTGAATTCATTACCGAGGAAGATGCACCTCCTGCACCGGTTGTCGTAGTTCTGAAACGCACCAGTGCAAGACGTTCGATAGTTTTAAGGATCTGAATGTTTCTTTCAGAGATCTTTAAATTCTGATGAAGTTTATAGATGTCAAACCATGTACTTTGAACATCGAAGTATACCTGCTGTTTCGCATCCCGGAATGATTCGTATTTTGCCCTTGCCATCAGGCTCATTTCATCCTTGGCAGCCCTTAGCGTACCGAACCACGGGAACATCTGCATAAGCCTGATATCGGCAGCCTGACTTCCCTCCACAAGTTCCATGGGTTTCAGAAACACACCCAAGGTGAACTCCGGATCCGGCAGGCTGCCAACCTGTGGCACCTTCTGCAATGCCGCCAGATATTCATTGTACCTCTGAAGAACTGTCGGATTATTCTTAGCGGCCAGTTCCAGGTAATAGTACAATGAATCTGTCAGATTACCTGTGTCCTGAGCGTTGTTCCAGCGAGGCACACTAAAGAGTATGCTTAGTATTATAAAGTACTTAACTGACTTCATCTTGATCACTTAATTTCATTGTTAACCGTCATGTTCCTGTGCAAGACGTTTCACATGTCCCTCACGCCATATTGCCTGGAAAAGTGGTACTACAAATACCGTCATTACCTGGATGATCATGCCTCCGAATGCCGGTATAGCCATGGGTACCATTATATCCGCACCTTTTCCCGTGGAAGTAAGTACCGGAAGCAGTGCGATCACAGCGACAGCCGTTGTCATCATTGCCGGCCGCACACGTTTCTTTCCCGCTGTCACCACTGCCTCCCTTACGTCATGGACAGTTGCAGGGTGCCTCTCCTCAAAAACCTGGTGTATATAAGTTCCCATTATTACCCCATCATTTGTAGCAATGCCAAAGAGAGCAATGAAGCCAACCCACACGGCAACACTCAGATTTATAGTATGCATCTGGAAAAGATCACGCATATTGATCCCTCCTACCGAAAAATTGAAGAACCATCCCTGTCCGTAAAGCCAGAGCATTATAAATCCCCCGGCAAATGCAACAAAGACACCTGAGAAATGAATAAAGGATGCAGTGACCGTCCGGAACTGGAAATAAAGGAGGAGGAATATCGTTATGAGGCTTATTGGTATCACGACCGCCAGTCTTTTAGTGGCTCTTAATTGCTGCTCGTAGTTACCAGCGAATTTGTAGGTCACTCCTGCCGGCAACACTATTTTGCCCGATCCGATCTCCTGTTTCAGGATTTCGTAGGCATC
The DNA here is from genome assembly GCA_030706785.1 of Bacteroidota bacterium. Taxonomy (GTDB): domain Bacteria; phylum Bacteroidota; class Bacteroidia; order Bacteroidales; family VadinHA17; genus LD21. The sequence continues at coordinate 25,359 of JAUZNW010000009.1, read as the reverse complement.
CTTCACTACATCAACTTCAGCCCTGTCTTCCTGTTTGTCAAAGATCACGTAACCGACAAGAAAGGTATTCTCACTACGGATCATCTGGGCTCCACGGGTATAATTAATCTCGGCAATCTCACCAAGTGGAACCTGTACACCGTTCATGGCAGGCACGAGAATCTGCTTCAATTCTTCGGGATTATCCCTGAGCTCCCGTGCGTACCTGACCCTTATTGAGAAGCGTTCCCTGCCCTCTACCGAGGTGCTGAGCGACATTCCGCCGACCGCAACCTGGAGGATTTCCTGTACGTCACCGATAGTCATCCCATACCTTGCCATTGCTTCCCGGTTGAGTTTGATCTCGATATAAGGTGCCCCGACTGCCCGGTCATAGAAAACAGATGATGCCTTGACTGAAGGAACATCCTTCAACGCTCGCTCAAATTGCATCCCTGCCTGTTCAATTGTCGCCAGATCCGGACCATATACCTTCAGTCCCATCGGGGCACGCATTCCTGTCGACAGCATTATGAGCCGGGCCTCAATGGGCTGTAATTTTGGGGCTGATGTCAGCCCCGGGATATTGGTGACTTTAACAATTTCGTTCCAGATATCTATCGGTCTTTTAATCTGCGGTCTCCACTGCCTGAAATATTCGCCGCGTTTATCCGGGACAAGGCTGTCAACCGGAATGATCCGGAAGTTTTCTTTCCGTGGATCGTATGTCCTGTTTCCTGTGAGGATAAAACGATCCTCCTTATCAACTTTAAAACGTATCCTGTGTCCGTTTTCATCCAGGATATATTCAGGGCGGTAGTTGATTGTATTTTCAAACATCTGAACCGGGGCGGGATCCAGAGCTGAATTAACCCTGCCCCACTTGCCAGCAGCTACTTCTACCTCCGGTATCAGAGAAAGTCTTTTATCGAGTATTTCCACATACTGAATGTTCTTTTCAATACTCGAATGGGGCATGCTGGTGGGCATAAGCAGGAATGAGCCCTCGTTAAGTGATGGCATAAACTCCTTGCCGGTCCCAGGAAATGTTTTTGTAACTCCCTCCCATAAAGATGTCTCCCGGAAATGTTTCCAACCGATCTTTTCAAATCCCGTAGCCACGAACCCGAACATTTTAAGGGAACCCTGCCATACCAGTACACCAAAAAATAGTGTAAATGCAGGAATAAGCAGAAATTTCCATTTATTGGCAAGACACCATCTTATTATTTGTTCATAATTGTGCACCATAAGCAGAAGTGCACTCAGGATGACGGCAACGATTGCGGCTACAAACAGGAAGTTTGCCAGGGTACTGTTCCGGGCACCCAGGGGTAACCATTCGACAGAGAGATAATAGGTTGCAACGAGGACTGTAATCCCGATGCTGATATAGTTTGGGTATTCCCTCCGGCTTTTACTCCAGCGAGAATCAAGAAGATTATTTATCCCGATTGCAGTCAATGCCAGTGCAGGCCATGTGCCCCAGATAATAGTGAACAGAAGGCCTGCAGTTATCAGGCTACCATTCCAGATCTTCCTGACCTTTCTTGCATCAAAGTTTATGTTGAAAATGATATGAGCAAGAGTCGGGAGTACGATGATCCCGAGCAGCAATGACGATACAAGGGCAAATGTTTTTGTGAAAGCCAGAGGCCGGAAGAGTTTCCCTTCCGCTGCCTGCATGGCGAACACAGGAAGAAAGCTCACCACTGTGGTCGCCAGCGCTGTTGAAACGGCTGGCGATACTTCAAAGGTGGCCTTTTGTATCAGCTGAAGCAACGGTTTGCCACGGGAATTATGGTTCCCGGGCATTTCCAGGTGCCTTATTATATTTTCAACATAAATAATCCCGATATCGACCATTACTCCTATTGCAATAGCAATTCCCGAAAGAGCAACGATATTTGCGTCCACCCTGAAGAACTTCATCACGATAAAAGTCATCAGCACGGCCACAGGCAGCAATCCGGAAATAATAATTGATGCCCGCAGGTTTATGACAAGCACTATGATAACAATTATGCTGATCAGGATTTCATGCGACAGAGCTGATTCAAGCGTTCCAATAGTCTCCCTGATAAGTCCGGTCCGGTCGTAAAACGGAACAATAGTTACTTTGGATACAGAACCGTCGGCCAGGGTTTTCTGAGGCAAGCCTGCATTAATTTCATTTATTTTCTCCTTTACGTTATTAATTACTTCCAGAGGATTGGATCCGTAACGGGCGACAACAACTGCACCTACGGCTTCGGAACCTGATTTATCGAGCCCGCCGCGCCTGGTTGCAGGCCCGTAGGTAACATTTGCGACATCCTTTATCCTTACCGGTATATTATTCCTGACTGCAACTACCGAATAGTCAACGTCGTCCAGGGTCTTTATATAGCCCAGACCTCTGATAATATATTCTACATTGTTTAATTCGATGGTTTCTGCACCTATATCAAGATTACTCTTACGGACTGCGTTCATCACATCCATTGTGGAAACATTGTATGCTTTCAGGGCTTCAGGATTGAGGTCGACCTGGTACTCCTTCACGAATCCTCCGACCGATGCCACCTCAGAAACTCCTTCAGCAGTCGATAATCCGTACTTTACATAAAAATCCTGGATTGTCCTTAGTTCCTGAGGATCCCATCCTCCGTTTGGCTGACCTGTTTTCGGATCTCTTCCTTCAAGGGTATACCAGAATATTTGCCCGAGGGCAGTGGCATCGGGTCCCAGGGAAGGCTGAACTCCCTGCGGCAATGTACCCGCCGGAAGCGAATTCAGTTTTTCGAGAATTCTCGAACGGCTCCAGTAGAAATCAATATTATCGTTAAAGATTATATACACGAACGACATGCCGAACATGGATGTGCTTCTGATAGTTTTAACGCCCGGAATACCAAGTAGGGCTGTCGTAAGTGGATAAGTGATCTGATCCTGAATATCTTTTGGTGAACGGCCCATCCACTCCGTGGCAACAATCTGCTGATTATCACCTATGTCGGGAATTGCATCAACCGGAACCGGATTACGAGGAAGCAATCCGGTTTTCCAGTTGAATGGGGCAGTAACTATTCCACCAATAATGAAAACAAACAGCAGGATAAATGTTACCAGACGGTTCTCAAGGAAATATTTAACCAGGCGGTTTAGCATTGAGGAGATAATTTATGTTCGAAACATTCAAGATTTATTTGCTCCTTTCATAATGACAGCACGACGGTAGCTTTTCATACACATCATCCGGGGCTTTGTACTTTTCAGTGTCATGACCAACTGATGCAAGTTTTTTGCTCAACACATCCTTATTTGTCTTTGACGGATCAAAAGTGACCGTAAGCATCTTTGTTTTTTGATTCCATGATGCTTCTGTTGCCCCTTCCTCTTTTACTGCTTTTTCAATACGGTCCTTGCACATGCTGCAATTACCCCAGACCTTGAATGTTTCTGTCTTCTTCGTTGAAGTTTGTGAACTGACCTGTGCTGTTACCGTGGCTGCAGACCCAAACGCTGTGAGTAATAATACTGCCAATAGAACTTTAAGTGTTTTCATACTTTACTAAGGTTTAATTGATTAACTAAAAATGAAATTGTTGCATTAGCCGCAGGCTTACCCCCATCCCCCCGAAGGGGGGCTTCAATAGGTTCACAAATTGAAGTCCCCCTTTGGGGGATTTAGGGTCTGCGGGTCTACAAATGAAGTAAATTCCTATTTACAGGATATGGAATCAGATCCTGAATACACACAGGACTGACTGCAAGTCAGTGTTCTGACTGCCTGTACCGGGTGGTTCCAGGTGATGCTGCGGAAATAAAAATAATCGGTTAATACTTATTTCTGATATTGAACCGGATACCTGATGATCAATTGTTTTAAAGGCTGTTAAGTTAATTACATGAGTGACTGGTAGATAATTATCACAGAAAGTGTATTCTGAAAGTACGTTATTACAGCAATGGGTGTTAATTGAAGTTTCCGGCGATGTTGGATATTCGATATCTTCCATCCCGCAGGAAGCGAGTTTGTCCGCGAGGGATATTCTTGCAGCAACCTGTTTCCCGCCGCAGAAGTGATATGCAATGCTTATCCTGATCCCGGAGAATGAGATTAAAATCAGTAGCGGTATTGAGATCAGTCTTCTCATTTCGTAATAAACAGCCGCACAGCATTTATGTTTGCAAATGTAATTATTTCGCTTATTCAATACAAATCTGCTCTGATAGCAAAGATTTTGTCATTCAGAATAAGCCTTCCGTCGAAAGGTATCTCTCACCCGTATCGTAACAAAACGTCATAATCCTCGTTCCTGTTCTCAGATCACCAATCTTTTTATTCAATGCTGCCAGGACCGCTCCGGATGATATCCCGATAAATAGTCCTTCCTCTCTGGCTGCCCGTTTAACGAAGGAATATGATTCATCCTTCCCGACCCTTACCACTTCATCGATGAGACTTGTATCCATTATTGAAGGAATGAATCCGGCGCCGATACCCTGCAGGGAGTGTGGACCAGGTTTCCCTCCGCTAAGCACAGGTGATGACTCAGGTTCCACAGCAAGAACCTTAATATCGTGGTAGATGCGTTTCAACACTTCAGCACATGCTGTGATGTGCCCGCCGGTACCAACACCTGCGAACAGGTAGTCGATCCCTTCAGGAAAATCACTTAGTATTTCTTTGGCGGTAGTATTTCTGTGCGCTTCCGGATTTGCCGGATTATCGAACTGAGCGGGTATCCATGAATCTGCAATTTTAGATTTCAGCCTGTCTGCCATTTCAATTGCTCCTTTCATGCCTTCCTCGCGCGGAGTAAGAACAACTTCGGCTCCATAGGCTTCCATAATCTTTCTTCGTTCAGGAGACATCGATTCAGGCATTACCAGGATCAGTCTGTACCTTCGGACCGCAGCTACCATGGCAAGTCCGATACCTGTGTTCCCTGAGGTGGGTTCGATTATGACACTGCCTGTATTAAGTAGTCCTTTTTTTTCAGCATCTTCTACCATCGCCAGGGCAATACGGTCTTTGATACTGGCCCCTGGATTAAACTTTTCGAGCTTCATCCAGACTTCGAATTCAGGAGAAAAAAGATGATTGATCCGTACATGGGGAGTGTTGCCTATCAGGTCAAGAATTGAATTTCCTTTCATATTTAACGGGTTTGATAATTCAGATAATGAAGTTGATTGGTTCCTGGAATTTATTTGAATCCCTGACTATTACCTCACTCTTATGATATACGACAGAAAATGGTGCAACGCTTTCGGTAAGCCATACATTCCCTCCTATAATGCTGTTCCTCCCCACGACGGTTTCCCCGCCCAGGATTGTGCTTCCTGCATAAATTATCACATTATCACCGATTGTGGGATGCCTCTTTTTTGAGGCCTTGCTTTTATCCACGCTCAAAGCGCCAAGAGTAACACCCTGGTAGAGCTTTACATTGTTACCGATCTCGGTTGTTTCACCTATTACAATCCCAGTTCCATGATCGATCGACAGGGGAATACCGATCCTTGCACCGGGATGGATATCAATCCCCGTAAGCTTATGGGCATATTCGGTTATCATGCGCGGCAGGAGTTTAACCGAAAGCAGGTCAATTGCATGTGCTATCCTGTAGCAGTATATGGCAAAAAAACCGGGATAAACAGCGATCACTTCAACCAGGTCCTTTGCAGCAGGATCTGATTCAAGTATGAACTGGGCATCTTTTGACAGCGCTATTTTAATACCGGTCAAGCTATTGAAGAACTGCCCCTTTACCTTTTTATAGTCAGATACCAGCTCCTGGAAAATCCTTTCAAAACGGTCCTGTATCCCGGTTCCGCTAAACTCAATTTCCGGGCTGGTTATCTTATCATTAAATGGGAAGAGTACCCTGAACAGCTTTCTGACAGCTGATTCAACTCTTTTCTTATCCGGGATATTCGTGTTCATAAAAAGCCTGATCTTTATAATTCAACCAATTCTTTTACTATAAGACATTTCAAAATGAATTTGTTCATAGCTGCCCATTCAAGGGAGGGGCTTTATCAAACTCCCTTCATGGGGAAGGGTGATTCCTTTAATTCACTTGCAAGGCCTTTTATAAAACCGCTGATGACCGGATCCTTCGAAAACCTTCCCGGGCCTGACAGGATCTTATTAAGAGAAACATTATCCTTGATCATTCCAGAAATGATCTTTATAACACCCGAATAGCCAGAAGATTCATGATTATTTAAAGCAGAACTGCCAGATTCCTGGTTGTAATTATCAAAAAATGTGTCAAGGATCAGAAACCTATTTCTGTGCCTGTCAGCCAGTTCTGCATTGAAACCAAACAGTGACAGAAAATTCATAAACCTTTTTTCAGCATTTTCCCTGATCCTGTAACCGAGCAAATGTCCGGGTATGCCCCTCGTGATGTAAATCTCTGAATAGCGGTATATTCCTATGTAGCCGAAAGCATCCAGATCATCAGCAACTGAAAGTAGAGAAAGTAGAGAGTATTCTGGAGCCGTATTAATATATTCCTTATCGTCATGATTTTCAATTGCATGCAGAACATCAGTATAATCGTTCACGTTAAGCCGGTTTTTGACAAGGAACTGCCTGCAAAGGTACACTCCATGCTTGCCATGCCTGAAACCAGGATCAGCAGCCATGCCCAGATCATGAAGGTAACTGGCAATGATCAGCTTGTCTGGTAAAGAAGGTTCGGTAGCGGGCCTGTCGTTAGGTATTTCTGGAAGGAGATTCCTGGCATGGTTCCACACCCTGCGGTGGTGGTCAATACCATGGGATGTCAGATTGGTTTCACTCCAGGTATCAAGAAAAAACTCCTCAAGAATACTTCTGTATTTTTTCTCTGCAATCAGTATAGCTGCTTCTGTAATCATCCGGTAAAAATAAAAAAAGCAAAAGACCTGCTTTTGCTTTTTAACAGGCTAAAAATGAGGTTTCAGTCTTTGATCATCTTTTCTGCCATCTCAAGTATCGTTGTATCATCAATGGTCACAATTCCGCCTCCCGGTCCCTGTTCATAGTGAATCCCTACAGTCTGTCCCTTTTCAAAATTCCTTCCCCCGAAGTAATTCCTGACAGTCTCTTCATTCAGATCAAGCTTCTCAGCTATTTTTTTCATACTACCGGAGGGCAACTGATCTTTTATCTTCCGGAGCTCATTGAATGTGATTGTTTTTGCCATGATACAAAGTTTTTAAGTTTATATCCACATCGGAATTTTTACCGTTCTCCAAAGTTAATCATAATAACCCACAGTGAAAAATCTTTTCGGGGAAGGCACATCTTTTACTGCAGCTGGCCAAGGAATTCAAAAAACAGGTTCATTCCTTTTTTCTTTTCATCATTGAACTCAAAATCAATGTTTTCAGTAAGGTAGGTTTTGAGTTCCTTTCCGGTTATGGTTCCGCTATTCCCGAATTTTTCAACAACCGAATCTATATTCCTTACTCCAAGTTCGAGGGCTGAATTGAACTCTTTGATAAAGCCCTTACACATCAGCCTGTTCGATGTCCAGCAAGCAAACACAAACGGCAGGCCTGTAAAGTCTTTCCATTCCTTTGCGAGATCGATCTTTTCCCTGAATTCCTTCTCAAACTCAAAACACTGATCTCCTATAAGAACGACCGCCTCATTTCCCGTGATTCCCTTGAAATCAAATCCCTCGGAAGTATTTACCCACCTCATGGGAGTCTTCCATTTGTTCCTGGCAAGGACTTTCACAAGATTGACAGAGGTCCTGGATCTGTAATCGAGATAAACGGTATCGATCCTGTCAAATTCAGTATTGCTCATCATCTGAACAGTCCTCACCCTGTCGTTGGCACCGATGCAGTAATTTCCGATTATAAATGATTCCTTCAGAAGTGGTATAACAGCTACAGGTATAAGTCCGAGATCTGCCTTTCCACTCAATAATTTGGCTGCGCAATCAGCCGGATGATCGGTTTCAAGAATCACCTTCCTGTCGAAGCCCGATTCGGTCAATCCGTAAATGAATGGAAATGTGTTCGCATATCTTACGGCTGAAACCCTGATTTTGTCCATACAATTTTTTTAGTGCCTCTAAAATACTACATTTGTGCATACACTGTTGACAAACAAAAACACAAAAAAATAACCGATGGACTTAAATAATCTGACCGCAATTTCCCCGCTGGACGGCAGATACAGGCAGAAAGCTGAGCAGCTTGATGTGTATTTCTCAGAGTTCGGGCTCATTAAATACCGTTTGCTGGTGGAGATAGAGTATTTCCTCGCATTGTGCGATCTTCCGCTTCCGCAGTTGTCAGATTTCCATAAGGAGAATTATTCAGTGCTCCGTGAGCTTTATGATAATTTCAACCTTGAAGAGGCAGCAAAGATCAAGGAGACTGAAAAGACCACCAATCATGATGTTAAGGCAGTCGAGTATTATCTCAAGGAAAAGTTCTTCAAGGCAGGCTGGGGAAAATGGTCGGAGTTTGTTCATTTCGGATTAACATCCCAGGATATTAATAATACTGCCGTTCCTCTTTCCCTGAAAGATGCCATGACCGATGTCTATTTCCCCTTTCTTCTCGAACTAAGGGAAACTCTCGCCGGCTTTGCTGAGGAATGGAAAGACATACCAATGCTGGCGAGGACCCACGGACAACCCGCTACTCCAACGCGGCTCGGGAAGGAAATTTCAGTATTTATTGCAAGAATTGATGAGCAGTCGAAATATTTCGGACAGATACCTTTTTCTGCAAAGTTCGGCGGAGCAACAGGGAACCTGAACGCACACAAGGTGGCTTTCCCGGAGATTGACTGGGTAGCGTTTGCAGACAATTTTGTAAATGAGGTCCTCGGCCTTCAGCGATCTTCTCCAACCACACAGATAGAACATTACGACAATCTAGCCGCGCTTTTTGATAACATGAGAAGGATCAATACAGTACTTATCGATCTGGCGCGTGATATTTGGTCATATATCTCAATTGATTATTTCAGGCAAAAGATAAAGAAAGGGGAGATAGGTTCATCTGCTATGCCGCACAAGGTGAATCCTATCGATTTTGAGAATGGGGAGGGCAACCTGGGATATGCAAACGCGATATTTGGTCATCTGTCGGAGAAGTTACCAATATCAAGGCTTCAGCGTGATTTGACCGATTCAACAGTTCTCAGGAATATCGGGATCCCGATCGGGCACACAATCATCGCTTTCAATTCCCTTCTCAAAGGACTGAATAAGCTGATCGTTAATGTCGATAAGATCAACAGTGATCTTGAGAACAACTGGGCTGTGGTAGGTGAAGCAATTCAGACGATCCTTCGCCGTGAAGGTTTCCATAAGCCATACGAATCACTGCTGGAACTGACCAGAACTAACCAGAAAATAACAAAGGAGTCAATGATTAGCTTTATAGAAAGCCTCGATGTCAGCGATGCCCTGAAAGAAGAACTGAAAGGGATCACTCCTTTCAATTATACGGGCTTTTAATGGTTCAGGAGATCTATGAACAAAGCCAGGCTTCTTCTTAAATACATTAAGCCATACAGGTGGTCGGCAGTAAAGAACATAGGGTACAATCTCCTGAGCGCCCTGTTTGCACTATTTTCTTATACTCTTGTAATACCCTTCCTTAAAATACTTTTTAACCGCGTAGGGGCACCTCCAAATCCCGGCGAATTCCATTTTTCCTCGGAGTATCTCGGAGCTGCAAGCAGGTACTACCTTTCGGTATTCATTGACAAAAACGGTGAAATCGGAGCACTTCTGCTGGTATGTGTCATAGTAATAATTGCGAGCCTGCTAAAGAACGGTTTTATTTTTCTTGCCAACAACAGCATGGCTTACATTAGAGCCTGTACAGTCAGGGATCTCAGGCAGAAGTTATATCATAAGGTACTCAGGCTGCCGCTCTCTTATTTTACAGATGCCCGTAAGGGGGATATTATGACACGGATATCGAATGATGTCCAGGAGATTGAGTTGTCTGTAATGGCATCTCTTACAATGCTCTTCAGGGATCCGTTGTATATACTGCTCTTTGTGATTTATCTTTTCGTTGCAAGCCCGCAACTTACTCTTTTCGCCCTTATTCTCCTTCCTCTAAGCGGGTGGCTGATCGGAAGGGCAAGCCGCACGCTGAGGTCTTCATCCCTGGCCGGACAGCAAAATCTCGGGAAACTTCTTTCAGTTGTGGAAGAAACCCTGGCAGGACTTAGGATTGTCAAGGGATTCAATGCTGAAGAGAGGATGAAAAAACAATTTTCGGAAACAAACGAGCGTTATTCCAAGATTTTCAAGAGAGTTACACGAAAAGCCTACCTGGCTTCACCTATAAGCGAATTACTCGCGACCATTGTACTGATGATTGTTATGTATTTTGGCAGTTCGCTAGCCCTGCGAAGTGTCGGTAACCTGGACCAGGAGAAGCTGATAGCTTTTCTCGTTATCTTCTCACAAATAATACAGCCGGCCAAGAACATTACAACTGCATGGTTCAGCATTCAGAAGGGGATGGCATCAATCGACAGAATTGATCAGGTGCTTGAAGCTGAAGAAAAAATTTATGAGAAACATGATGCAATTCCGATTGCAGGATTCAGAGATTCAATAGAATACAGGGGAGTCTGGTACGGTTATAATGATGAACCGATACTTAAAGATATAAACCTGAAGATAAAGAAAGGCCAGACTCTGGCCATTGTCGGAAAATCGGGTGCAGGAAAATCGACACTGGCAGATCTTCTGCCAAGATTTATGGATGTGGATCAGGGCCGGATTCTTATCGATGGAATTGATATCCGCGACCTCAGGATAAAGGATCTCAGGAATCTTATGGGCATTGTGAGCCAGCAGCCAATACTGTTCAACACAACGTTCATGGAGAATATTTCATTTGGCGTCGATTACCCGGAACATGACAGAGTTGAAAACGCTGCCCATATTGCAAACGCGCATGAGTTCATCATGGAAACTGAGCTTGGGTACGAGAATAGTGTGGGAGAATCGGGAAACAAACTGAGCGGAGGGCAGAGACAACGGGTCAGCATTGCCCGCGCGATCATGGCCAACCCTCCGATACTCATACTTGATGAAGCGACATCTGCTCTAGATACCGAATCCGAAAGGCTTGTTCAGGACGCAATACTGAAGCTCATGAAGAACAGGACATCAATAGTGATTGCCCACAGGCTCTCAACTATCCAGAATGCAGATATGATAGTTGTTATTGATGACGGGAGGATTGTTGAAACCGGCACTCACACGGAGTTGATGGAGAGGGATGAAGGATATTACAGAAAGCTTCACAGCTATCAGGCTATTTAATTTTGAAGATTAATTCGTTTAATATAATGATCAATAGGTTTATTCCTGGTATTCTTACAGTTATTTTATTGGCATTACCTGCTTCTGCCCAGAAAGCCAAACACACTTTTACACTTGGGCCCAATGAGTTCCTGCTTGATGGCGCTCCATTCCAGATCATCAGCGGGGAAATGCATCCTGCGAGGATCCCTGCTGAGTACTGGCGCCACAGGATCAGAATGGCAAAAGCTATGGGCTGCAATACAATAAGTGCATATCTGTTCTGGAATTTCTATGAATCCCAGGAAGGAGTATTCGACTTCACCACCGGGAATCATAATCTGGCCGATTTTTTCAAGGCAGTCCAGGAAGAAGATATGTGGCTTATTGTGCGTCCCGGGCCTTATGTCTGCGCAGAATGGGAATTCGGGGGACTGCCTCCTTATCTTCTGAGGATTCCGGATATAAAGGTACGATGCATGGATCCCAGGTATATGGCTGCTGCTGAAAGGTATATGAAAGCACTGGCCGCAGAGTTAAAGCCGTACCTGATTACGAACGGAGGACCAATTCTCATGTTTCAGATTGAAAATGAATATGGCAGCTATGGTAATGACAGGAATTACCTGGCAAGGCTTAAAGAAATATGGACCGGGAATGGAATAGATGTTCCCTTTTTCACCGGCGATGGCCCGACAACTTATATGCTTGAAGCCGGAACCCTGCCCGGATGCGCTGTAGGACTGGATTCAGGAAGCCGCATGTCCGATTTTGAGCTTGCAACCAAAATGAACCCGGGAGTACCGGTATTCAGCAGCGAGACCTATCCGGGCTGGCTTACACACTGGGGTGAACAATGGGCAAGACCTGACACAACGGAATTACTCAATGAGGTTAAGTTTCTGATGGACAATAAGAAATCATTCAACCTGTATGTCATTCACGGAGGGACCAATTTTGGATTTACTGCCGGGGCAAATTCAGGAGGAAAAGGTTATGAACCTGACGTAACAAGCTACGATTATGATGCTCCTATCACGGAGCAGGGGAGAGCAACTCCAAAATACATGGCATTGCGCAGGCTTATAGGTTCTTACCTTCCAAAAGGGAAAAAGCTGCTGCCGGTCCCGGAGCCGATACCTTCATATGAAATTCCTTCAATAGGAATGGTCCCGTTTACATCTGTCTGGGATAACCTGCCGCAACCGGTAAATTCAGTCCAGCCAAAGCCATTCGAAGCCTATAACCAGGATTATGGATTTATACTCTATGCTACTGAGCTCATCGGACATAAAAAGGGGAGGCTGGTAGTCACCGATCTTCACGATTATGCAACCGTATTCATGAATGGTGAATATATCGGCTATCTTGACAGGAGGGAAGGGAAAAATTCAATTGATATTCCTGAGAACAAAGCAGAAAAGCCTCTGCTTGAGATTCTGGTTGAAGGAATGGGGCGCATCAATTTTGCACAGTATCTGATTGACAGGAAAGGAATTACAGACAGGGTGACGCTTAACGGGATGACACTTATGAATTGGAAGGTGTATAATCTTCCTATGGATGAAAAGTATATGTACAATCTCAGATCATCGGCAAGACATCCTGGGAAACCGGGAATTTTCTTCAAGGCAAACTTCTTTCTGTCGGGTCAGGGTGATACCTTTTTTGATCTGTCGAACTTTCAGAAAGGCATTGTATGGGTGAACGGTCACAATCTAGGCAGGTACTGGAATATCGGCCCTCAGAAAAGACTATACTGCCCGGCGTCCTGGCTGAGATCAGGTCAGAATGAAATGATAATCTTCGATCTCCATATGACAACCTCTACCCTTGTTTTCGGATTCAAAACGATGGAATAATGCATTACATTACCCCCTCCTCCCCATGGGGGGATCTAACAAAAAGTCCCCCCTGGGGGATTTAGGGGTGGATCAAACCAGAATCTTTGTGGTAAGATTTACATAGCTCTTCCTGATATCCCCGAAAGGATCCCCGTCCCTTGAAAGATCCTGCTCAACAACCATATATTTCATTCCCGCAATATCCTTCACAGCCAGGATTGCCTTGAAATCTATCACACCTTCTCCGACAGGAGCGAAATCCTTTACCCCGACAGTAGAATAGAAGGGTGCTTCCCTTGTATACATGTCCTTCATGTGGAATAGCTGGAACCTGCCTGGATACTTCTTTATTATTTCGACGGGATCCTGTCCGGCCTTTGTCGTCCAGAAAAGATCTAATTCATTGATTACAAGGTTTTTGTCAAGCTGTGGCATCATTATATCGAAAAATGGTATCTTGCCTTCCACATTTGCGAACTCGAAGTTGTGGTTATGATAGCCAAATTGTATACCATGCTGTTTCATGATCTCACCAACCTTATTCCAGTCGGCAACCATTTTCTCCCAGCTGGCTACCGTGGTACGCGCCTCTTCGACCACCCAGGGCTGTAAACAATATTTGACCCCGAGCTTGGCGTGATCTTCAGCCATTTTCTGTGCATTATCCAGGGTAATGCCCTGAGCTTCAACCTGCGTATGACTGCTCAGTATCTCCATTCCAAGGTCATTTGCCAGCTTTTTGAAATCAGCAGGTTCATATCCGTAAAATTTGCCGTCGGCATAACCTGCCAGTTCAAGATATTTGTATCCGGCATCGGCTACTTTTTTCAATGATCCCGGTACATCTGTCGCCATGGCATCACGGATTGTATATAACTGGAGGCCTATGTCCGGAACCTTCTTCATGCAGCCATACTGTGACAGTGCAAATGCTCCAAGGGTGCCAGCGGCTGACAGCCTCAGGAACTCTCTTCTTGATTGTGTCTTTTTCATAGTTATGGGTGAAATGGTTATGAATTAATTGGTTAATCTGAATATTGCGAATCCGTTAAATAAAAATAATACAAATCTTTGGTATGAAATTATTCATCACTGAAATTCTGCTTTCACGCGAGGAAAGCGTTTTTATATTCTTTCCCGAAAAGCCTTAATATGTGCCTCTGGTAAATATTTTCGAAGACACATTCTGATACCACCTGCTTATGTTCCTCCAGAAGGCTGAAGTATTCGTTCGTCTTTTGAGCAGCAAGCTTGTAAGCAACATGGATCAGTTGCCGCATATCAGGATTGTAATCAGGATTGCTCTCATCATGCCTCAATGAGGCTGCAAATTTCCTGCTGTTCCATACCAGGACTTCATCAGACGATGGCAGCGAACTTACATCGATATCAATGACGTCTGCATAAGGAACACACAGTTCTTCTATTTTTCCCAGTGCTTTAATATAAATCTCCTTTGCAAAATCCAGCGCTTCGCCTCCGGCTTCTGCCAGTCCAATTAGTTCTTCAAGCCAGGTGGTTCCGGCAGTCTTTAGATGTATTCCCTTGTCATGTTTTTTTATTATGGAATTGATTTCAGGATAAAGGGCAAATTTGTCCGATCCGGAATGAATGCTGATTTTGAGATTGTCAGGCAGCCCGAAAGCCTGAACAGCATAAGCAATTACCATCAGGTCCTCTTCAAACTCGGCAGCGAATCTGTCAGGTTCACCGACATAGTCCACCCCTTTGTTAAATCTGCCTGTAAACTTGGGCGCAATGGTCTGAACCGGTATTTTTTCAGCCCCAAGCATGAATAAAATGAAGAGCAGTTCCACGGGGCTCTGAGGTTGTGCCACTTCATCCATTGAAACCTCCGTAATGAAATTCCTCTGGCCTTTCTTTGCTTCAATCATCCTGTAGATCTCACCGGCCTTTTCCGCAGCGAAGATGTATTTATCGGCAATATCCCTGAGCTGGGCTTTTGTGCACTTTACGCTTTTCTTTATGCCCTCAATATGAAGTCCCTCAGATAGTTTTCCTGCTGATGCAAGAAATTTCTGTATTTTATCTTCACCTGCCCTTTTACCGATGTATGATGCAACATCGATTGTAAAAAAATCAGAGCAGTCGATAAAACGGCCGACAGTATCAATATTAATATGATCAGCATCAACGAAATATGGCTTTTTAAAACCTGCATTCCCGGTAACTGTGTCAGCTTCTGACCTCACATCCTGCGGCTGCGTACCTATGATAATGTGCTCCCTGTTTGATTTGTTCCAGACAGGAGTGATCTCAATCCCGTGAATGCCGGCTTCAATGATCGCCCTCAGCTGGGCATGGCCCTGATGGCCGAATCTGTCACCGAGCCCCATTGAATATTTCCCTAACTTCTTCATTCCTGAGTGAATTTATTCTGAAAATCCTTCTAAAGATCAATTTTTTTTATTTTAGGTACCAGGTTATGCATTACTATCCATGCAATAAGGTATGCAACAGCACAGAAAACAAAGACAATTGTATATCCGGTCGTCAGATGATGCTGTATTAAAGGCATCTGGATAGCTTTCAGCTGATCAAACTTAATAGTATCAACTGCCTGGAGTTGCTTCACTATTTCGGTTGGAAGATTGCTCAATTCCACCTTATCAAGATTAATGATATCGTTATATCGGTTCACCAGGTTCATCGACCTGATCTTATCAAGATACTCTCCAAGGTTATGTCCCTGTGCTTCAATCCAGGATCTTGCAATACCCGCGCTGCGGAAGCCGTCAAAGATCCAGCCTGAAGCCTTGTTGATCAAAATTCCACCAAATCCTCCTGCCATACCTCCGATCCCCGTAATACTGGCCACTGTCTTCTTGGGAAACATATCCGATACTGTAGTGAAAATATTGGCAGACCATGCCTGGTGAGCTGCCGTTCCGATCCCAATAATAATAACCGGCATCCAGTAACTGATTTTCCCCAGGTATTGGGCAGACAACACGAGCAGGGGAATCAGGGCAATTATGAGCATAGCCTTCATACGACCTGCATAGGGATCATATCCTTTTTTTATGAAAAGCATCGGGAAAGTACCGCCGGAAATACTGCCAATTGTCGACAGGGTATAAAGCACAGCCAGCGGAAATGCAACCTGCATACCAGTCATGTTGTATTGGGCTTTCAGATATGCAGGCAACCAGAATAAATAAAACCACCAAACGCCATCGGTCATAAATTTCCCGAAGCTGAACGCCCATGTTTGTTTATATTGAAGAAGTTTAAGCCATGGTACTCTCTCATCTTTTTCAGCGACCTCCCTATCCGGTTCGACAATATCATCGGAGTGGATATAGTCGTATTCGGCTTTACTGATTCTTTTGCTCTTTGCAGGGATTTCATAGAGCCAGAGCCAGAAAATGAGCCAGGTGAAACCGATTCCTCCCACAATTAAAAAAGCTGCCTGCCATCCAAGATGTTTCACGATCCATGGAACTACAATTGGGGCGAGGATCGCTCCGACATTTGTTCCGGAATTTAGAATGCCAAATGACTGGGCCCGTTCTTTCTTCGGGAACCATTCAGCATTTGTCTTATTGGCAGCCGGGAAGCAGCCCGATTCACCAAAACCAAGCAAACCGCGGGCAACTATAAATCCACCGGTTCCCCTTGCCAATGCATGTGCCATTGCAGCCACCGACCATACAATCAGCGACCATGCAAAACCTAATTTAGTTCCGAGCCAGTCGATTATTCGGCCGACAAAGAGCATTGAAATGGCATACACAAATTGAAAAACTGAAACAATATTGGCATAATCGGAGTCACTCCAGGTAAACTGTACCTCAAGATTACCTTTAAGCAGGCTGAGCACCTGCCTGTCGAGATAATTGACCGTGGTGGCAAAAAATAAAAGGGCACAGATCGTCCATCTGTACCTGCTGATGGTTTTTTGAAATTCCGGCATAAATGGTTAGGCGTTTTAGGTTTTACTCGTTCATTAATCATGCATTGTATGTCGTTGAAGCAGTTGTGCCTCCGCGCCCGGTCCAGTTTGTGTGGAAGAACTGGCCTCTGGGTTTATCGATCCTTTCATAGGTGTGTGCCCCGAAATAATCTCGTTGTGCTTGCAGCAGGTTTGCAGGAAGCCTCTCAGTGCGGTAACCGTCAAAATACCCCAGGGCTGAGGAGATAGCCGGGACGGGTATCCCATTCCGGACCGCAGATGCAACAACATTTCTCCATCCTTTCTGTGCTTTCTCCATTTTATCCTTAAAGAAGGGATCGAGAAGGAGGTTGGTTATTCCGGGATTATGTTCGTATGCCTCCTTTATTTTACCAAGGAAGGCTGATCTGATTATGCATCCCCCTCTCCACATGAGAGCAATGCCGCCGTAGTTGAGGTCCCATTTGAATTCATCTGCTGCTGCCCTCATCAGAGAGTAACCCTGGGCATATGAAACTATCTTCGACGCATAAAGGGCGTTCTCAAGATCAATTATTAACTTATTCCTGTCACCTTTAAATGTAGTCCCCGGACCGGAAAGTATCTTTGAAGCTTCGACTCTCTCTTCTTTCACAGCCGACAAACACCTGGCGAATACTGCCTCACCGATAAGTGTAAGTGGGATGCCCAGATCAAGGGCAGCAACGCTTGTCCATTTCCCGGTGCCTTTCTGTCCTGCAGTGTCAAGTATTTTGTCTACCAGCGGCTTGCCATCAGTATCCTTATAAGCCAGTATATCCCTGGTTATTTCAATCAGGTAGCTGTTAAGCTCTCCCTCATTCCATTTTTTAAAAACAAGATGCATCTCATCGGCGCTCATTTTAAGCAGATCCTTCATTGTCTGATAGGCCTCGCAAATGAGCTGCATGTCACCATACTCAATACCGTTATGGACCATTTTCACGAAGTGTCCTGCTCCGTTTTCACCGACCCAGTCGCAGCATGGTGTACCATCCTCCACTCTGGCGGCAATAGCCTGGAATATAGGCTTTACCAGTGGCCATGCAGCTTTCGATCCGCCGGGCATAATTGAAGGACCTAACAATGCACCTTCTTCACCCCCTGACACTCCGGTGCCGATATACAAAAGTCCCTTCTCTTCAACAAAAGCTGTACGCCTGTTCGTATCAGGGAAGTGTGTATTGCCACCATCGATAATGACATCGCCCTTCTCAAGGTAGGGGATCAGAGTGTTGATCATTTCATCCACAGCGCTTCCCGCCTTCACCATGATCATAACCTTCCTCGGGCGTTTAAGGGATTTAACCAGCTCTTCAACCGAGTGAGTGCCGGTTATCTTCTTCCCTTTAGCCCTCCCGGCAAGAAAATCATCAACCTTCTTAGTCGTTCGGTTATAAACTGAGACCTGAAATCCTTTACTCTCCATGTTCAGTACAAGGTTTTCACCCATTACTGCCAATCCGATTAATCCGATATCTGATAACATGTTCATAGTATAGTATTATTTGCTTATATTCAATTTATAACCAAAGAGTTACAACTCGTTGCCATACCGTCATGGGGTCTTGTAGTCATGCGATCTTCAACCCCTTCAACCCCTTCAACCCTTTCAACCTTTTCAACCCTTTCAACCCCTTCATCCCCTTCAACCCTTTCAACCCCTTCAACCCCTTCAACCCCTTCAACCTGTTTCCAGCACCTCACACCCCATACCTCACACCTTTATAATACTCCCTTACCACCTCATCCATCACCCGGCTTGTTCTTGCTGCCGTAATGCCGGTACTGACTGCTTCTCCTTTCCCCGATAAAGCCTTTACAATCTGTTCAATAAGGTAGAACTGAATATTCTCAGGCCTTTCATTGACAAACTCCTGACGACCATCACCATTTATAAGAACAATCGGTTCATAAGTAAAGGTAGAGGTTTTTATCATTCCTGTTTCCCCTGCGATTTCAAATACGTCCCTGTTGGCTTCCGGGGATGCGCTGAAGGACCATATTCCAGTACCGATTATGTTCTCCCTGAAAATAAAGCTTGCCGATACGAAATCTTCAGCTTTGTAAAGATTTGCCTGATTTACGGCAACTGATGATACCTTCAGCACAGGACCGAACAGGTAATCGAGATAATCAAGCTGATGCGAAGCAAGATCGAAAAAATGTCCCGCACCTGAAATTTCCGGGATGACTCTCCACGGAAGCCTTCCTGACTTCTCATCCTTAGATGGATAATTGAAGATTTCAAATTTTGCAAATCTGGGAGTGCCGATCTGACCCGATTCCACCAGTTCCTTTATTTTAAGGAATCCCGGAAGTGTCCTGCGGTAGTAGGCGACATAGACCGGCAGCTTAAATTTCGCGGCAGCCTGGTTAATCTTCCTGCATTCATTGTAATTAAGGGCCATTGGTTTTTCAATATAGACCGGCTTGCCTGCTTTCAAGGTCCTGATGGCGTATTCCGCGTGACTTCCCGGCGGAGTGGCTACATAAACTGCATTTACATCCGGGTCGTAAATTAGATCATCAGCACCAGAGTAGAACCTCGGTACATTATGCCTTTTCGCATAATCTTCAGCAAGCTCTCTGTTCCTCCTCATTACCGCAACCAGCCGGGAACCTTCAACCTTGTTAAAGGCCGGTCCGCTCTTCATTTCGGTTACTTTGCCGCATCCTAAAATACCCCAGTTAATCATTAGCCGTCAGTTTGATAGTCTTTCCCCTGAGGCCCATAATCCAGTCGCCGGATTGGAAATATAGTATATTTCCTCGCCGTCAGGCAGTTTGTTGAATCCTTCCCTGAGTGCTGTGGGATTATACTTCAGCATCATTTCGCCTGGATTACCATATCTGAATCCGACAGATTCTATTTCAGTATGTGTCAGGTGACCAGGACAATACGTTATTGAAAACCTTCCCTCGGAGCTTCCATGGATCAGATGTGCAGCTGCACTGAGGTTGTCAGTGAGATCCGCATTCTCCTTCACTGCTTTAAGTGTCGATGGCGTCCCACAGTACCCATACTTCCTTATGAGCCTGTCGATTTCCCTGTCTTCCCCAAACTCCTTCACTCCCGGGGCAATGACTATCAGTTCACCTTCGTCAGCTATAGCCATTCTTGTCCTGTAAATACTTTTATTGCCCAGCCATGTGCTTTTATATTCTGAGGGATCGAGATAAACAACAATTTTAGGTAATGGTCTGTCCAGTACAATAAAATTAACCTTTATTGAAAGCTCTGAAGCAAGTTTGAATACTTCCTCATCATCACCTATAAAAAGTCCCCTTATGACAAGTTGTCCGGTTTCATTCCGCCCGATTACAGTCAGTATATAAACTACAGGAAGATGAGATATAAAACTCCTTGATGCATAATTAAGAAGCTTCCTGACAGGTGTATCACACTTGCCCATCATCCGCTCCATTCCATATACTGCCCCGATGAAATGACTTTTATTTATTCCTTCCGGACCTCCGGTACCAATAAAAAGGTTTTTATTGTAATTGGCCATACCGACAACCTCATGTGGAACAACCTGACCTACTGAGAGGATCAGATCATGCCCTCCGTTATAAACAAGCTTGTTTAGCTGTGCAGGCCACTGATAATCCAGCCTACCTTCTGTTATTTCCGAAATGTATTCCCCGGGAACAGTTCCGACAGTAAGAACATCATTGCGCCAGTCATGAATCCTGAATAATTCTTTGGGCACATCTTCAAACATCAGGGAGATCTGATCCTGAGTCAGTGGAGAGTGGGTCCCGAGAGCTGGCATTATATCTTTCACACCCTCTTTATAGTAGCTGTAGATGATGGATGTTATATCTCCTGCCCTTGAATGGAATCTGGTGCAATCGGGTGGCACAACAAGCACATTTGTTCTTTGACCAAGTGTCTTGAGGGCGGTTAACACTCCGAATTCCAGCTCCTTGCGGGTTATTACCGAGAATTCCGATCCTGATTTGTAGTATATCATAATTTAAATTTGCAACTAACTATTAAAGGCTAAAGGCTACGGGCAACAGCCAACCGGTCAGCATTCTCCCTGTCGCCTGCTGCCGGATGCCCTCTGCCTCATACTCCGCTGTACGCACTGAATCCTCCATCAACCGGAATGATTACACCTGTAACAAATCTTGAAAGATCTGAGACAAGATAAAGCATTGTTCCTGTCAGTTCCTCAGGTGTGCCAAAGCGTTCCATAGGCGTGCTGTTAAGTATCTTCCTGCTCCTTGGCGTCAGTTCTCCGGTCTTTTCGTCGACCAGGAGAAATCTGTTCTGGTCTGTCAGGAGAAATCCGGGTGCTATTGCATTTACCCGTATGCCTGTTTTTGAAAAATGGACTGCAAGCCATTGTGTGAAATTATTAACAGAAGCCTTGGCGGCGGAATAAGCTGCGATTTTTGTAAGGGGACGGTATGAATTCATCGATGAAACATTCAATATTACTCCCGATTTCTGCTTTACCATGTCGGTGCTGTAAACCATTGTTGGTATGAGTGTACCTTTAAAATTCAGATCAAAAACCTTATCAAATCCTTCCAGCTTCAGCCCGAAAAAAGTGTCTTCCGGTTTTTCTTCATCCGAGCCTTCCATCTTTTCAACCTTTGTTGTGGCAGCGGGAGAATTTCCGCCGGCGCCGTTTATCAGGATATCTATATTGCCGAATGTTTCGTTAATTATTTTCTTTGAGCTTTCAAGCGATTCCCTGTCAAGCACATTCGCGGAAATTCCCAGCGATGCCACTGCAAACTCCTGGCTAATTTCATCAGCAACCTTTCTTGCTGCCTGGAAGTTAAGGTCGCAGATGACCGTCCTGGCGCCATGGGCAGCAAGAGCCCTGGCCATTTCCGAACAGATCACTCCTGCACCTCCTGTTATAACGGCAACCTTACCGGTAAGATCAATGGATTCTTTCATTTATTTTACAATTCTTTTTCTCTTTGTCCCTCTGTGTATTCTCTGTGAATATTTTTACCCCTGAATACCCTAAAGCAGACTCATCAAAAGCCCCCTTCAGGGCGTTGGAGGTAAACCTGCAACAATGACTAAAGTTAAAATCCGAAATACTCTTTTGCATTCCTGTATGAAATCCCTTCTATCAGGGATTTAACGAGCGAATCGTCATCAGGTATCAGACCTTTTTCAATTTCGCTCCCGATAAAATTACATATCAGCCTCCTGAAATACTCATGTCTCGGGTATGAAAGGAAGCTTCGTGAATCAGTTACCATGCCAATAAACCTCCTGAGAAGTCCAAGCGAAGCAAGATCCCTGAAGTGCTTTTCCATCCCGGCCTTCTGATCAAGAAACCACCAGGCGGCTCCATACTGCACCTTTGCGGCTTGTGTCCCATCGTTGAAATTTCCGGTCATCGAGATCATTATTTCATTGTCAGAGGGATTCAGATTGTACAGGATTGTCCTTGCTAGCTGGTCCGAATTATCAAGTGTATCAAGGAAGCTTGACATTTTGATGGCATCCTGTCCGATACCTATGGAATCCCAGCCGGTATCAGGGCCCATTTTCCTGAACATGCGGGAGTTGTTGTTCCTCATGGCTCCGACATGAAATTGCTGGGTCCAGCCCCTTTTGTGGTTCATCCGGCATAGATTCAGCATTACTGCTGTTTTGAACTTTTCCGATTGATCAGGATCAGGAGCGTTGCCGCTTAGCAGGTTCCTGAATATTCTGTCAGTTTCATCCTGCGTAAATGGTGTGAAATAAAACCTGTCAAGCCCGTGATCAGACAATCGCCCTCCGTTTTTATGAAAATATTCATGCCTTTTATCAAGCGCTTCAATAAAAGAACTGAAGTCTCTGATAGATACATCAGAAGCTTCTCCGAGCTTTTCCAGATAGACAGTAAATTTTGACGGATCTTCAATCCTGATTGCATTGTCGGGTCGGAATCCGGGCAGTACCTTGACTTCAAATGATTCTTTGAGATTCCGGTGAAACTCAAGACTATCAATAGGATCATCAGTAGTGCATATAACCTCTACATTCATTCTTCTGATAAGCGATCTTATGCTGAAATCCTTCGACCTAAGCATTGATGAGGCTTTGTCATAAATTTTATCTGAAGTAGCTGGTGATAACAGGTCATAAATCCCGAAATATCTTGCCAGCTCAAGGTGAGTCCAGTGATAGAGGGGATTTCCGATGGTTGCGGGAACTGTTTCTGACCATTTTGAAAACTTCTCCTTTGGCGATGCATCACCGGTGCAATATTTCTCCGCAATACCATTTGTCCTCATAGCCCGCCATTTATAATGATCACCCTCCAGCCAGGCCTGACCCAGATCGCTGAATTGCCTGTCCTCTGCAATCATTGCCGGGGATAGATGACAATGAAAATCTATAATGGGATGATGTTCGGAAAATGCATGATACAACCTTCTTGCAGTTTTATTCTCAAGGAGAAAATCTTCATTTATAAACGGTTTCATCTGTTCTCTTTTAAAAATCAGAAGATACGAAAGTACCTCCTGATAATTAGGAAACTAAATATAACAAATAATTGTCGGAACAGAAAGTGGTCAAAGTAAATCAATTCAGCAAAAATGGAAGTCACTTAAGTTCAGGACCACAAACTGTTTCAGGTTCCGGGTTGCAAATTGCAGGTTATTATTGTGATTACTCAGATTCACATATATATTACAGATAATAAATAAATTAGTGAAAGTAACCGGTAACCAGAAACTAGTATGATCTACGTAATAAATTACGTAATTAATAACGTAAATTTAAAATCCGGGGATCTTGCACAACATAGTTCACAGCAATTGCTGTGCTCTTTCCACCAGTAACCAGCAACTCTTAAATCAATTTTCTGAAGACAGAAAATGAAATATAGCTGAAAAGTTGCCACTTGCTCTATTGTTTAAATTTAAAGATTGTATTTTTGATCATCCAATCATTCACTAACCTGAATTCAATGAATCTGACCAAAGCATTAACCTATATACTTCTGACCTTTTTATCAGTCCCGATACATGCGCAGGAACAGAGCCTGCAAGCTTTTAATGATGCCCTGACGCCTGATGCCATTAAAACTGTCCTGAAAACCGTGGCAGACTGGCAGATCAAAACACCGCTCACTCATAATCCGGCAGACTGGACTAATGCAGCATTATATGCAGGGATGATAGACTGGGCCCGTATAGCTGGCGACGACTCATATATCAGCTGGCTGAAAGAAAAGGGAGAGGCTAATAAATGGAATTATTATGTACAGGAAAACCCACTGCGAAGCTATCATGCAGATGATTATTGTGTCGGTCAGATGTATATAGAACTCTACAGGAAGTACAGGGATAAAAGAATGATAACCCCTCTCAGGGCACACCTGGACAGAATTCTTAAGAATCCTGCAAAAGGGGATTTGAAATTCGTGAACACCGATACTTACTGGTCATCCCAACGCTGGTCATGGTGTGATGCCCTTTTCATGGGACCTACAGTATGGGCAAAAATGGCTAACGTGACAAAGAAGAAGAAATATTTGAATTTTATGTATCAGGAGTACAAGGCAACCACTGATTATCTTTTTGACAAGCTGGAAGACCTTTATTACAGGGATTCAAATTATTTTGACAGGAAGGAAGCAAATGGTTCAAAGGTTTTCTGGGGTAGGGGAAATGGCTGGGTATTTGCTGGCCTTCCAATAATAATAAGGGAGCTTCCAATAGACTATAAGAACAGGCTGTATTTCACCGGCCTGTTCAAAACAATGGCTGCAAAGATTGTTACTCTTCAGCAGCCCGATGGATCATGGCATGCAAGTCTCCTGGATCCTGCAAGCTACCCCAATCCTGAAATGAGTGCGACTGCCTTTTTTGTTTTCGGACTGGCCTGGGGGATAGATAATGGTTACCTGGAGAAAACAATTTATATGCCTTCGGTAGTCAAGGGTTGGAAAAGTATGGTAAGATCAGTCTGGCCGGATGGCAAGGTAGGATTTATTCAGCCTATCGGAGCTGATCCCAGGGCAGTTACCCGTGAAATGACAGAAGTCTACGGCGTGGGAGGTTTCCTTATGGCCGGGACGCAGCTGTACAAAATGGCACAGAAAGGAACGTTCAGGTAATAAGCGACAGGCGACGGGAGGGCAGGGAGTAGGGAGTGTGAAGTAGGAAGCTGAGAACTGTGCGCCCTCAGTAGTAAGTAAAGAGTTGAAAGGGTTGAATGGGTTAAATGGGTTTAAGCCTGCAAGACTGTAAGACTACTTTTAATATCCATATTTTATAGGATATTGCTTTTAACTGATGAATCAATCTGAAACAATAAAATGAAAACCGAACTTCGATA
>JAUZNW010000089.1 GCA_030706785.1 Bacteroidota bacterium | reverse complement strand
GGTTAGGGACTATGAGTTCAGGAGCATACCTGCTTTCGTCTGACGGAACAAAAATGCTGAAGAGCTACAATGAAAAAAACAGTCCTATGTACTCCGATTCTATAATCACGGTTAGTATAAACAACAAGTCTGGAGAAGTCTGGTTTGGGACTTCAAAAGGGATAATATCCGTAAGGGAGACCGCTATATCCGGAAAACCGGAGTTTACAGGAGTCTATTCATTCCCGAATCCTGTGCGTGAAGATTACACAGGCAATGTCACAATAACAGGATTAATGAGGGATACGAGGGTTAAAATAACTGATGTGAGTGGTAACCTCGTTTTTGAAACTATTTCAGAAGGCGGCCAGGCGGAGTGGGATCTCACCACCTATAATAGAAGGAGAGTAAAAACAGGAGTCTACCTGGTTTTCTGTTCGAGCAGCGAAGGTGCGAGTGCTTTTGCCACCAAGATCCTTGTAATAGGGAGATAGCTTTCAGTTGATCAGGCTCTGGATTCTTTCGATCTGTTGCTGCTTGTTGACCTCCCTGAGACTTCGTGCGGTTTTAGTAAAATACTGATGTCCTGAAATGAATTTCACCTGCATTTTATTCCACTCGTTCAGGTCATTCATTCTATTCTGAGCCTTTAATTCTTCAAATAGAGTGTTCGAAACCGGTATGAAATCGCTCCTCCCGAGGTAATCAAGATCCGAATCGCATATTATCTTTTCAAGAAGTCCGGATGGTTTTGGCGGAAGCTTGGTAGCCATTATTATGGCACAGATCCTGTCAATCTGTTCCCTGGTGTAATTGTAAGCCGGCAGCATCTCCTTTGCGAGCTTTGCCCCGAGTAATTCATGATTGTCATACGACTCAATGATCCCCGTATCATGGAAGAGCCCTGCTGTCTTGAGCAGTAGTATCTCCTCATCACTGCATCCTTCTGCCCAGCCGATAAGCTCTACTTCAGTCACCACATCAACGGTATGCTTCACATTATGATAAAAAGCAAAGTATGGAAGCTCTCTCTCCAGCTTGTCCAGGATTATCTCCTGGATGTCGGTGAACTGAATAAGTCCGAATTTTATCCTGAACGAACTGTTAGGTATAACACCATTCCCGTCAACTGAAAATTCCTCCTTGATTCCTGTGACCCTGTACATCTGCATGTCGCCCTTGTACTTGACGGGCAGCTTGCCATAATACTCGCAATCAAAGAATTCCTTAACGAGCTCATAGGTCATCACCGAAATAAGTATAGTACCATTCTCCGAAACTGCTTCGATACGGCTCGCACTGTGAACCGTATCCCCCTTTATGTCATAATTTATCTTCTTTTTCCCCGAAACAGAAGCAGTAACAGGACCGGTATGTATCCCAATCTTCATCTCCCATATCCTCTGATCATTACCCCTTTTAAACAGCTGGTACTTTTCGAGGAAGGAACACATTTCAATTGCAGCCATCACAACATCAATTGGATTTGTAATGTTCTTTACAGGGATTCCGCCGGCACACATAAATGTATCACCGATAGTCTTTATCCTTTCGATCCTGTACTTTTCAGCTATTGCACCGAACTCATATACAATTTCATCGAGCTCATCCATTACAGATACTGTGTTCAGCCCTTCCAGAAACTTTGCTGATCCATGAATATCGGCGAACAGGACTGTCGCCAGGTTGAATTTAAGGGATTTCTTTTCCGCTTCAAGCCTTGATTTATCAGCAAGTAATTCCTGTCCCGATGCCTTAAGCTTTTCAATTTCTGCTGCCAGCTTTTCCTTTTGGCTTAGGAGCTTTTTAATCTTTGCCTCAAGCTCCTGATTCTGTTTTGCCAGTTTAGCGATCCGTTTTACAAGTTCATCATTGCTGGTTGCGGTCATGGTGCAGATGATTGACAGGTAAATATAATAATTTTATATTTGAATAATTATCGACCGCAATGCTCCAGAAGACGAGGGTGATCATACTTCATCAGATAAAGTATTCCGATTCAGGGATCATAGTTCAGACATATACCCGCGATTTTGGAAGACAGTCCATTCTCGTCAGGGGAGTAAGAAGCAGCAAATCGGGGAAGCATAATGCACTCTTCCAGCCGATGTTCATTCTTGACACGGTGTTTTACCGGAAGGAATCAAGAAGTGTCCAGACTATGAAGGAATACTCTGTATCCTATGCCCCTTCGGACATTTACTCAGAAATCAAGAAAAGCACTGTGGCTGTTTTTCTTGGGGAGTTCCTGATGTCTGTGCTGAAGGAAGAGTCTCCTCATATTGAGCTGTTCAGGTTTATAGAAGATTCAATTAAATATTTTGACAGACTCAGGGAGGGTTATGCGAATTTCCATATAGCTTTTCTGATCGGTCTGAGCAGCTTCCTGGGCTTTGAGCCAGGACGAAGGATAGTTCCTGAGGACCGGTATTTCGATCTCAAGAATGGTGCCTTTGTCAGGCTGCCTCCACCCCATGGTGATTTCGCGGAGAAGAATATTTCTGATGTCCTGGCCGCTTTTTTTTCGACCTCGTTCGGCAATACGGGTAAGGTTCCTCTTTCAGGCAGCCTGAGGAATGAAGTGCTTGAAACTTTGATAAAGTACTACAGCATCCATCTGCCTGGGCTAAGGAAAATAAATTCACTGGAAGTCCTTAAGGAGATCTTCGGCTGATTGCCGAGAAAGGTGCCATTTTTTCTATATATTTAGTCCCTTAACAGTGAAATTCTGATGGCTATTATACCTTCAATAGTTAAACGGCTTAATACAAAGAGGATTAGCCAGATAGAACACTTCAGAAGATACCCCTCTGAAACTCAGCAGGAGGTCCTTTTCAAAATTCTGTCTTTTGCTGCTTCAACAGAATGGGGAAAAACATTCGGCTATACAACAATCAGGTCTGTCAGGGAATACCAGTCCCGGGTTCCGGTAAGGCCTTTTGAAGCATACCTCCCTTTTATTGAAAGAATGCTGAAAGGTGAAGTCAATATTACCTGGCCGGGCTATATAAAGTGGTTCGCAAAGTCTTCCGGAACAACCTCAACTAAAAGTAAATTCATTCCTATCAGC
The DNA here is from genome assembly GCA_030706785.1 of Bacteroidota bacterium. GTDB lineage: Bacteria > Bacteroidota > Bacteroidia > Bacteroidales > VadinHA17 > LD21. The sequence goes on along the minus strand of JAUZNW010000089.1, from coordinate 11,733 downwards.
CGTGAATCTCTTGAAGAGTGCCATTTTCAGGCTGCAAAGGACATCCTTACGATCTATACACTGAATTATCCTGAAACTAAAATCTTCAGCGGGAAAGGGCTGACTCTTGGCGGAAGCAATAAGATCAACCAGTACAGTGAGAAATCGATTTACGGAGACCTTTCAGCAGTGCTGATATGGAATGCACCCTTTTATGCCGAGCTCGTCAGAACACCAAAACAAAAGATCGCACTTATTGAAGATTTTGAGGAAAAGCTTGAACTGATTACTAAAACCACTGTATACCAGAATGTTACAAGCTTTTCAGGAGTTCCGTCGTGGTACCTGACACTGATAAAGTATGTCCTGGCCTACACGGGGAAATCCAACCTCCTTGAGGTATGGCCTAATCTCGAAGTCTTCTTTCACGGAGGCGTTAGCTTTACCCCTTACCGCGAGATTTACAGTCAGCTTATTCCAGGCGACCAGATGCACTATATGGAAACGTATAATGCATCGGAAGGTTTTTTTGGCATACAGGACGATCCTTTAAAAGCAGATATGCTGCTGATGCTCGATTATGGCATCTTCTATGAGTTTATTCCCTCCGACAGGCTAAATACAGACTCACCGCCGGTGTACACTATCGGTGAAGTACAGCCCGGTGTTAACTATGCTATGGTGATATCGACAAACGGCGGGCTGTGGAGATACCTAATAGGGGATACAATTATATTCACCTCGACAAATCCCTACAGGTTCAGGATTTCGGGCAGAACAAAACATTTTATCAATGCATTTGGAGAGGAAGTAATTGTCGACAATGCTGATAAGGCTCTGGAAGCTGCCTGCAGGGGAACCGGGGCTGTAATAACAGAATATACTGCAGGACCGGTATATATGGGTGCAAAATCCAGGGGCACTCACGAATGGATAATTGAATTTGAAAAAGCACCTGAAGACCTGGGCAGGTTCACCGATCTGCTTGACGAAACGCTTAAATCAATCAATTCCGATTATGAAGCCAAGAGGAATAAAGATATCAATCTTGTCAGACCAATTATTAAACAGGTGCCGCAGGGAACATTCAACAGATGGCTAAAATCTAAAAATAAACTTGGGGGACAGAACAAGGTGCCGAGGCTTTCAAATACAAGGGAGTATATTGAGGAATTGTATTTAGTATTAAGAAATACAAGTGCCTAAAGTATTTAAAGTTGATTTTCTAATTTAAGGCACTTTAAGTATTTTAGGCACTCTGAACTTTTTGGCGCTTGTTAAATAGCTTATTAATTTTTAGTATTTTTAGACAGCAAACAGTAATAAGAAAAAACACACCATGCACATCGCAATTGCAGGTAATATTGGTTCCGGCAAGACCACTCTGGCAGGCCTCCTTGCCAAGCATTATGGCTGGACGCCGCACTATGAAGATGTTGATGATAATCCTTATCTGAATGACTTTTATGAAGATATGCAGAGGTGGTCTTTCAACCTGCAGATTTACTTCCTCAATTCGCGGTTCAGGCAGATACTTGAAATAAGGAAATCGGACAAGACCATCATACAGGACAGGACCATCTATGAGGATGCATATATATTTGCCCCGAACCTTCATTCCATGGGTCTGATGTCAACGCGCGACTTCGATAATTACTCCACCCTATTCAAAATGATGAGCTCACTAATCCAGCCGCCTGACCTTCTCCTTTACCTGAGGGCATCAGTTCCTACACTGGTGAGCCAGATACAGCAACGCGGAAGGGAATATGAGAGCTCCATCAGGCTGGATTACCTGAAGAGGCTTAACGAACGGTATGAGGCCTGGATACAGTCTTATAGCCTGGGCAAGCTGCTAATAATTGAGGCTGATCACTATAACTTCCCGAACAACAACGCCCATCTCAGCGAAGTGATCGACAAGATCAACGCTGAGCTACATGGGCTTTTCTAGCATACGATTTTCCACCCCAGGCTCCATGCTTCACTGCTTGGGTGCCGGAGTCAGATCAACTTCAACGTAACTCTTCGTATTCAGGTACCTGTCGGCAACATCCTTGATCTCTTTTGCTGCAAAGGAGTTCACATAATTCTTGTATTCATCGAGAGTAAGCAATCTGTCACCTTCAAGGAAATGGTTCTGAAGTGCTGATACCCAGAAACTGTTTTCCTTTGACCTTGTTTCACGTTCACGGATAAGAGTCTCCTTCACCTTGTTAAGATCGACCTCTGTCGGTCCATCCTTCCTGATCTTATCCATCTCATTTAAAACTGTAGCTGTAAGGGTGTTTATACTGTCAGGATTACAGCCCCAGAAAGTGGTAATTGTATATTTCGGTTTGGGGAATTTTACAGCGTTCCCGGTTATATTTACGCCGTAAACACCGCCCTGTTCCTCACGCATCGATTCGCGGCACTTGATTGAAAGAATATCCATCAGCATCCTGAATCCCATTCTGTACCTGTCTTTCCATTTGAAATCACCTTTCCAGACCATGGCAACCATGCTCTGCGGCTCGGAATTCTTCGGAACATCAACCTTGACAAGCCCTTTCGGGAATCCCGGGGTAACATCTCTCCAGGTCTCAATTCTTCTCTTCGACGGCAGGCTACCAATATATTTCTCAAGCAGCGGGATCACTTCTGAAACCTTGAAATTGCCCACCATGAAGTATGTGAAATCGCTGGCATCAGCAAAACGGTCCCTGAAAATAGTGAGCACTCTGTCAAGACTGACTTTGTCAAGCTGTGCCTCGGTCGGTATGGCAATTACTCTGGGTGAGTTCATCGATACGATCTTCGACAGAGTATCGGAAAAGAGGTACTGAGGGTTGGCACGCAGTGGTTTGACCATGTTCTTCATCCTTGATATGTAGGAATTAAATGCACTTTCATCTTTCCTGATACCAGTGAAGAACAGATAGTTCAATTGCAGCATTGTTTCAAAGTCCTTAGGGGAACAGTTGCCGTTGATCCCCTCCCTTAACTCGCTTATATATGGAGATACCTTTGCAGTATTCCCGGAAAGCTTCTTCTGAAGATCGGTGTAATTATAATTGCCAAGCCCGCTTTGTGTTATAATTGCAGGAGCCAGGGTGGCTGATAGTATGTCATTATCAGGATACAAAGAGGTTCCTCCGGGGCTGTAGGCTGAAAAAAGGATTTCATCATTCTTGAAATCAGTTGGTTTCAGGATCATATGAACTCCATTGCTGAATGTAAGCTCGGTATATCCGAATTCACTGTTCTCTGCCTTTTGGGTTACAGGCGATGGACCAGGCTGTTCCGGAAGAAGAGGCGCATCCGATACTTTATCGACATATGGTTCTATTTTCTCTGTTTTTGCAGAAGTAAGTATTTCTCTCACTTTCTGTTCGTCCGGGACCTCAACACCTTCCTTTTGCTGCGCTGTGATAAGGACCAGCATATTGTTATCAGTTGTCCATGGCTGCCCCATCTTGTTTATTTCATCAAGAGTAATTCCGGGAAGAAAATCCTTGACCATATCAAATTCCTTCTGATAACCGGGGATACATTCCTGGGTAAGATAATTCCTTATGAACTCATCGGCATATTCTGAAGAAGGTGTTTTATCAGCTTCCTTTGCGCCATTTTCGTACATGGTATAAAGATCTTTTTTCTCCCTTGCCAGCTCGGATTCCGTAAAACCAAACCTTCTTGCCCTCTCATTCTCAGTCAGAATTGTAACAATGCTTTTTTCGATCTGGTTCTCCTTGGCGCTGACTGATAGCGAATAAACATCTATAGTACGGCCGATGAACGGGCCATACCCGGCGCTTGCATAGAGGAAAGGTGCATCAGGTTTACGGACGATCTCCTGCAGCCGGCTGTTAAGCATGCCTGTATAAATCATCCTCATCAGGTATTCACGGTAATCGGCATATGTTACCGACTCTGCCTTCGGATGCTTGAACAGGATCTGGGCATCAAATCCTGTAGCTTCCTTGTCGGTGACTACGCTTATGAGAGGCTCAGAATTGTCAGGCACAGGATACTCAACCCTTTTCTCCGGATTCACAGGTTCGGGGATCATTGAAAAATGTTCCTTGATCTTTTCTTCCGCGAGGTTGGGATCAATATCACCAACAACGACAACGGACATAAGGTCTGGCCGGTACCACTCCTTATAAAATTCCCTAAGTGTGTCATACGGGAAGCTCTTGATAACGTCAATTTTCCCTATCGGCAACCTTTCGGCATATCTGGAACCTCTAAACAGGACGGGCAGGTATTTCTGCATCATCCGGTCATCGGCTCCAAGTCCAAGGCGCCACTCCTCGATAATGACCCCTCTTTCCTTATCGATCTCCTTCGCATCAAAGTCAACCTGGTGGGTCCAGTCCTCGAGCACCTGAAAACCCCTGTCAATCCATTCCATTTTGTCGGTCGGTATCTCCAGCATGTAAACTGTCTGATCAAAACCCGTAGAGGCATTCACATCTGCGCCGAACTTGACTCCCATTTCCTCAAGCATATCGATCATTTTATTGCTGGGAAAGTTTTTGGTCCCGTTAAAGCACATATGCTCGCAGAAGTGGGCCAGTCCCTGCTGCGCCTCTGTTTCGCATATTGAACCGGCATTGACCGCAAGCCTGAGCTCCATGCGCTGCTCCGGTTTTTTGTTTTGTTTTACATAGTATGTAAATCCGTTTGCCATCTTCCCGATCCTTATATTGGGATCAGGGGGTACCGGATCATTCGGATTTATTTTCTGGGCGATTGCCCCGCTCATAATAAATCCTGCCAGGAACAGGACCGGAAAAATTTTCAGGTTTCTCATCTTTTCTTTATTAATTCTTTAAAGTAGTAATTGCTATCCTGAGCCTTGATATAACTGCTTTTATCAGAAATGCAGGATAAAAGGTAAATTTAGACAATTGCCGGTATAATAACAATTTAAAAGTACTACCTTGCTTACAGATAAATAAAAATTAACCTATATGAAATCAACCCGTAGAAATTTTATCAAAACAGCATCAGTAATCGCGGCAGGTTCTGTCATCCCGGTTGAGGCTTTATCGGGTAAAAATCTCACTGTTGCACCCAGTGACAAAATACATGTAGGTCTTATCGGGGCAAGGAGCCAGGGGTACAGTGACCTGGTGGCATTCCTTAAGAATCCTGAGGTGCAATGTATCGCCATAAGTGATATTGATCAAAGCATTCTCGCCGGCCGGGTGAATGACATAACCAAGCTCGGTTACTCCAAACCGGCAATATTTAGTGATTATCGTAAAATGCTTGAGAACAAGGATATAGATATAGTTATTGTTGGGACTCCAGATCACTGGCATTGCCTTCAGTTCGTGCATTCCCTGGAAGCCGGGAAACATGTGTATGTTGAAAAACCATTGGGCAATTCGATTGCCGAGATCAACATCATGCACAGTGCCGCAAAAAAGCACGGCAAAATGGTACAGGTAGGTCAGTGGCAGAGGAGCCAGCCACATTTTGTTGATGCCATCAATTATCTTAAATCCGGAAGACTTGGCCGGATACGTACGTGCAAGGCATGGTCGTATGTTGACTGGAAGGGCGCTGTACCTAAAGTACCTGATTCGGCAGTCCCTGAAGGAGTCGATTATGACCGCTGGCTGGGTCCGGCCCCCAAGCGCCCGTTCAATATCAACCGCTTTCATTTCACATGGAGATGGTATTGGGAATATGGTAATGGTCTGATGACAGACTGGGGAGTCCACCTTATCGATTACATACTCTACGGCATGAACAGGACCATACCCTCATCCGTAATGGCGATAGGCGGGAAGTATGCATTCCCTGACGATGATATGGTTACGCCTGACACCATGACCGCCGTATATGATTTCAGGGACTTCACAATGATCTGGGAACATACGATAGGTATTGGCCTAGGTAACTGGAGACGGCCTCACGGGATGTCGTATATAGGTGAAAACGGGACCCTTGTCCTCGACCGTAACGGGTGGGAAGTTGTTCCTGAAAAACAAAAGATAGAAGCTGTCCCCGTTCAGAAGAATGTCGGCAACGGCCTTGATCTCCATGCAAGGAATTTTCTTGAGTGCATAAAGAACAACACTCCCCAGAACCTTCATGCGGATATAGATGTAGCCCGCAATGTGGCCCTTGTTGCCCAGATGGGAAATATTGCCTACCGGACCGGTGAAAAGGTAAGCTGGGACGATGCGAAGCAGTTATTCGGGTCAGAGAATGCAAACAAGCTTATTATTCCGGTTTATAACAACGGGTATAAGCTTCCGAAATACTGAAAATCCTCTGGAAAATCGAGGCGACCCCTCTCCCAGCACCAGCAGAGGTGGGATCTCCCCTGGAAGCAGTGCAGGTTCCAGGCGACCCCTCTCCCGCTAAAGCGGGATCTCCCCTAAAAGGGGAGAATAATCAGAACATGCACAATGCTTAAGTGCATATTCTGGGTTTCATTTCCCCCTTCCGGGGGGAATAAAAAGGGGGGCGCTGGAATTTTAAGATAATTAATATTATTCCCCAATAATCTTTATTAGTTTCCCCGACTGGACCTGGTCGGTCAGTTCGAGATCATTCATAAGGGCCAGTTCATTGTATTGCGCCTGTGGAACATTGTAGTATCTGAATGCATCCGCAAGTGTTCCTGTACGCTGCACCTGTTTTACAAATATCCTTTTGGGCTTAACGTTGATTTTCGAAGGATCAGTAAGTTTTGAGAAGCTGGCCATTGAAGAATCAAAAAGGCTTACGTAAGTATTGAAATCGGCTTCTGTCGTTACACCATGAAATACATAAATGAGTCCGTTATAGCTTATAAAGTATGAATAAACCATGTTTGTCGATGTAGCGCCCGTGTTCTGGTCCTGGACGGTTTGCTTGCACTGAGTGATTATTGCATTCATGCCGTTCACGGTACCTCTTTTACTCCCCTGAAGGGTAAGACCATATTGCTGAATAGTGCTGTCGGCTGCTGATTCAAGGGTTTTCTGCCGGGCCAGAGTAAATAGTTCCAGAGCTTTCCCGTCGGAAGGCGTCATAGTAACCTGCAGGGGTGAGTTTTCAAGTTTCCAGCCGGTCGGGAATGAGTACTTGAATTTCAGCTCGGGATGATAAAAGATATTCCCTTCAGCATAACCCTGTCTTGGATCCTCTCCATAAACAATACCGTTGATAAGCTGAAGATAAGGATCCTGGTTGACCTTCCATGTCGTGTTCTTCAGATTGGTCTGCCATTCAGTCGCCAGCTGGTTTACCGCATTATACCTGTCTCCCGGATCAGGATGTGTTGATAAAAATGTCGGAATACCGCCCTGGCTTTCTGAGAGGGTCATTTTCTGCAATACCTTGAAGAAGTCAGCCATCTTATGGGCATCATAGCCTATTTTGGAGGAATATTCAACTCCAAGCCGGTCTGCTTCCCTCTCATCATCGCGGCTGAATTTGAGAAATAAAAGCTGCATGCCCTGCAGTGCATATTCGGCATACTGCGCGAACTTTTCAGAAGCAATCATACCACCGATCAGAAGAAGCTGCGCAAGCTGTTGTTTGCTTTGCTGGCTTACTGTATGACGTGCTGCAACATGTCCGATCTCATGTCCCATCACACCTGCCAGCTCTGCTTCATTGTTAAGCTGTGCAAGAATACCGCGTGTAAGGTAAACATATCCGCCAGGTACTGCAAATGCATTCACGACTGGTGAATCGACAACCTTTACGTGATATTCCAGATTGGGCCTGTGGGATATCTTCCCAATTTCAGTCCCCTTTGCCTGAACAAAATTCTGCAGACTCTGATTATCATATAACCCGAATGTTGCGATAACCTGAGGATCGTATGAAGCTCCAAGCTCAATTTCCTGAGCTTCCGACATAAGCATGATCTGTTTTTTCCCAGTAACGGGATTTACCACACAGGAAATTACAAGCAGAACCACTGCACAAACTGATAGAACCAATGCAGGAATATTAAGCCGTTTCATCTTTCTGGAATTAAATAATATTAATACAAACCAGGCGGGCTATCAATTGTCTGTTATGATACCAAATATCGTGAAAAATACTTTTTTTATCAAAGTATTTTGAGCTAATATTTCCCCGGTAAAAGCACGGCAGTCCACCCCACGCTCCGTACGAGGAGTGCTGCTTTTTTCAAAATACAGATGATGCTAAAACCTGGTCAGAAAGAAATATTGATCTATTCCTTTCTACAATTACACCTGTAAATAAAAACGAACAGGGCAATCGTTATAAGGAAAAAACTGTTTGCGATATGAAAATAATTTATGATTTCAGTACCGGCACTAAACCGACCGGTAAAAGCTGCCTGAATAAATCCAAGTAATACGAACAATGCTCCAATTACACCGGAGATCCATGCTATCCAGGTCAAAGCTTTCTCTAAAGTTTTCATAAGTTCAGAATTTAGGTTAGTAAACTAAAAACCATACTTTTAACAAATTTCATAAAAAAAGTGATACCAGTCAATTATTTCATAATAAATTGAATTATAAACAGTAAGAGTATATATATTAAATTGGAAGAACAAATAAGCAATGAATGATAAATATTTTGTTTCTTAAATAACATTAATACAGATAATTAACAATATCTGCAATTCGGTTTTGTAAGTGTTTGATTGTGTAAAAAATCCGTCTTTCTTTGACCACTTCAAAATCCAGTCAGATAAAGCTGAACATACATAACTATACAACAAGTATTTAACTCCGGTTTCTGGCGGTCGATCAATTCCAGTTAAAGATGGTCAGGGTCACCGGCTTTTCCATCGAGGGAACTCGCATAACTATCACGGGCCCAAGACAAATGCGAAGATTGGGAAAAGTTAAATTGCACTTTAAATAAATAAGTTTAAACTCGGTTGTTAGATCAGTTACTTTTAGTTCAATTACCTACCGGTTAACCTTATATTCTGTCGAACCAACAAGAGGTATTCCACTTTTGGTTATGCCTTCAACAATAATCCTTACAGTTGAAGGATTATCTGAATTAAAGTAGCTAAATGAAATGTCTTTATCATTCAGAAGTTCAATATTTGGTTCCCAGAATAAGGTTGTTCGTAAATCAGGTTTTTTGTCCTTTTCCAGGGAAGTGTGATGCTTTGGAGAATAATAAACCCGTGGCTCGTTATAACCTAAGATTGCTGTATTGATAGAATGATAAACTATAGAAGGACTGGAGAAATAAGCATCACTTTTCAGAAGAATTGAAACAACCCCTTGATCACCTCTTTCACCCCATACCAGACCCCCATTTATTGGACAAAGAACATCAATTCTCTCCACCCAGCTTACCGGAATGAAAGATATTGCATCATATTTTACTTCCATACCATCAAGCATGGTGAGAGGATCGGTCATATGATTGCATGAACTGACTCCAGGTAATTGGGTTGTTAAAAATGATTGACCACTAGTACTTTCAGGTTTCTTGAATCCAGAACTCTCTGTATATGTAATATGGAATCTGACTCCCAGAAGCTGCCCTAGCGTATTATATATTTCCAGGATAGGAGTTACAGTTATCTCTTTATCAAAGAACATGGTTCTGAGATTAATTTCATTTTGAACACGCGGAATTTCAGGTTCAAACCTGAGTTTTGGTGTTATTATCACTTGCCCAATTTTAATGGTATCCAGTAAACTGTACCTCTTTTTCAGGTTATTATTACTCTCCGAATACTCTAAATACCCATTAGTCTGTTCATCGGACTTTTTATCGACTTTTACAGGAATGTCTCTAATGAAATATCTTGAATATTCTTTTTTGGTTTCAATCTCTGGTGGATTATATCTTATTGAATCCATTGTCAACCAGCCCTTCAACTTGTCTTTATCATTAGTGACACTGGCAATCAAACTTGTTTTTCCCGTAATATTAACTCCTTTGATAAGAAACCTTCCCGAAGAATCGATGGGAACCATGAATAGATTTGGTTTTTTGCCTTTAAATAATCCGAGGGTTACAAAAGAGTTCTCAAGAGGTTTGTCAGCAAATTTTCTCCTTACCCTGCCGGAAAGGGTAAATCCATTTTCTGGCTGATAATATTTATCCTCATATTTCCATTTGAAATCGCGCCAGCCCTGTGTGAGTAAAAGTATATCAAGATTTTTCAATCTGTTTGGCTTTGATCGGTCAAAGTAATATAATGGCTCTTCTATCTCGCCCCGCACATCCGATTCAAGTAAAAACCACGAAGAAATATTTGAAGGATCCAAGTCCGATCCATCTTCAGAGATTGCGTTGGAAGCTGAAAGAGACAGGAAAGCACCCTGACCATTGACAGAACTTCCAGACAAAGAAATATTAACCGAAACTGAATCCCTTGTAGCATAAACTGGCTTATCTGTTTTTATGGTCAACTTCTCGTCATCATTATTGTGAATGAAGGCCAGCCTTTCGCAAAACGGTTTACCTTCAAAATCAGAAACGGTAAGACTTACTATCCCATCTGGAAATTCACCGGTTCTTAAAGCCATATGGTTGTTGAGAGATTTTACTTTGAAGAAGATCGTCTTTAAAATGGTATTGTGAACAGAAATTGAAAGAGAGAGATCGTGGCCAGTGAGAATAGGCAGGGTCTCCATGTTGGTTCTGATGGCAAGATCAAGCTCTCCGGGTTGTATTTCAGAAACATGTAAAACTGTACCTGTCTCCATGCTTTTAGGGATCTGACTCCTGGCAGTATCACCATTATTATCATAAATAATGGAATAATACACCTCGCCATGAGATGGGGTCAGATTAAAAGTCCCAATCCCTTTAAAAGTACTTTTAAATGAAGCTACAGTATCCCCGTGCGAAGAATATACCTTGCCAGTTATCTCGCATCCCTTTCCTGTTGCATCGGCTGCCTTGAAGCCGATCAGGGAAGTGACATCATCAACCAGCGATCCTCCTTCGGGGAAAAAAGTAATATCAGGCTTGTTACTTACATAGATTGTGCTGTCATAACTATCGAAGTTCGGATTATCAGCATTGATTATAGTGAAGTACTTTTTAAAGAACATCTCTTCCCCGAAATTTCTCATATAGTTAGTATAAGCCCTTATCTGGTATCTGCCTGAAGCTGCTTTGACAGGCAGCCTGAAATCTCCGTTTCCCAGGCCGCCACTTAACCTGACTATATGGCTTTCAATAATCGTTAAATCCGGGGAAATCAGTTCAATATGCAGGTCATTGCTATGCTCTGAAAGGTTTTTATCAGTACCGTCCACCAGGTATGCCTTGAACCATAAGTCTTCACCCGGAGAATAGTTTTCTCTGTCAATATGGAGATATACCTTCTCAATTATTTTTAATGTGTCCTGAGTGAATGAATATTGTGGATTACCTTCCTGGGGAATGTGGAAAAGGAATAAATTAATAAGTAGTAACAGATCCAGGAGCGCCATTTCAGATAAGGCTTAGGTTATGTAACTATCTGACAGCAATTTCTATGCCAACCAATGTGAGAGTGAGAGTGAGGAAAACAGAACGATAGTGCTCGCTCCCGCTCTCACTCTCGCTCTGTTTTCAAGCTGCCCAGGCTGGGTTCCCCGCTACACTCTAATTTCATTCGAGCTAACGGGGTAAACTTCCCTCTGCTCACATCTGCTTGTATAAGAGTTAATTATTCTTTTGGTTGGCAACAGCCTTTTTTACTGCCTGCATTTTTCAGGTAAAATATATATACTTTTGATTTGATTAATATTAACAGGAAAAAGTCACCCTGGGAAAAAATCAATAAGATCAGCAAAACAAAGAGTTTCAAAG
>JAUZNW010000088.1 GCA_030706785.1 Bacteroidota bacterium | reverse complement strand
TTCTGAAACTTTCAATAAATACCCAGTATCATGAAAAAGTACAATCTGATTTTAGGTACGGTGATCATTTTGGTGGTCATATCTGCAAATCTGTATTCACAGGACTGGCCTCAATTCAGGGGACCGGGCCGCGACAGTAAGGTTACCGGTTTCAAGGCACCGGCAACCTGGCCGGCACAATTAAAACAAGTCTGGAAAGTCAGCGTGGGTTCCGGTGACGCTACCCCTGTTCTTTCAGGTAAGAAGATCTATCTGTCAACAAGGCAGAATACGGATGAAGTTGTAACATGCCTCGATCCGGAAACAGGTAAGGAAATATGGAAGACCCCATATCCTGCTGCTGCTGTTACCGGACCATCAACCTCTCATCCCGGGCCCAGGAGTACTCCTGCAGTTGCACAAGGCAAAATTGTCACATTCGGAGTAACGGGCATTTTGACCTGCCTGGATGCTGCAACGGGAAAAATCCTCTGGAAAAAGGATAATCCTGAGAACCTTGTTCCTCAGTTTTATACAGGCATGTCACCGCTTCTTACGGAGGGCATGTGTATTGTCCATACAGGTACGAAGGACAAGGGGACAATTGCTGCACTTGATCTGGCCACCGGCAATGAAAAATGGAAATGGGAAGGAGACGGCCCGGCCTATTCTTCGCCCTCACTGATGACCGCAGATGGCAAAAAGATGGTAGTTGTACAGACCGAAAAGAATCTTGTCGGCCTGGGACTTGCTGACGGCAAGCTGCTCTGGCAGATTGCAACGCCACCTCAGCAAAGGTTCTATAATTCTACAAGCCCCTATATAAACGGACAGATAATCTATTATACAGGACAGGGTTCAGGGACAAAGGCTATCCAGATCGTTATGGATGGCAACAAGTTTTCGGTCAAGGAATTGTGGAGCAATCCTGATATCGGTGCAAAATGGAACACTCCGATATTAAAAGATGGCTACCTCTATGGATTTACAGATCAGAGAAGGATTTACTGCATCGATGCGACGACCGGGAAAACAGCCTGGCTTGATGAAACCGTAAACAGTGATTTTGCAACTATCCTCGACTGCGGATCAGTGATTATCGGCTTTCCGAGCACCGGGAATCTGATTGTGTTTAAACCCGATCCGAAAGCATATACTGAGATAGTAAAATACAAAGTTGCAGAAACACCGGTTTATGCGTTCCCTATAATTTCTGGAAATACAATCTATGTCAAGGATGCAGAATCCCTGGCAGAGTATAAGATAGAATAGATATTCCTTCTGCTATATTTTTTCCTTCAGCAGGATCTGGCGGAGATCATTGGGAGAAATATCTTCGGTCACTTCGCCATTTTCAGCGATTGTGATCTTGCCTGATTCCTCAGACACAACCACAACGAGGGCATCAGTATGTTCTGAAATACCTATTGCTGCCCGGTGCCTCATACCGAATCGTGGCGGGAGAGCCATCCGGTCAGTGATCGGAAGGGGGCACCGGGCTGCAAATATTTTGCCGTCCTCTATCAGGACCGCCCCGTCGTGCAGCGGGGAGTTTTTGAAGAAAATAGTCTCAAGAAGCTCTGCGGAAATAATCGCGTCAATCCTTTCTCCTCCCTCAGAATAGATATCAAGGCTGCTTCTTCTGCCAAGCACGATAAGGGCACCAGTCTTTGTGGAAGCCATCGATTCGGCTGCCCTGACTATCTCCTCCGCTTCTTTTGGACTTCCTGTCTCCTCTTCGACGGAAGCGAATATTTTGCTGAATGAGAACTTTCTCCTGTTCATGTACCTGTTGCCGATGACGAGCAAAAACCTTCTTACCTCCTGCTGGAAAACAATGATAAGTGCGATGACACCTACTCCGATCACCTGGCCCATGAGCGCGCTTATCAGCTCCATATTGAGGGCCTTGACGAGCAGCCAGAACATGTAAATAAAGAAAATCCCGATAAAAATGCTCAGTGCAGCGGTCCCTCTTATCAGTTTATAAAGCTGGAAAAGGATAATTGCCACAAGGACAATATCAATGATATCAAGTACAGTGATATGAAGAACCATTTTTGTTTATTCTGAAGGTAAAAATATTAAAACTAAGTGAATATTAAGAACTCTTCCTGAGCATCCCGACAAGCCTTATTGCCTGAACTGCCTCCCTTACATCATGTACACGCAGTATGTCAGCGCCGTTCAGAAGAGCTGCAGTATTAAGTACAGTCGTCCCGTTCTGAGCCTCTTCCGGTCTGATATCCAATGATTTCCAGATCATCGATTTTCTGGAAATGCCAACCAGCACAGGAAGTCCTGCAATTGAAAAATCTCTCAGCCGCCTGAGCATCTCAAAGTTATGACTCACGGTTTTTCCAAAGCCGAATCCAGGATCAATAATTATGTCATTCACCCCATGTGACTGAAGTCTTGTTATCCTCCCGCTGAGCCATCGGAGAATATCAGCCACAACATCATCATAAACCGGATTTCTCTCCATTTTCCCGGGTGTTCCCTTCATATGCATCAGAACATATGGGACATTCAGCTTTTCTACAACCCGGAACATTTTTTTATCCGCCTCACCTCCTGTTATATCATTAATAATTCCGGCCCCGCATTCAAGAACAGCTTCCATGGCAATGTCAGCCCTGAAAGTATCAATGGAAATTATCAGATCAGGCAATTCCCTGTTTATAAGCTTAATTGCCTTAAGTACACGATCCCTTTCTTCCTCAGGAGAAATTTTCGATGCTCCCGGACGAGTGGAATATCCTCCGATATCGATAATGGCGGCACCTTCCTCCACCATTTTTAGGGCGGCATTCAGGTATTCTTCCTCCCGCATAAAACGGCTTCCCTCATAAAATGAATCCGGTGTAATATTTATGATCCCCATTACCTTTGGCGAAGAAAGTTCGATCAGCTTTCCTTTAACATTAATTGACTTCGGCATGAGAAACATCATTTTGCTTTTACTCAACTAAATTAATGAATTTTAGGGTTGTGGAAAATGTTCTTTTCAAGCGTAAGGGACGCGAAGGTAAGAATACCGAGGACGCAGAGTAAGGTTTTAACTTTGCGACCTTTGCACTCCCGATAGTTATCGGGACTTTGCGATCTTTGCGGTTAATAATTACTTTTGTATCGTATTAATCCAAGGGATGTATGAAGCTATTTGTCATTGAAGGAGTTGACGGATCAGGAAAATCGACGCAGTTGAAACTCCTCAGGGAATATATGACATCGAGAGGCTTTGATTGCCAGTACCTTCACTTCCCCAGAACAGATGCTCCGTATTTTGGCGAGCTCATTGCCAGATTCCTGAGAGGAGAATTTGGCTCCCTGAATGAAGTCGATCCTTATCTCATAGCACTTCTTTATGCGGGGGACAGGAAAGATGCTGCTGAAATGATCAGGAGATGGCTTGTGAAAAAGAAAATTGTCATCCTCGACAGGTATACCTATTCCAACATAGCTTATCAATGCGCAAAAATTAGCGACCTGCAATCGCAGGATAAGCTCATGAACTGGATTCTTGCGCTTGAATTTAATCATTTTGCAATACCAAGGCCCGATCTCAGCTTCTTCCTCGATGTGCCATTTTCATTTACCCGGAAAAAGCTTTCATCAGACCGTTTGGGAGACGACAGGAACTACCTTAATGGTACAAGGGACATCCATGAAGATAGCCTTAACTTCCAGAAGAAAGTCAGGGATATATACCTTAGAGTTGCCAGGTCAGATGACAGGCTGGTTGTGGTCAATTGCTGCGACAAGGCAGGCAGGATGCACCCGCCGGAAGAGATTTCACGAAGCATCCTGACCATAATAAACGACCGAAAGCTGATCTGACATGAAACTCCTCAGATTCATCTCAAGGATCATTGTCGGGCTTGTCTTTGTCTTTTCCGGAACGGTCAAAGCCGTTGACCCCCTCGGATCGGCATACAAATTCGGTGACTATTTCACGGCATTTAATCTTGAATTCCTGAAATTCGCAGCCCTTCCTCTCGGAATACTATTGTGCACAGCGGAATTTATTTCAGGTTTTTCGGTGCTGAGCGGGTACAGGATCAGATCAGGTATATGGGGTGTCTTGATCCTCATGATCATATTCACCCCGTTGACGCTTATTCTTGCACTCACAAATCCGGTTTCAGACTGCGGATGCTTTGGTGATGCGATCCACCTTACCAACTGGCAGACATTCGGGAAGAATGTGATACTGCTGGCGCTTGTGATCATTCTTTTTACAGGCAGAGATCAGGTAAAACAGATCTTCACCCCAATTCCTGAATGGACAATCATTACGGCTGTAACATTGTTATTTGTTGGATTTTCACTGTTGAATCTCAGACATTTGCCGCTTTTTGATTTCCTCCCGTACAGGAAGGGTGTAAATATTGCCGAAAGCATGAAGATCCCTGAGGGTAAGTCTGCAGATGAATATCAAACCACTTTTATTTATGAGAAGGATAGGATCAGGAAGGAATTCACTCTTGAAAACTATCCTGTGAATGATTCATCGTGGAAATTCATTGATCAGAAATCAGTCCTGGTTAAGAAAGGGTATACCCCTCCAATACATGATTTCATGATATCCTCTTCTGACGGGCAGGATATCACAGGCGATATTTTAAGAGATACTGCATATGTTCTTTTAATGATATCGGAGAAGGTTGAGGAAGCAAATCCATTGAACATCCGGAAAAGCATCAGCCTGTCAGGGATATGCAAATCGCAAAATATTAAATCTGCACTGGTTACAGCTTCCAGTATTGATAAAGCAATGAGTTTATCGTCCAATTTGACGGTCTGCTCAGCAGATGCAACAACCCTTAAGACTATGATAAGGTCAAATCCGGGTTACATATTGCTGAAAAACGGCACAATCCTTGGTAAATGGTCCTGGGCAAACATACCTGAGGGACCATTGTTTGTGAAATTGATAAAGGAAGGACAAATCGGGACGGTTAATAACAAAAGGCTCATTCTTATCGTTTATTCTTCAGCGATTTCAGCATTTATACTGTTCCTGTTGATAAGTTCGTTTTTCAGAAGCATTAAAGGTGATTGATTATGAAGGATATTTGCACTGATACTATTTAACTGTCATAAACTTAAACTACACTATTCCAAACACTAAAGATCTATGAGAAAGAAGATTGTTGCCGGTAACTGGAAAATGAATATGGAACTGGCTGAAGGACTCAAATTTGCAGAATCAATTGACACATATTTCAAGGCAAAACCGTCAAAAGCTGAGGTCATTCTCTGCACTCCGTTTATACACCTTCCCGGTGTATCGCAGGTTGTGAGCAAGGGGAAAGTCATGTGCGGAGGCCAGAACTGTGCTTCAGAGCCTGCCGGAGCTTTTACCGGCGAGGTATCAGCTGCAATGATTAAAAGTACCGGTGCACAATTCGTAATTATCGGCCATTCGGAGCGAAGGAGCTACTATCATGAAGATGATGCTATCCTGAATAAGAAAACGAAGCTGGCAATTTCTACCGGCCTTAAAGTTATTTTCTGTTGCGGTGAAGTACGCCAGGAAAGGGAGTCAGGAAGCCATCTGAATGTTGTAAGAAAACAATTAGAAGACGGCCTGTTCAACCTTTCTCCGGATGAATTCAGTAAAGTTGTTATTGCCTATGAACCTGTCTGGGCTATCGGAACCGGGCTGACTGCAACCCCTGAACAGGCCCAGGAAATGCATAAATACATACGCGACCTCGTTAAAGTAAGATACGGAAAGGATGCTGCTGAAAACCTGACAATACTTTATGGCGGCAGCTGCAAGCCATCAAATGCAGCTGAAATATTTTCAAAGCCTGATGTTGACGGGGGACTTATCGGAGGAGCATCCCTGAAGAAAGAGGATTTCTGCGCCATCGTTGAGGCTATCTGAGATTGATCTATATGATCCGTAAGCTCATCATATTGAATATCTGGTTACTGATCACTTCAGCAGGATGCCTTTTCTCCCAGGTAAAACCTGTCTTCAGCGGTGACCCTGAAAAATTCAAAGATGAGCTTGCTTCTTTCATGGGACCTAACCTGACCGAGGAACAGAAGACCATCCTTAATTCCTTTACAGCCAAGTGGGACAGCTCAGCCATCAGCAGGGAAAACAAGTCGAAGATCCTTGATCTCTCAAACCAGCTGACCGGCAGGCAGATGAGGGCAGGTACACAATTCACCAGGTTCCTGAATGTAATAAACGTGCTTGTTGACCAGAACAAAAGCGAAATACTGAATTACTGGCTTTCAGGACTGAGTGAGATTCTCTTTGACCGTACTTATCCTAATGACGCAATTGTCAAGCATCTCGACAACATGAATTCGCTGGTAAGGGGCAACACCATAAACAATCCGCCATCAGTCAAATGGAAGATCAAGAATGCGGTTCCGGTATTTGAGCATGACACTACCTTCCGCGCTTCGGTAAAAAATGCAACCCTTACCTGTTACTCCCAGAGGGACAGCACGGAGATTTATAATGTTTCAGGTTATTTTTCACCCGACCTGCAGATCTTTCACGGGACTAAAGGCAGAGTAACCTGGGAAAAGGCAGGTTTTGCAAAAGAGGATGTTTTTGCCGACCTCACCCGTTTTACTGTCAACACTACAAAGAACTCCTTTACATGCGATTCGGCCAGGTTGTTTCACAAAACTTACTTTAAGAGCCCTGTTTACGGCATCCTGACAGATCAGGCTGCATCGATCCCGAATAAGGAAAGAGCCACATACCCGCGCTTTGAGACGTATATGAAGAAGTTCAGGATTAAGAATATCTACAAGGATGTCAATTATGAGGGCGGACTGGCGTTTGAAGGGGCAAATGTAAAAGGTAAAGGTGAGAATGCTTTTCCGGCCAGGATAAGTCTCCTCAGGAACGACAGCCTGTTCATCAAACTTACATCAAATGATTTTGTCTTTTCGGCAGGCGGACTGAACAGTCAGGTAACTGCAGCTACCCTTTACCTGGGGAAAGATTCTATTTATCATACAGATCTCGGCTTCTCCTACAATTCCCTTGCAAGGCTTGTTAATCTTTACAGGACAAATAATCCTGTATCGGGAAGTCCATATTATGACAGCTATCATCACCTTGACATGTACTTTGAAAGCCTGACGTGGGACATGAAAGGATCTAAGATAATCATTTCCAGGCCCAAAGGCGCCGCAATTGGAGAAGCAAAATTTGAATCTTCCGATTTCTTCAACTCAAATTATTTCCTCAGGCTGATGGGTCTGGATAATGAACACCCCCTGACAAGGTTTAAGAAATTCAGCGAATGGTTTTATTCGGAGACTTTCCCGGTGAGTGAATTCGCAAAATGGCTTAAAAAACCTGAAGATGTGGTTACCGGTATGTGCATTGATATGGCCAACAAGGGATTCGTATTCTATGACCAGCTCAACGGCGAGGTCACACTCAAAAAGAAAACAAAGGATTACATTGACTCATATGTCGGCAAAAAAGACTATGATGTGCTTGCCATCCTTAGTGAAACCAAACCACCGGTTGACAATGCAATACTCGACCTTAACAATTTTGATCTCACTGTAAATGGCGTAAAGGATGTGTATCTGAGCGATTCCCAGAGAGTAGCGGTATATCCTTATAAACAGCAGATTATCCTTGAGAAAAACAGGAACTTTAAGTTTGACGGAGTTGTCGAAGCAGGCCTTTTTACAATTTTCGGACGGAATTTCGAGTTCAGCTACGATACCTTTAAGCTCAGGCTCCACAATATAGATTCCATAAAAATCGCAGTGGAAACCGAAAAAAGGGATAATTACGGTAACCCGCTGATAAGGAGTATCAACAGCCTGATACAGTTATCAAAAGGCGAGATATATATTGATGATCCGTTGAATAAGTCGGGTCTGAAAAGCCTGGCCCAGTATCCTATTATAAATGCCACCTCACCCTCATATATTTTCTATGACAGGATCCCCGGACTGGAAGGAGTCTATAGCAAAAAAGGCTTTTATTTCAAGATCGATCCGTTCATATTTGAGAATATAGACCACTATACCTTCAGCGACGTGAGCCTTTCAGGGGAGTTTTACGCAGGAAAGATACTGAAACCCATGAGACAGAATCTAACCTTGCAGGACAATAACTCCCTGGGCTTCGAGATGACTATTCCCGAAGACGGCATTGACATTTATGAAGGCAAGGCCAGATTCTTCGACCAGATAAAGATGAGCAACCGAGGCCTGATAGGTAGCGGGACCCTGAAACATTTAACTTCCACGATCAAGTCAGATGAGTATAAATTCTTCCCGGATTCGATGCTGACAAAAGCTGTCACATTCAATATGGACAGGGATCCTTCGGGCTTATACCCTGAACTTCAGGGCCAAGATATCAGAATTAAATGGAAGATCCCTGAAAATGAGATGCTTGCTTATAATCCTGCAGATAATAAATTCCAGATGTTCGGTAACAATACATCGCTTGACGGCAACCTTAAGCTCTCACCGAAACTGCTAAGTGGTACCGGTATTATAAATACGCCTGAATCAGAGATCAGGTCAAACCTCTTCAAATTCAGATCAAATGAGATTAGGGCAGATACTGCAACCTACAATCTGAAATCACCTTCAACCAGCGGTTATGCCTTCATTGCCGAAAATGCAAATACTTTTGTCGATTTCACAGGCAAAGTCGCTAGATTCCATCTGAATACCGATTCATCGCTTGTGAAGTTCCCTGAGATCCAGTTCAACTGTACCATGACAGACTTTGAGTACAACATGGCTGATAAGGTGCTCAATATGGAACAGAGAGGAAAGACTGCCTCAAGCCTAATCCCTCCCCAGAAGCTGCTCCAGATCGACCAGACTGCACTATCAAAGCCGACTTTTATAGCAACCAACAGCCTGAGGGATACAATTGCTTTTACGTCTTTAAAGGCAAAATACAATGTTGACAAGGAGACTATTGAAGCAGAAAACATAAGCTATATCCCGATTGCGGATGCTCTTATTCAGCCTGAGAATGGAAAGATCACGATCGGCAGGAAAGCAAAAATAGACAGGCTGAAGAATGCCTGGATTGCAGTTAACAGGACGCATCTGCTTCATAATGCAGATATTGATATTGAATCAGCAAGAAGGTATTCAGGAAGCGCAGTGTATGACTATGTTGATGACGCCAATGAGGTACGACAGATCAATTTCGCAGAGATTGGGGTCGATACAATGACAACCAGCGCAAAAGGGTTCATTGCAGCCGATCAGAAATTTATGCTCAGTCCGGCTTTCACTTTTACAGGAGATGTGAGCCTTTCTGCAAGATCGAAGCTTCTGATGTTCACAGGATCTGCAGGAATTATAAATGACTGCAGCTCCATCAAAAGTTATCCGGTCAAATTCAAATCGCTTATTGATCCGAAGAATGTGATGATCCCTATCAACGAAAAACCGAGGGACAGCAATGATAATCTTGTTTTTTCAGGAACATACCAGAATCTTGACTCGATACATTTCTACCCTGCGTTCCTGTCGCAGCAGAAATCATATACTGATGTGGGACTGGTAACGTCCAGTGGATTATTGTATTTCAATAAAGCCAAAGGAAGCTATCAGATAGCTCCACAGGAGAAGATCGCGGATCCCTCAAGTAACGGGAATATAGTCTCCCTTGACAGGAAGCTCTGCACCGTTTCAGGAGAAGGAGCTCTTAACCTCGGCACAAATTTCGACCTTGTCAAAATGACAACTGCAGGCAATTTTACAGAAACCAATGATTCCAACAAGGTCAACCTGAATACAATAATCGCACTTGATTTCTTTTTTTCACCCGAAGCTCTGAAGGTCATGAGTGATGAAATAAGGATGATGCCAACCCTTAAATCAGTCAACATAAATTCAGAATTCTATACAAAAGGGATGAAGGATATTCTTGGGGCTGGAGTAGCAGGACAGCTCAAGGCTGAAACCGATCTGTTTGGAATATCCGGGAATATGCCAAAGGAATTTACCTACAAACTTCTGCTTAACGACGTCCATCTCCGCTGGAATGAGGCCAGCTCTTCATTCAGGTCTGTCGGGAAGATCGGACTGGGATATGTTGGCAACCAGCCTGTCAATATGTATGTTGATGGATTTATTGAGATACAGCGAAGGCGATCGGGTGACATGTTCGATATTTACCTGAAGGCTGACAAATCAACATGGTATTATTTCTCTTATTTCAAGGGAGTTATGATGGCCCAGGCAGGTGACAACAATTTTAACACCATACTGGCCAACCTTAAGCTGAAGGATAGAAAACATCCCGATTCAAGTGTTAAGGTTCCATATACCTACATGATCGCCGTTGAGGATCGTCTGGGGAGGTTCCTGAAAAGGATGGCAGGCGAGGCTGACCAGGAGCCCTCTGAGCTCGATAATATCATCATTAGGTAAGAATTCAATATTTTGTGCCCCTATTCTGATGCAGGTATTCTTTTCCACCGACATAAACAGCAACACTTGCATTCTTGACAGGAATGAATCAAGACATTGTATAAAGGTATTAAGGATGTCTGAAGGCAGCCCGGTGAGTATTATCGACGGATCAGGAAGCCTTTATGAAGGATTTATCACTGATCCTGATCCTCTTAAATGCGTAATAACCATTTCACGTACTCATAAGGATTTTGAAAAACGCGGCTACAGGCTTCATATCGGAATCTCGCCAATAAAAAATCAGGACAGGTTCGAATGGTTTGTTGAAAAGAGCGTCGAGATCGGCATAGATGAAATAACCCCAGTGATCTCCAAGAACACTGAAAAACCTGGTATAAAACCCGAGCGGTTAAACAACATCATCATTTCCGCAATGAAGCAATCTCTTAAAGCATTAAAGCCTGTCCTGAATCCTCAGCGGAAATTCATTGAACTTGTAAACTCCGATATTGCAGGAATAAAGATGATCTCCCACTGTAATTCCTCAATACCGTGTAGCAGGATCGAGGATGTTTATAAAAGGGGGATGGATGCGGTCATGCTTATTGGTCCTGAAGGGGATTTCAGCGAAGACGAGATAAAGCTGGCAACCGGGAACGGATTCATTCCTGTCCATCTTGGCAGAAGCCGCCTTAGAACAGAAACGGCAGGCATTGCAGCCTGCCATTCCATCTATTTTATGAATCAATGACCCCCTGACCATACTGAAAAGAAATTTCATTTACTGAATTGAAGCCCCCCTCCGGGGGGTTGGGGGTGTCAGTCTTTCTCCTCTGTTTCCTCAATGCCTTCTTCCCTTTTCCCTTTCAATCTTCCCGCTTTACGCAGGGCCTGATCAAGTATGTACTCGATCTGTGCATTTGTGCTCCGGAACTCGTCAGCCGCCCATTTTTCCAGGGCCTTCAGCTTCTTTTCATCAATCCTCAGGATGTACGACTTCCTCTCACCCATATCATGAATGTAAAGTACCGGTATTCACTACAGGTGTTGCATCTTTGTCACTGCAAAGAACCACCATAAGGTTGCTGACCATAGCAGCCTTCTTTTCCTCATCGAGATCGACAATTTTCTTGTCAGAAAGCTGATCCAGGGCCATCTGGACCATTGAAACGGCTCCCTCAACGATCTTGAACCTTGCAGAAACCACGGCAGTAGCCTGCTGCCTCCTCAGCATCGCATTGGCAATCTCCTCAGCATAAGCAATATAATTTATTCTTGCTTCTATCACTTCTATCCCGGCGATCTTAAGCCTGTCACGGATTTCCTTTTCAAGCTCATTGTTGACTTCTTCACCGCCGCCCCGCAGGGTTATCACGGCTTCACGGTCCTCCAGATTGTCATAGGGATAAAGGCCGGCAAGCTTACGAAGTGCTGCATCACTCTGAACCAGAACGAAATGCTGATAATCATCCACTTCAAAGACTGCCTTGTAGGTTTCGGCTACCCTCCAGACCAGGACAAATCCTATTTTGATTGGATTTCCCAACTTGTCATTTACTTTGATGGGCTCACTATCGAAATTTCGTGCCCTGAGCGAGATCCTTCTTTTAAGATAAAATGGATTGACCCAGAAGAAGCCGTTTTCCCTGATGGAACCCTTGTAAGCCCCGAAAAGGACCATTACACATGATCCGTTAGGGTAAACGATGGTGAATCCAATGCAGGTAAGAATGAATAGTATCATAAGAACAATACCCAGCCAGATTATTTCGAATGCAAATCCGGCAATAGCCCCGCCAAGCAATAATATGGCCAAAAGCAAGGCAACGTAACCTGAAATCGGTTTGATAGAATACTCCTGTTTCATAGCAATGTGATATTATATTGATATCACAAAGATATCAAATGGATTTCATAAAATCAAGAAAAAACGCAGGAAAAATTTCCTGCGTTTGCTGATTTCTTAGTTTTGCTGCCTGACCCGCTCTATTAGCCGCTTAGTTAGGCGCTTCTTGGTGACCGGCTTAAGCTGGTCCAGAAGTAACATCACATCGTTAAATTCCTGGTAGAAACCCCATGCATCTTCATAGATGTCAACATTGTCTACCTCAATTTGATGATATGAAAGTAAAGGAGTAGATGTTAAACCCATAGGCTTTTCGTTTTTATATTATCAGTATAATAACGGCCTATGGGTTAAAAAATTGTACTGATCTTAATTAAAAGTCAGGCTAATTTTCTTTTCCTCCATCATTTTCCTCATATTAATGAGGGCGTACCTCATTCGTCCAAGGGCCGTATTTATACTGACATCAGTTATTTCAGCGATCTCTTTAAAGCTCAGTCCCGAATAGTGTCGCAGTATTACTACTTCCCTCTGGTCGTCGGGCAGCTGGCTTATAAGTTTTCTTATATCTTTCTGTATCTGACGCTTGATCATATTATCCTCGACGTTTGCCTCGGCAAGCTTCTTCGAGTTGAACAGGTCTGATTCGTAATCATCGTTTGACACGGTGTTCAGCTGTTTCACCCTGCGGAAATGATCAATGATAAGATTGTGTGCGATCCGCATCACCCAGGAAATAAATTTCCCGTTGTCATAATATTTGCCTGATTTCACAGACTGAATGACTTTCAGGAATGTATCCTGAAACAGATCTTCGGCAAGCGCCTGATCACGTATATAAAGACTTATATACGCGTAAACTTTGTTCTTGTGACGGTGGATTAATTGTTCGAAGCAGGACTGCTCACCTTTTACAAACTGTTCGATCAGTTCGTAATCGGACATTGTTTTTTTCATAGCTCTCTCTTTAAATTAAAATTCAAGAGTAGAGTTGTTGAATAGGCAGTCCTCCTCGGTTTTTAGGTTAAACGATACGCAAAGAAAACAATTTTTTTTAATTTCAAAATATTATTCTTGAAATTTTACGTGAATTTTCGTCAAAAATGAAGGTTTTTGACGAAAATTTCATTTAAGAGGTGCTTGAAAATCATTTATTTGCCACTCCCTTACCCCCCTAAATGGGGATTAAACGAAATAAAAAGCCCCCTTCAGTGGGTTGGGGGTAAAACTAATAAACGGTAAATTTGCCAGATTGTTAATAAGGATTTACGGCAGTATAATTATTATAGGTATTGATGACGGTAGTTGACGGATATATTGAAATAAAAGGAGCAAGAGTCCACAACCTCAAGAATATAAGTCTGAAAATTCCGAGGAACAAGCTGGTTGTCATCACAGGCGTATCAGGCTCCGGTAAATCCTCCCTCGCTTTTGATACAATCTATGCTGAGGGTCAGAGGAGATATGTGGAGAGTTTATCTTCGTACGCACGTCAGTTCCTTGGCAGGATGAACAAGCCGGAGGTCGATTTCATCAATGGTATTCCCCCGGCAATAGCCATAGAGCAAAAGGTCAATTCGCGGAATCCGCGATCGACTGTCGGAACTTCAACTGAAATATACGATTACCTGAGGCTGCTTTATGCCAGAATAGGCAAAACATACTCTCCGGTTTCCGGGAAAGAGGTAAAGAGGCACAGCGCTGATGATGTCGTAAAGTATTTTGAGACACTTGCCGAGGGCACGAAAGTTATAATAACTGCTCCTGGCACCATACCTGAAAGCATAAAAACAACCGAGTATTTTTCCTTCCTGGTCAAGCAGGGATTCAACAGGGTCGAACTTAACGGTGATCTCATCAGGATAGATGAACCAGGAGCCGAAAGGAAATTCTCTCCATGCCAGAAGATAAATATAGTCATAGACAGGATAGTCATTGATCCCGATCCTGACAACATGAGCCGGTCTGCCGATTCAGCCCAGACTGCATTTCAGACGGGTAAGGGACATTGCCAGGTAATCGTGTATATGGACGACAGATTCATCCGCGAGAATTTCTCCACAAAATTTGAAGAGGACGGGATTGAGTTTGAAGAGCCGACCGAATATTTCTTCAGTTTCAATAATCCGCTGGGAGCATGTCCGGTTTGTGAGGGTTACGGAAAAATAATTGGCATTGATGAAAACCTTGTAATCCCCGATCAAAACCTTTCGGTTTATCAGGATGCAATCGTGTGCTGGAAAGGGGAAACCATGAAAAGGTGGAAGGAGCGGCTCATCCAGAATGCCGAACTATTCGATTTTCCCATTCATAAACCTATCTATCAGCTTACTGACGAACAGAGAAAACTCCTCTGGAAAGGGAACAGGTACTTTTACGGGCTGAACCGCTTTTTTGAGCATCTTGAAGAGAAGAAGTACAAGATCCAGTACAGGGTCCTTCTCAGCAGATACAGGGGAAAGACCATATGTCCCGAATGCAAGGGAGCCAGGCTCAGGAAAGAAACTGCATATGTTAAGGTTGCCGGTAAAACAATACAGGAACTGGTCACATTGCCGGTTGGCAGCCTCTACACATCGTTCAGGGAAATAAACCTCGACAAACCGGACATGGAGGTGGCTGAAAGACTTGT
>JAUZNW010000087.1 GCA_030706785.1 Bacteroidota bacterium | reverse complement strand
CTCACCGGAGTCGGGCCAAAAAGAGCGGATTTGTTGAATAAAGAACTTAATATCTGCACGTTCCGTGATCTTCTTTATTATTTCCCCTTCAAATATATCGACAGAACAAGATTCTACAAGATCGCTGAGCTTGATCCTGAGCTTCCGACTGTCCAAATCAAGGGTTATATCAGAGGATATTATACTGAGGGACATGGCCAGGGGAAGAGGCTTGTTGCTGATTTTCAGGATGACACCGGGACTATAAAGCTTGTCTGGTTCAAGGGAACTAAATGGATACCTGGTAATTATCCTCCGGGAGTAGAATTCATTGTATTCGGAAAGCCCGGCGTATTTAACGGGGTCGTAAATATTATCCATCCCGAAATTGAGGCTTCGGATAAAGTGGCAAATAGGATGTCATCGGCACTTCAGGCGCAGTACAGCATCACCGAAAAGCTTAAAAACCAGTTCGTAACTTCCAAAACAATAAGCAAGCTGGTTGGCAATCTCCTGAAGATGATTAAATTCAGAATACCTGAGACCCTTCCTGATTACATCATCTCCGGTTATCATCTGATGAGCCTTCACGATGCACTCCACAAGGTCCATTTCCCGTCGGGACCTTCTGAGATTGAAAAATGCAGGTACAGGCTCAAATTCGAGGAGCTGTTTTATATTGAACTTAACCTGCTGAGGTTCAAGACGAACAGAAACAGAAAAAACAAAGGTTTTGTTTTTTCCAGCGTTGGTGGGCATTTCAACAGTTTTTACTTTAATAACCTTCCTTTTTCACTTACTGATGCTCAGAAAAAGGTGATGAAGGAGATCCGAAGGGATCTTGGTTCAGGCAGGCAGATGAACAGGCTGCTGCAGGGTGATGTGGGAAGCGGCAAGACACTTGTTGCCCTTATGAGCATGCTCATTGCGGTCGATAACGGCTTCCAGGCTTGTCTTATGGCTCCTACTGAGATACTGGCCAATCAGCATTATGAGACTATCTGCAAACTTGTCGAAGGGATAGATGTCAATGTAAGCCTGCTTACCGGATCATCCAGAAAAAGCTCACGGAAGGATATTGATAAATCACTGAAAGACAGTTCACTTAACATACTGATTGGAACACATGCGCTGATCGAGGAAAATGTACAGTTCAGCAATCTCGGACTTGTTATCATAGATGAGCAGCACAGGTTTGGAGTCGCGCAACGCGCCAGGCTTTGGGAGAAGAGCCTAAATCCTCCGCATGTGCTTGTGATGACGGCAACTCCGATCCCAAGAACTCTGGCAATGACTCTTTACGGGGATCTTGATGTTTCAGTGATAGATGAATTACCACCCGGAAGAATGCCGATAAAAACAATGCATTTCTTCGATTCGGAAAGGAACAAGGTTTTCGGGTTCATCAGGAACCAGATCGATGAAGGACGGCAGATTTTCATTGTATACCCGCTGATTCAGGAATCGGAGAAAATGGACTATAAAAACCTTGAGGATGGCTGGGATACCATCACAAGGATCTTTCCAGCACCCAGGTATTGTGTAACCATAGTGCACGGGAAGATGACCTCAGCCGAAAAGGATGCCTCAATGAAGCTGTTCAGGGAAGGTCAGGCACATATACTTGTGGCAACCACGGTAATTGAGGTCGGAGTCGATATACCAAATGCGAGCGTTATGGTAATAGAAAGCGCTGAAAGGTTCGGTCTTTCGCAGCTTCATCAGCTCAGGGGGCGGGTTGGCAGGGGCGCTGATCAGTCCTACTGCATCCTGATGAGCTCAGACAGATTATCAAAAGAAGCATCAACCAGGATTGAGGTTATGGTAAGGACAAATGACGGATTTGAAATTGCTGAAACCGATCTTCAGCTGCGCGGCCCCGGAGATATTGAGGGTACTCTTCAGAGCGGAATACCCTTCGACCTCAAGATTGCCAACCTTGTGAAGGATGGCCAGATCATTGAATATGTAAGGGATATTGCAGAAAGTATCGTAAGCAAAGATCCTTTACTGGAAGAAGATAAAAACCGGATCCTCAAATCAGAGCTGAACAGGCTCTTCAGCATAAAACAGTCCTGGAGCAATATAAGTTGAAAACAAACATCCTTGCTCTGGCTTTCATGCAATTCACAGGTATTGTTAAATAATTAACAATCACCGGTTATTATTTGCCTTAAAATTCTTCCTTTAGAGAAATATTTTATTAATTGGACCATAATTCCATAACCGGTGGTCCATGGTGCTGTCCGAATATTATGATATCCTCGGTCTTCCTGTAACGGCAACGATCGATGAAATAAAAAGAGCTTACAGGAAAAAAGCCAGATTATACCATCCGGATATCAACCATTTGCCTGATGCCAAGGACCAATTTATCAGGGTGACCGAAGCCTATGATTTCCTTATTGCCAACTATGGGAAAGGGGACCTTACTGACCAGGATTATTTCCGGATTGTGGAAGAATGGAGGAAATACAGGCAGGACAGATCGAAGGCACGGGCGCAATATTTCGCAAGAAGTTCATATGCCCGCTTCAGGAACAGTAAATACTACAAATCAACAAGGATACTCAATGCCTCCTCTGTAATTTTTAATTTTCTGGTCTCACTTCTCGTTCTCACCTACACAATTTTCGGTTTTATCCTGAAGCTTAAAAATCCGGTTCCGGGTACTGAAAGGTCTACTCTGGTTTCTTTTATCCTGTTGATGAGCATTAGCCTGATACTTTTTACGGTCTCTTTCATTTATCTCAAGGCCTATATCGAGACTAACAGAAAACGCAAAAAAGTCAAATAGCTGAGTGGCATGATTTTTGAGCACCTTATTTAGCTAAAACTGACTCTATTCTTTGATTTTTCAGGCTTTTAGACTTTTTCAACCAAAGCGAAACGTCATGAAAAAAAGTAAAGTATTCAGAATCCTTGTTTTTATTATTATCATATTCCCCGTGTCCTTATCCTCCTGCAATAAGGATGATGATAATCTGCCTAAAGAAGCTGTGCCAATAATCCTTACTCAGGATCAGGTTGCACTTATAGGATCCGGTAATTCCTTCGCTTTCGATATATTTAAAAGAGTCTTATCCGGTACGCCCGGGAGCAATAATGTAATGATATCGCCGCTGAGCATTTCATATGCCCTTTCAATGACCGTTAACGGGGCGGACGGTTCAACACGTGATTCAATATTGAAAGCTCTCAGGGTGAACGGATTATCGGTCGATGCCCTGAATAAATCTTACAAAAGCCTGACTGAGGCACTCCTCTCGGTTGACAAACGCGTGCTGATGTCAATTGCAAATTCTGTCTGGACGGAGAATAATTTTATTATCAGGCAGGCATTTATTAATATCCTCACCGAATACTACAAAGCTGATTCTAAATCGTTTGATATAGATGATCCGACGGCACCTGATAAAATAAATGCATGGATATCGGATAAAACAAATGGCCTGATCAAGAATATGGTGGACAAGCTCAGCGATAATGACGTAATGCTCCTTATCAATGCAATTTATTTCAAGGGCAAATGGAGCTCGGAGTTTGACAAATCAAAAACGACCCAGATGCCGTTTTATAAGAACAGCGGCTTATCGGCTGATGTTCCCATGATGAAGCAGGAAAAGGAGTACAAGGTGTTCAGGGGCAGCGGATTTATCTTCGCTGAATTCCCTTATGGCCAGGGGAACTTTGTAATGGATGTAATTGTACCTGATGATAATAACGGCCTCCAAAATATCCTTCCTTCTGTAACTGACTCAAACCTTACTACCTGGGTGTCCCAGCTGAGCAATACAAAGGTTGACCTTTCATTCCCGAAATTCAAATATGGATTCAAGATCAAGCTAAAGGATATCCTTTCGGACATGGGCATGAGTATCGCATTTCATGATGGGGCTGATTTCTCAAATATTTCGGACCAGTTTGATCTTCTTATCAATGAAGTCACGCATCAGTCATTTATTGAGACCAATGAAGAAGGTACAGAAGCAGCTGCTGCTACTGTTGTGGAAATAGGTGTCACTTCATTTCCACCTTCATTACTAGTCCTTAAGCTCGATCATCCATTCCTGTACATTATCAGGGAAACAACAACCAATTCGATAATATTCATGGGTCGGGTTTCGGATCCGTTGATGAACTAAGTTGATACAACCACCCCGTCACGCCTGCAGCGTGATCCCCCCGCTGATGCGGGGCAGGCTCTCCTTAAATAGGAGGGTAAAGTAATGATTTATAAAAATAGAAATTTCTCCTCCTTCCAAGGGAGGAGTATCCCGCCTACGGCGGGAGGAGGTGGTTTTCCGGCTCGGATATTTTAGCTATTTTTATTCGGTATTGATAACCCTCTTATGACTAAACTGGCTAAGGAGCTCACCCTCTACGGACTGATCATGGTTGCGATCGGTTCCTGCATTGGCTCCGGGATATTTGTCACCCCTTCACAGATAACAGCCCTGATC
The DNA here is from genome assembly GCA_030706785.1 of Bacteroidota bacterium. GTDB lineage: Bacteria > Bacteroidota > Bacteroidia > Bacteroidales > VadinHA17 > LD21. The sequence goes on along the minus strand of JAUZNW010000087.1, from coordinate 10,694 downwards.
CCATCCTCGGGGCTTGTTTTGCTGGTGTGGGCCCTTGGCGGACTTATAGCGCTGACCGGGGCACTTACATTCGCGGAGCTTGGTTCACTTTTTCCCAGGGCCGGTGGCATTTATGTCTTTCTGAAGGAAGCCTATGGAGGGTGGCTTGGTTTCCTCTATGGCTGGGCCTACCTGGTTATAATTACCTCTGGGTCAATTGCCGTCCTTTCACTCGCCTTTACGCATTACCTGAGCTATTTCATCCCAATGAGCAATGCCGGGAAAATGATCGCCAGCATTATCACAATTACGTTCCTGACGGTTCTGAATGTCTTAAGGGCAAAATCAGGCGAGATTTTTTCAAACATTTTCACTGGATTGAAGATACTTGGTATCCTGATCATAATAGGTTTCGGATTATTTTACGGCAACAGCCAACATTCCTTTAGTTCCTTAAGCCTGCCGGCATTTTCAGGCTCTGGTCTTTCAGCATTCGGTGTTGCGCTTACGGGGGTTTTATTTTCTTACGGAGGATGGCAGCACGCTTCATTCCTTGCCGGTGAAACAAAGAATCCGTCAAGGAATGTACCCGTGGCAATGATAACAGGTGCACTTGTGGTAACAGTGATTTATCTCCTGGTTAATACCTCATATATGCTTCTCCTTCCAGTTGATAAAATAATTTCGTCGGAAAAGGTCGCCGCTGATGCTGTCAGTACGGTCCTCCCTTCAGGAGGGATGCTGGTTGCCGGAATAATTGCACTGTGCACTGTCGGCACTATTGGAATATACACTCTATCAGCGCCAAGGATATATTATGCTATGGCCTCTGACGGACTTTTTTTCAGGAGCATAGCAAAAGTGCATCCAAGGTTCAGGACCCCTTTCATTGCAATAATTGTTCAGTCAGCCTGGTCGATACTTCTGCTTCTTTTCTGGGGTACGCTCGAAAACCTCATTACATACACAGTATCAGTTGAGTGGATCTTCTTCACTCTTGCTGCCGCCGGGATATTCATTTTCAGAAGGAAGATGAAGGACGCCGAGCGGCCATATAAAACTTTCGGATATCCGTTTACTCCCCTGATTTTTATAATTATCAATACCTGGTTTGTGATCAATATAACTGTAAACAAACCCCTGCACATGGGAATCGGGATCGCTTTCCTGATCCTGGGGATTCCGGTCTTTTTGTATTTCAGGAAGAAGAATTTCACCACAGGGTGCACAGATAACACAGAGCAGGATTCAAGTAAATAATCCATTGAATAAAAACGCTGAGTTCTCAGTGTTCGCTGAGGTGAAAAAAGAAAATGAACCTTATCAGACGACCCGGGTGATCAGGCGATCCGTATAAGATTAAATGGGATATCAAGTACGGAGGAAAAATACTCGCCTCGTTCAAGGATATCATCGTCCCCTTCTTCATAATACCAGTTGACGATGAACTTCTTATTCTTCAGCTGAACGTATGATATTTTCTGTAAAATGTGCACCAGCAATTTTGCACTGGCGCTGTTGAAGTATTCAAGCGACACATCGATGCAGGTTATATCTGCAGGATACTTTATGTATTCATTCACCCAATCCTCCACTGGCTTGAAAAAAGTAATTATATTCTCATGGATTGCACGGCCTTTAAGCCTGATGATGCCATCCGGATTCATTATAATCTCAGGCGTTGTCTTGGTAGCCGTAATTTTAAGTTCCTTCATGCGGAAAGTACGTTGTCCCGAAAGTGCTTTTATCGACATCAGGCCGGATCAGTTGAATCTGTCGAACACCGGATCGTTAAAATTATCGGCAGTGATTTTTCTCTTGCCTGCCTCAATTTCGTGTACCATATTTACAATTGCAGTGTTGACAGGTACGCTTAATCCACGCTTTAAGCCGTTCCTGACAATATAGCCATTGAGATAATCAATTTCAGTCGGTTTTCCCCGTTCGAGCGACTGGAGGCTTGAAGATTTAAGCTTCCTGTACCTGAAACCGATGATCCTGATTATCAAATGACGTTTCAGAATTGAATAACGGTCATCTCCCCTTATAAATTTTCTAAAATCGAGTTTTCCTCCGAAAATTTCAACCTTGATCTGCATTTTGTCAGCCAGGACAATCGCTTCCCTGATGATTTCAATGAAAATCTTCCTGACTTTCCGGATTGAAAGCATTTTCCCCAGGTATAGTCCGCAGATGGCTCCGAGCGAGGTAATGCATGAGTTGATTATGAGTTTTGAATATTTGTGTCCTGTTATATTCCCGGTTGTCCTGACAGGGACAATTGCAGACAGCGCTTCAGCGACGGTTTGCAGGAATTCATCAGGTTCCTTACCGGGATAGCCGAGTATGAAATCCCCCGTCGATGTCATATTAAGGACTCCCTTCGATTCCATTGTCGCTCCCCAGCCTGTGACACAGCCTATTACCCTCTCCCGACCAGCAATGGCTGCAAGTTCATCTTCGCATAAACCGTTCTGCATTGATACAAAGGAGCCATTCTCTTTCAGCAGCGGAATTGCGCTTTTTGCAGCTTCAGCCAGATCATTTGCTTTGGTAGCATGAAGGATCACATCTTTCCTTTCCTTAATCTCGCTGACAGATGCATAAGCAGGAACCCTGACAGCTAAATGACCAAAGACGCCATTGATCTCAATTCCCTGATCTGAAATTAGTGATGCATAATCGTCATATTTACAGACGATTTCAACGTTATAACCTCTTTTTTTCAGAAGTGCAGCAGTTATACCGCCAACAGCTCCTGCTCCAAGGACAAGGAAAGACAAGTCAGTGCTTTTCATTTTATTTGAGTTATCCGGAACTTTCAGAACCTGGCAACCGGAACGACATCCTGTCCGCAGAACTCACCCCTTAAATACTTATAATATCCTGTAATCCCGATCATTGCTGCATTATCAGTTGTATAGCTTACCTTAGGAATGAATATGTTCCATCCCCGCTTCTGCCCTTCCCTGACAAATGCTTCCCTCAGCTCTGAGTTAGCTGAGACTCCTCCGGCAATACCTATCTCTTTTATGCCGGTTACCTGGGATGCTTTGACCAGCTTATTGATCAGTATGCCGGTTATCGTATTCTGAAGAGATGCACAAAGGTCAGCTTTATGCTTTTCAATAAAATCCTTATCTTTCTTAAGCCTGTCCCTGAGGAAATAGAGAAAATTTGTTTTTAATCCGCTGAAACTGAAATCGAGTCCTTTCACCGATGGTTTTGAGAAGGTAAAAGCCTTTTTGTTTCCCTGTTGTGCCAGCAAGTCGATCATGGGACCTGCAGGATAGGGAAAGCCGAGGATCTTGCCGCATTTATCAAATGCCTCGCCTGCAGCATCATCTATAGTATTCCCGATCACTTCCATTTCAAGATAGTCTTTCAGCAATATGATCCTGGTGTGGCCGCCTGATACAAGGAGGCACAAAAACGGAAATACAGGTAGCCGCGTCTCTTCCCCATTATCAAGAATGAAATGAGCAAGGACGTGAGCCTGAAGATGATTAACCGCGATCAGCGGAATTTTGCGGGCCAGAGCAAATCCTTTGGCAAAGGAGGTTCCCACGAGCAGAGATCCCAGTAAACCGGGACCGCGTGTAAAGGCCACAGCGTCGATTTCTCCTGTACTTACGCCTGCTTTTTTGAGTGCAAGATCAGTAACAGGAACAATATTTGCCTGATGAGCCCTGGATGCAAGCTCAGGGACAACACCACCATAAGCTCCGTGAACTTCCTGGTTGGATACAAGATTGGACAGGACATGGCCATCCCTTATTACTGCAACTGAAGTATCGTCGCAGGACGATTCGATGGCTAATATTGTAATGCCCTTCTTCACCTTGATTTTCTAAAGATTACCAAAAAGTTTTCAAATATAGTCTCTTATGGTGCTTTTTCCAAGGGACAAATATTAACGGACTTTGTCGTCCTGCTATTAACTATTTGAAATTCTACTGCAGGCTTACACAGACTTGTCTGCCAGCAGGCAGAGAAGTCACAACTTGTCCCGTCGTGGCGGGAGACTACACAGCGTTAAGAGATCAACCTCTGTTGTACTCTGCAGCCCTCTGTTAAATAAAAGTTACTGCTTTAAGGTTTCTTTGGTTTTGTCTATAGGCGGTGGTGAAAGATCCAATGGAAATAAAATTCCGGCACAATCCTTGTGGACTGTCAGATAGATATTTTCATATTATATGAGTATCTTTAGCCCGGTTTCATTGTTATACTTTGGAGTTGATTTATTGAATCGTGAGTCCTGCTGATGCTCAAAAGTATTAAAAAATCGATTAAGTATCTGGCAATCCTGATCGGCATCGTAATTCTGGTTCCGACCTTCTTCTATCTTATTTCACAAATACCTGAGGTTCAGACCTTTGTTGTGAAAAGAATAACAGGCCACCTTTCTGATCAGATAAAAGCAACCGTGACAGTCGGCAGTATTGATTATTCTTTCTTTAACAGACTGAAGATCAATGATCTGCTGATTATGGACCAGAACAACGACACACTGGCATATTCAGAAAAGATCTCAGTCAATATCAGAAAGCTTGATTTCAGGAACAAAATCATAAAGCTTGGACTTCTTGAACTCGATAAACCTTTAATCGCATTTATAACTGACACAACCGGACTCATGAACCTTAAATGGTACCTTGATCTCCTTGGTTCTTCAGACAGCACTGGGAAAAAAAGCAAGAGCATTATTTCTGTTAATCAGCTGGAGATAAGGGACGGCCGGTTCAGCCTGACCGACCGACAAAAACCGGTTAATGACAAGCCTATTGATTTCAGTCACTTACAGCTTTCACGGCTAAACGGAGAGGTACTTGACCTCAGAGTACAGAACGATTCAACTGTTTTCAGGGTAAATGATCTTGAATTCACAGAATCGCGCGGATTCCTGGTAAGGAGCATGACCGGCCGGATCGAGATAGCTGACAATGACCTGAGGTTCGGCGATGTCTTCCTTTATCTCGATAGCTCAATCATTAACGCCGAACACATAGATATGAAAGCTGATTCTTCGGGTTCCTTCTCAAAGTTTACTGACGAGGTCAGGCTTAACATTGCCCTGCAGAAGTCACTTATAAGCGCATCTGATGTCAGATACTTCATCCCTTCACTCAGCGGAATGGACGAATCGGTAGAAATCTCTGGGAAGGTCTCCGGAACAGTAGAGGAACTGAAAGGACGAAATATCCGTGCCTTATTCGGAGATAAGAGCAGTGTCAGCTGTGACTTTGACCTTTCAGGACTTCCGAATATCAGCGATACCTATATCCACATAGGTGTAGGCAGCCTCAAAACCAATGCAAAAGATTTTGAATTTATGAAACTCCCGGGTGGCAGTCATATCAATGTACCGGAGTTGCTTTATAAGCTTGGCAATATTTCATTCAGTGGCAGTTTCACAGGATTCCTCACTGATTTTGTAACGTACGGGCAGTTCACTACTGATGAAGGGATTTTGAGCACTGACATATCTATGCGTCCTGAGGAGAAAACCGGCTTCAGGGTAAAAGGGTTGTTGCGTGGTACACGCATTGACCTTGGAGACTTGACGAATAAAAAGGATCTCCTCGGGAAGCTGAGCATGCAGACCAACATAAACGGATTGGCCTCATCGGCTACAAAAATCTCAGGCAATATAACCGGGAAAATTGACTCTGTCGGGATCAACGGATATCTCTATCGCAATGTTGATCTTAACGGGATATTCACCGAAAAGACGTGGGACGGAAGCATCAAAATTGTAGATGATAACATCAGAATGGATCTCCTCGGGATGTTTGACTTCAGCAACGAGCTTCCGGAGTTTGATTTTACCCTGAATCTTGCACAATCAAATCTTTATAAGTTAAATATTGACAAAACCGATTCAACATCAAGGCTCTCAATGCTGCTGACAGCCAACTTCAGGGGGACCAATATCGATAACCTGTTCGGGGAAATCAAAATGCTTAATTCAACCCTATGGAAATACGGCAATAAGCTTGACCTTTATGATTTTTCTCTTAAAGCCTTCAACGAAAACAGCCGGCCGGCAATATCACTAAGGACTGATTTCCTTGATGCGGACCTCAGAGGTTATTATAACTTCAGGGAAATCAGGACTGTATTTGAGTCGGCTCTGGCATCGATGATGCCTTCAGAATTCCTGTCTCCGCCTCCAAAGAAAGATGAGCTGAAGAACGATTTCACCTTTTCTTTTAACCTGAAAAATACTGATAAGATCAACAGGTTTTTCCGGACAGGTCTTCTGATCTCAGATAAGACCACCATCAACGGGGTTGTTAATCCTGACAGCACGATAAAGGTCATAGCGAATGCAAAAATGCTTAATTACAGAAACAATATCTTCAGGGACCTGGCCTTGAATGCGCTTTGTACGGGAAACACATTCACAACCGACATTAAAAGTTCTTCCCTTTCAATCCTTGGGCAGGCCCTGCTCAAGGATTTCAACTCCTCGATAAGAACAAAGCCTGACAACTTTACATTCACCTTTGACTGGGATAACAGAGATACAATACTTAATAAAGGCTCTTTCGTTGCAAGAGGTAAATTCATCCCGAGAGAGAATGGTAAAAAGGGTGCTGTTTTAAAAGTTGATATCGATTCATCTGGCATTTATACAAACAACAATCTCTGGAAACTCAGACAGACATCAATTGTTGTCGACTCCAACTCGGTAGAGATCAACAGATTCTTTGTAAGCAGCGGAGAACATTCCTATGCCGTTGACGGAACAATTTCAGGGGATTCCCACGATACACTCAGGCTGGCTTTCAGGGGCTTCGATTTAAGCCCGCTCACCAAGACTGAAGCGAATAAAAACAAATCAGAGGAATCAATACCCTTCAATCCGAAAGGAATAATTAATGGCAACATATTTGTTTCCAATGTATTAAAGAATCCAATGATTGAAAGTAACATCAGGGTATCAGGATTTTCAATACTTGGAGCTGATTACGGGGATGTCTCTGTAATTTCAAGCTGGAATGCTGCAAGAAAAGTGGCCGACATAACTGCTTCTAACAACCTTAAAGGTGTAAAGAACATTGACGTGACCGGGTATTACGATCCGAAGTCCAAAAATATAAGGCTGAATGCTTCAGCATTTCACCTGCCTGTAGATGCCCTTAATCCGATCCTTAACTTTTTTGCATCCCAGATCACTGGGACAACTTCGGGAAAAGTCAGTCTTACAGGCAAACCAGGGGAACTGGTACTTGCCGGGGCCCTCATGGCAGAAAACACATCGATGAAAATCGATTATTTGCAAACAAGGTACAGGATAAACGATTCCATCAGGTTTGACAGAACAGGCATTAAGTTCAGGAATATTAAGGTGACTGATGAGAAGGGTAATTCCGCAATCCTGTCCGGATCAGTAAATGACAGGTATTTTAAAGATTACACTACCGACCTGATTATCACGATGGATAAAAACCCCTGCCTTGTTCTTAATACACAGCAAAAGGATAACGAGTTGTTTTATGGTACCGTCTATGCTACAGGCGTAACTACAATTAAGAGCGGGGCAAACCTTCTTTCCTTTGATATCTCTGCCAAAAGCAGTAAAGGGACCCGGTTTTATATTCCCCTGAACACCGGACTGACCGTATCGCAGCACTCCTTTATTTCATTTGTCAGTCCGGATACAACTGTCAGGTCTAAAGAGAACAGCCTGCCGCTTTTCAACCCAAAGACTTCAACAACCCAGATGGTAATCAATATGGATCTTGATGTCACTCCTGATGCCGAGGTCCAGCTTATTTTTGATCCGAAAGCCGGTGATATAATAAAGGGACGTGGGTCAGGCAAGCTTAATATGAGCCTGAACCAGAAGGATGAATTCAGAATTTACGGTGATTACACAATTGATGAGGGGGAATATCTCTTTACACTTCAGAATATCCTGAATAAGAAATTTGATGTTGAAAGCGGAGGCAAGGTGTCTTTCAACGGGGATGTCTATAATGCCGAAATAGACCTGACAGCAGATTACAAGAACCTGAAAACTTCATTGTATCCGCTATTCCAGGATGAAAAGTATAACACTAGAGTGGCGGTGGAGCCACAGCTGAAATTGTCGGGAAAATTGTTTAATCCTGTTGTCGGACTAAGTATTTATCTGCCTAATGCGGATGAGGAGACAAGGACTCTGGTAAGGAACGCAATTACCTCCGAGGAGGAGATGAGCCGTCAGTTCCTGTACCTTCTGGTGATGAACAGCTTTTATGCTGATCCGAATTCGCGTGCCGGACTGAACACAACAGAGACAGGCACATCCGCAGCTGTCGTGACAACTACGGAGATGCTTTCGAACCAGGTCAGCAACTGGCTCTCGCAGATAAGCAATGATTTTGATGTGGGTTTCGTTTACAGGCCGTCGACAAAAGACATCAATTCACAGGAATTGCAGGTTGCACTTTCAACCCAGTTGCTTAATGACAGGGTCACCATTAACGGGAACTTCGATGTGAGGGGTGCAAACAATCCTGAGGGGACTCCCCTGACAGGTGATTTTGATATCGAATACAAGCTGACCCAAAAGGTCAGGTTCAAGGTATTCAACAGGTACAACAGCGTTTACAGCGGGAAAGGTGTGCCATACACTCAGGGAGTGGGGCTTTTCTTCAAGCAGGATTTCAACAGGTTCTCAGATCTTCTGAAGAAGAAGAATAAGTCAGAAATGAAAAAAGAGGATGAAGTTTCACCTCAGTAAAAAAGAGTTAATAAATATTCCGGCTTTGTTATAAATCCGGAATAATAGACTGTACCCTTTCTACGTTTTTTAATAAATTCGGGCAAAAATTGAGTACTTTTTAACTCAATATACTCAGACTAATAATTAATAATTGCAGCCTCACCTTAATAACGATATCAGGAGAAAGTCCTCGGAAAAGGGAAAAGGACTGATCGGCACATCAATACTTCATATTGCCCTGTTTGCCCTTCTTATTGTTGTGGCATTTACACCTCCCAAACCACCTGTTCAGGAGGAAGGTATACTAGTAAATTTCGGAACTGACGAGACGGGATTTGGAATGATAGAACCTTCACCTCCTCCTTCAAAGGAAGAAGCAGCAGCCCCTCCACCAGTGGCGGCTCAAAAAGCTACGCCAAAGACTGCTCAAAAGACTCAGGCCGAAGAGCCTCTGCTGACACAAAATAAAGAGGAAGCACCGGTAGTTAAAAAAGTTGATCCTGAAGTAGAAAAGAAAAGGCTTGAAAAAATTGAGGCTGACAAAAAACTTCGGGAACAGCAGGAAGCAGAAAGGAAGCAAAAGGAACTGGCAGACATAGAGAGAAAACGGATAGAGGCAGAACAGAAAAGGCAGTCCGATATTATTAACAGGACCCGTGATGCCCTTGCAAATTCCAAAGCTGCGGGCACCAATTCAAAAAGTGAAGGAGAAGCCGGTGGAAAAGGCAACCAGGGCGTTCCGACAGGATCGATTGATACAAAGAACAGGGGTGAGGGTGGCAGTGGTACTGGCAACAGCGGTACAGGAAGCGGCAGCGGACCCGGGAACCAGGGTATTTCATACGAACTTGGCGGAAGAGGATTCAGATCACTGCCAAGGCCAGATTATACTTACCAGGAAGAAGGTCGTGTGGTCGTTGAGGTCAGTGTCGACCGGTCAGGAAAAGTCATCCAGGCCATACCAGGAACCAAGGGTTCCAATACACTGAACGAAAATCTCTTAAGGGTAGCAAAGGAAGCAGCAATGAAAGCTACCTTCGATCCGAAACCCAGCGCTCCGGTAATACAGAAAGGAACGATTACCTATAATTTCATCCTCAGGTAATTTCTAGTTGCTGGGTGTTGAGTGCTGATTATAAGTTGTTATTGCATTGAAAATAAGGGGAATCCTTTCATCATATCTACAACCTTTTCTCCTGCCTTTTTTATTACCGCTTCATTTTCAATATTTGAGATCACCTCATCAATCAATCCGACTATAAGGTCCATATGCTCTTCTTTAAGGCCGCGCGTTGTGATTGCCGGAGTACCTACTCTCAGCCCTGAAGCAAGGAATGGCGACCTTGTATCGAATGGTACCATGTTCTTATTAACAGTTATATGTGCCTGTACCAGGGTATTCTCGGCTTTCTTCCCGCTGATTTCGGGGAATTTTGTCCTCAGATCGATCAGAAGAAGATGATTATCAGTGCCCCCCGACACAACCTTATACCCTCTCTTAACGAATGCCTGTCCCATCACCTCTGCATTTTTCTTTACCTGCACCTGGTATTTTCTGAATTCAGGCTGAAGGGCTTCACCGAAAGAGACCGCCTTTGAAGCGATAACATGTTCAAGCGGTCCCCCCTGTGCACCAGGGAAGACAGCTGAGTTGATAAGCGAAGACATCATCCTGATTTCACCCTTGGTGGTTGTTATCCCCCAAGGATTCACAAAGTCTTTGCCCATGAGGATGATACCTCCCCTGGGGCCTCTGAGGGTTTTATGAGTTGTTGATGTGACAATATGAGCATATTTCAGCGGGTTTTTCAGAAGCCCGGCAGCAATTAACCCGGCCGGATGAGCCATGTCCACCATAAGGATCGCTCCTACGGAATCAGCTATCTTTCTCATCCTTTCATAGTCCCACTCGCGAGAATATGCTGAAGCACCCCCTATTATCATTTTCGGTTTTTCCTTCAGGGCAACCTCCTCCATCATATCATAATCAATCATTCCG
>JAUZNW010000086.1 GCA_030706785.1 Bacteroidota bacterium | reverse complement strand
CACGTACCTCGGCAACTGTTGAGATTATCCTGAATTTCGCATAATTATTTGTGCCTGACCTGTATATCCAGATCTGGTTTGAAGCGATTCCGTTGGCGATGCCGATCCAGTCTGTTTCATTGACCGTGGCCGATTTAAGATTGCTATATGCTGTCTTAGCCGATGTTGCATCAGGATATTCGCCGGCTTTGTAAAACGAGTACTTCAGGTTGTTGGCCATAAGCAGCAGCTGGGTCCCGTCATTGTCGACTGTAATGTCAGGCTGCGGGTTACCGCTTGTAGGAACCTTTTTACCCTGAGAAAACAGGAAGCCGTAGACGTAATAGGTCTGGCCAAGCTGAGTGGTATTATTTATTGTAGCAGTGCCATTGGTGTCCGGCGTCGAGTCTTTTTTGCAGGATACCGGCACTAACAGAGACAAAATCAATATGGCAGAAATGTAGAATCTCATAGCTGATACAAAGATAACCTTTTCTTTTCAGGGTTTGTTCACTTATGAAGGTTTCGATTACCTGAAACCACCCTGTCCGCCCGACAACGGACAGGGGGGAGATGGTGATTATCAGATCCGATAAAAAGTTTTATTGTAAAGGGAGTTCTATTCCCCTCTTATTGCAACAATGCCCGGAAGCTTCTTGCCTTCCATATATTCGAGCATTGCCCCGCCACCAGTTGAGACATAGCTTACCTTGTCGGCCAGCCCGTTCTTGTTGATTGCTGCCACGGAATCACCCCCGCCGATCAGGCTGAAAGCGCCTTTTGCCGTAGCCGCGGCGATTGCCTTTGCTATTGCGGTTGTTCCCTTTGAGAATTTATCCATTTCAAAAACGCCCATCGGCCCGTTCCAGAGGATGGTCTTTGATTTCCCGATCACTTCGGAGAAGAGCTTGATCGTCTTGTCGGCAATATCCATTCCCAGCCAGCCGTCATCGACGGCATCGACCGGAGTTACCTTGGTATTTGCTTCATTCTCGAATTTGTCGCCATTCAGGCTGTCGACAGGAAAATAAAGGTTTACCTTCTTTTCCTTTGCCTTTTCAATGATCTTAAGTGCAAGATCAAGCTTGTCTTCCTCGCAGAGCGATTTTCCGATCTTTCCGCCCTGAGCCTTGATAAAGGTATACGTCATCCCGCCTCCGATAATAAGGTTATCGACCCTGTTAAGAAGATTCTCGATAAGCATGATCTTGTCGGAAACTTTTGCTCCCCCCATTATTGCGGTAAACGGATGTTGTGCATTATTCAGCACTCTGTCCATTGCAGCCAGCTCGCTGTTGATAAGGAATCCGAACATTATCCTGTCCTTAGGGAAATAATCTGCAATGACGGCAGTTGTCCCGTGAGCCCTGTGAGCGGTTCCGAAAGCATCATTTACATAGACATCGGCATATGATGCAAGCTTTTTGGCAAGCTCTTTCTGTTTTGTCTTCATTTCAGCCTTGGCAGCCTTCTTTTCTTCATCGGTTGCGGTTTCCGGCAGAACTGGCTTTCCTTCCTCTTCAGGATAGAATCTTACATTCTCAAGAAGAAGAACCTCTCCCGGCTTAAGTGCGGCTGACATTTTAATTGCCGATTCACCGAGGCAGTCATCTGCGAAAAGAACTTTCTGCCCCAGGTATTTTTCAAGGACCGGGAGGACCGGTTTCAGCGAATATTTTTCCATTCTGCCTTCAGGACGACCGAGATGAGACATTAGGATTACCGAACCCCCGTCGCTTAAGATCTTTTTTATTGTGGGTAAGGCTCCCCTTATACGGGTATCATCGGTCACTACAAAGGTCTTTTTGTCAAGCGGTACATTGAAATCAACCCTGACGATAGTTTTTACTCCCTTGAAATTGAAGTCCTGAATCATTTTCATAGATTGTATGTTTTTAATTAACAGTTATTTTTTCCAATGCAAACCTACATTTTTTTTAGAAATAACAACGCAAAGACACCCCTAAATCCCCCTGAAGCTTCACTCAGGGAGGGTCCTGAGAGGACTTAATTGAACCCCTTGAAGTGCTCTCCTGTTTCTCATTCTTAAAAGATTGATTAATTTTGAGAAAAAAGTTATGGCACTATTTACCGTAAAAGGGAAACCCACCCATACATCAGGAGACCTTCCGGGCAAAGGAACCGATGCACCTGATTTTCAGCTTGTGACAACTGACCTTGGAACAATGTCACTCTCAGAGCTTAAAGGGAAAAAGGTAATTCTCAATATTTTTACAAGCCTCGATACATCAGTCTGCGCCACCTCAGTGCGTAAGTTTAACAAAATGGCTGCTGGAAAGACAAATGTTGTGGTGCTTGCCATCTCCAAAGATCTTCCTTTCGCGCATAAACGGTTTTGTTCAACAGAGGGCATAGAGAATGTTGTTCCTCTTTCAGGATTCCGTGACGGCAAATTTGGAAGATCTTATGGTGTTGAAATTGTTGATGGCCCGTTAACTGGTCTTTATACCAGAAGTATAGTGGTTGTAGACGAAAAAGGTAAGGTTGCATATACCCAGCTTGTCCCTGAACATAGTTCTGAACCCGATTATGAAGCTGCCCTGGCTGCTTTGTAATAAGCGGCTGAAGTTATTCCCTGATGAAATTTTCTGATATCCCCGGACAAAAGGAGATCAAGGACAAGCTTATTAGTTCTGTAAGCCGGGAGCGGGTTAGTCATGCACAGCTTTTTGCCGGACCTGAGGGCTGTGGCAACCTGGCACTCGCACTTGCCTATGCACAGTACATAAGCTGTGAGAACAGGACTCCCCGTGATTCGTGCGGTACATGCAAGTCGTGCATTAAATACGAAAAGATGATCCATCCCGATCTTCATTTCGTGTTCCCGGTAATCAAGGATAAAAAAAACGACGAATCAGTCAGTGATAACTATATCGCGCAATGGAGGGAGTTCGTTAAAAGCTCTCCCTTCTTCAGCCTGAACAACTGGCTTAATGCAATCGAGGTTGGCAATGCCCAGGGACTTATTTTTGCCTCAGAGGCATCGGAAATAATTCGCAAGCTCAGCCTGAAAGCCTTTGAGTCTGATTTCAAGATAATGATCATCTGGCTTCCCGAAAAGATGCACCTCGCAACAGCCAACAAGCTGCTTAAAATGATCGAGGAACCTCCTGAAAGGACCCTGTTCCTCCTGGTTTCCGACGAGTCTGACAAGATAATTCCCACCATCCTTTCAAGATGCCAGCTGGTAAAGATCCCCTCCTTCAGGAAGGAAGACATAACTTCATATCTCATAGAGAGATTCGGCATTCTGAAAGGCAGGGCAGAGGATATTTCGCGGGTTGCAGGAGGAAATATCATCAGGTCTGCAGAACTATGCCAGAGTGAGGACACCTCAACGCAAAACCTCGACCGGTTCAAAAGCCTGATGAGGTTTGCATGGAAAAAGGATATAATATCGCTTATAACCTGGTCGGAGGAGGTTGCAGCTATCGGAAGGGAAGCCCAGAAAGCCTTTCTTTCATTTATGCTGCGGCTTGTGAGGGAGAACCTGATGCTAACACTTGACCAGGGAAAGAACCAGCTTGTCTTTCTTACCGGTGAGGAAGGTGATTTTTCGAAGAAATTCCATCCGTTCATCAACCAGGGCAATATAAATGCGTTTGCTGATGAGCTGAATCTGGCTTATTCCCATATTGAAGCCAACGGAAACGCAAAGATCATTTTCCTCGACCTTTCATTGAAGATTGCCCGGCTCATAATCCGTTAACCGTTTAAATGCTCATTGAAAATTGAAATAAATGCATTATTTCACTATTTTTGCGGCATCAATTTTTTCAGATTTCTTAAATGACAGATAGTGAGGAATTATCGGGCCAGCATGACGAGGAGATACATCTGCCTGATCTGACATATAAACCAGGCTGTAATAAGCTTGATTCTTTTAACTGGTTGAAGGACCTGACATGCCTTCCCGCTGAGGATGACATAGTCGAGGTTCGTTTCAAGAATACTAGGAAGGGATTCTACAGGAACATAAACAGCCTCCGCCTTGAGATAGGCGATATTGTGGCTGTCGAAGCATCGCCCGGTCATGATATCGGAAGAATATCAATGACAGGACCTCTTGTCCATCAGGAAATGAAAAGACTGAAAGTCATGCCGTCCTCTGAGGACCTTAAAAAGGTTTACAGGAAAGCAAAACCGGTTGATATCATGAAATGGGATGAGGCCAGGAAGCTGGAAATCCAGACGATGCTAAGGTCAAGGCAGATATCTGAAGACCTTAAGCTCAACATGAAGATTGGTGATGTGGAGTACCAGGGAGACAAAACAAAGGCAATATTCTATTATATCGCCGATGAAAGGGTCGACTTCAGGCAGCTGATAAAGGTGCTTGCCGAGGAATTCAAGGTCAGGATCGAAATGCGCCAGATAGGTGCACGGCAGGAGGCCGGAAGGATAGGTGGCATAGGTTCATGCGGAAGGGAATTATGCTGTGCAACACATATTACGAACTTCAGCTCCGTAACCACAACTCATGCAAAGTACCAGGAATTATCGTTGAATCCGCAAAAGCTCGCCGGCCAGTGCTGCAAGCTTAAGTGCTGCCTTAATTTTGAGTTTGATTGTTATGTAGATGCCCAACGCTCTTTCCCACCCAGGGACATTCCCCTGGAACTTGCAGATTCGACAGCTTACTTCCAGAAAATGGAGGTACATAAAAGTATATACTGGTACACCACCGATCCTCACTCCTCTACGGACCTGGTAGCAGTCCCGGTTGAAAGGGTAAAAGAGATCCAGGCAATGAACAGGAGCGGTAAAAAACCTGAAAAGCTTCTGGTTTCTGAAGAGGCTTACAACCCGGCACCGGTTTCCCATGATCTGCTGAAAAATGACAGCCTTACCCGCTTTGACAACATTGATTCAGGGGAGTTTCACAGGAGGCACTCGCACAGAAGGAAAAACAGAAGATTCAATGACAAAAGGATCAATTAGGCTCCTGCAGTTGCTCTCAATGATGCTCCTTCTGCAGGGTTGCGGAAGAAATGTTGTATTCACTGATTCGCAATCCATGCCTGGAAAAACCTGGAAGCTGTCTTATATACAGGTGTTTACAATCCCTGTTAAGGACACTGTCCACAGCAACAACATCATATTCACGATAAGAACCGGATCATCGTATCCCTTCAGGAACATCTGGCTGTTTGTCACAACAATCTCTCCCGACAGGAAAAGCATTACAGATACACTTCAGTATGAGCTTGCTGACGAAAAAGGGAACTGGTATGGTAAAGGTTTAGGCGATATCCATGAACTTAAACTGCCATATAGAAAGAATGTTTTCTTCCCGGTTTCAGGCAACTACCAGGTCAATGTTCAGCATGGCATGCGGGTTGAGGATCTGAAAGGCGTTTATGACTTTGGACTAAGGGTTGAGGAGGCCGTAAAAAAATAGAATCGGGTGTGGGGAAAAACAAGCTTATGCGGTGGGCTGAACTGGGAACCCTGAACAATGTGATACAACCGGACACTTCCATTCCAGCTGGTACAGATCACAGCATAAAGGGAAGATGGAACAGTGAAATTTTCAGGAATGATAATCCTGTAGTTCTTGAACTTGCCTGCGGCAAGGGGGAATATACTGTCGGACTTGCTGAGATTTTTCCCGGAAGGAATTTCATTGGCGTCGATATCAAGGGCGCCAGGATGTGGCGGGGAGCCAGAATCGCAAATGAAAAATGTCTCACAAATGTGGCCTTCCTGCGGACGAGGATTGAATTCATAAATTGTTTTTTTGCCAGTGATGAGGTCCATGAGATCTGGATAGTTTTCCCTGATCCTTTTCCCGGCAAAAAGAACTCAAATAAACGCCTTACCTGCCCCTGGTTCCTCAACATTTATCGCAGCTTTCTTAAAAACAAAGGGGTAATTCACCTGAAAACTGACAATGCAGAGCTTTTCAGATATACTTCCAGGCTTGTTGAGGACAATGGCATCGAACTACTCTATTCCACAAATGACTTCCATTCTGCAATCATTAACGACAGGACAGGCATTAAAAGAGCATGGGAATGTATGCCTGAGAAAAACGATGACGAGGATATTCTCATTAAGGTCCTTTCAATAAAAACTCATTATGAAACAGGATTTCTGAAAGAAGGTCTGCCAATTAATTATATGGCTTTCAGGCTTGAAAAGGAAAAGAATATCAGTTATGGCTGGGAAAAAACAGGGAAGTAATGATTTTTTCAGCAGGGTTTATGAGGTGACCATACTGATACCCTACGGAAGGATAACCTCATACGGAGCTATTGCCCGATACCTGGGATCAGCACGTTCGGCTAGAATGGTAGGCTGGGCTCTCAACGTGAGTCATTCCGGGGAGAAGTTTATTCCTGCTCACCGGGTTGTAAACAGGAATGGTATTCTGACCGGCAAACACCATTTCGGAACTATAACAATCATGCAGCAGCTTCTTGAAAATGAAGGACTGGTCATTGAAGATGATAAGATCCAGAACTTCAGGGAGAAGTTCTGGGATCCTTCAAAGGAATTGCGCTGATTTTTGGATTCCGCAGAAAAAAGTGGTAAAATTGCAGGCTGTTTATATTTAAATTAAATAAAAATAACATATTGTTTCAGCCAAAATCAAAAAAGATAAACCGTCTTTGCCCCCCTTCCAGGGGGGTTGGGGGGTGACCTGCACAGGAGAGGGGATCAGTTTAAAAAAGTAGAACTCAATTATCTTTATGTTCACCAGAGAACAAATATTACACGCACTTTCAAACGTTGTCCACCCTGAAAAAGGATCCGACATCGTGAAGCTTGGCATAGTTTCTGAAATCGAATCATCTCGTGAGGGAATTTCAATCACCCTCACTCCGCAGAGATCCAATGATCCGTTTATCAGTTCAATTAAAAGCAATGTGGTAAGGACATTAAAGGAGGTCCTGGGGCCGGAGGTTGTTGTGAAGGAGATCAAGGTCCAGCCAAGAACTACTATAACCGAATACCGGGAGAAGGATAAAGATATTCTGCCCGGGGTTAAAAACGTTATTGCTGTTTCATCAGGCAAGGGAGGTGTAGGCAAGACAACAATTGCTGTAAATCTGGCTGTAGCACTTGCCAGGAAAGGACTTTCGGTCGGACTCCTCGATGCTGATGTTTTTGGTCCCTCGGTACCACGAATGTTTGATTCGGAAAATTATCAGCCTGAGTTGATCAGGGAAAAAGAAAGAGATCTTATCGTGCCGCTAAAAAAATACGGTGTGAAGGTATTATCTCCCGGCTTTTTTGTTAATCCCGGTGAGGCTGTTGTCTGGAGAGGTCCTATGGCATCATCCTTTCTGAAACAGCTGATCATGCAGGGTGATTGGGGAAAACTTGATTACCTGATTTTTGATCTTCCTCCGGGAACCAGCGATATCCACCTGACCCTTGTCCAGGAATTGCCAGTAACGGGTGCAATTATAGTCAGTACACCGCAGGAAGTAGCCCTGGCAGATGCGATAAAGGGAATTTCAATGTTCAGGAATGAAAGGATAAATGTTCCTGTCCTGGGGCTTGTTGAAAACATGTCGTGGTTCACACCTGCCGAACTTCCAGGCAACAGGTATTATCTTTTCGGGAAGGACGGTTGCAAAAAACTTGCTGAGAAAATGAATATTCCGCTGCTAGGCCAGATTCCGATCGTTCAGAGTATCTGCGAAGGCAGCGACAGAGGTCATCCTGCTGCCCTGGACGATTCAGATACAGGAAACGCATTTATGGCGCTTGCTGCCGAAGTTATCGAAAAAGTAGAAAAGAGGAACAGGGAGCAGGAACCAACTGTAAAAGTGGAGGTGAATAAATAGTCACTGGTTGCCTGGTGCTGGTTGCTTGGTGGATATATATAAAACCAGCAATAAGCAGCCAGCAACTTTTAATAAACTCAACAAGCTCAAATACATCAATCAAATTCCAATAAATCAAATACCAACTAATAACAAGGACAATGTCAGAACAAAAAAGTGTAAAGGATAGAATTGTAAAAGCTTTGAACAGGATCAGGCCTTACCTTCAGAACGACGGAGGCGATATTGATCTTATTGAAGTAACCGACGACCTGGTTGTAAAAGTCAGGCTTACGGGCGCTTGTCACGGCTGCCCGTTCAGCCTGCAGACGCTCAAGGCAGGTGTGGAACAGGCAATTATGCAGGAGGTTCCGGAAGTAAAAAAGGTTATTGCAGCTTGATAATAAGGAGTTTACCAATTAAATATCACTTTAGGATACTATACCGGTTTATAGTAAGTTTATAGTATTAAAGTCGGCTTGTTGGCAGCAGGAAAATCAACATATAAATTACTTGCTCTTGCATGGCTATTGCTGGTCATTCAGGATTGCTCAGTGGAGAAGAATACTGCTACTACAAGGTTCTATCATGGATTTACGGCAAAGTACAATATCTATTTCAACGGATATGAAAGCTTTAAAGCCGGCATCGCAAAAATCAACAAAGGACATAATGATGATTTCTCAGAGCTGCTGAGGGTTTTTGAGAACAGTGATCCTGCTGCCGTTTCTCTTTGCTCTTCCGACATGGAGAAAGCTATCCAGAAAGCATCAAAACTGATATCGCTTAAATCGATCACTGCCAAGCCCGAATTCAATCCGAAGAAGGATCCTACTGAAACTGAAAAGAAGCTGCTTGAGCAGAAGGAATTCAACGTGTGGGTTGACGACAGTTACTTCCTTGTTGCCAAAGCCCGTTTTTACAAGCACGAATTCGCAGATGCGGCATCGGTATTCAGCTATTGCATTTCAGATGCAAACGATCCGGAGATAAGGCTTGAATCGTCTGTCTGGCTTGCCAGAACATATTGTGAACGTGGCAACAACGTTGAAGCCGCAAGGCTCCTGAACGAAATGGAGATCACCGCTGATTCCCGCAAATCACTCAAAGCCATTTATTATCCTGCCCTTGCTGATATCCTGATCCGGCAGAAAAAGTACCAGGAAGCGATAGTTCCTCTTTCGGAATCCCTTAAATACATAAGCGGAAAAAGAACAAGATACAGGCTGACCTATCTCCTCGCCCAGCTATATGAACGGTCCGGTGATGCTGATAAATCCATAGCCTTATACAGGGATGTGGTTAAAATGAATCCACCCTATGATGTGGAATTCAATGCACAGATAAATATAGCAGGTGTATTTGATGTCAATTCCGGCAATCCGCAGGAGATCAGCAGGGAGCTTGAAAGAATGCTGAAAGATGCAAAGAATAAGGATTATCAGGACCAGATCTACTATGCACTCGGGAATCTGATGAAGAGGGAGGGAAAAGAAAAGGAAGCTCTTGATTTTTACAGGAAATCGGCGTCAGCAAGCTCAGTGAATCAGAATCAGAAAGGGAAATCATACCTTGCTCTTGCAGATTATTACTATAGTAAACCTGATTATATGAAAGCCGGGCTCTATTATGACAGCACAGTTTACTTTCTTGATCAGAAGTACCCTGATTACAAGGATTTGCAGACAAAGTCAAGGAATCTGAACGATCTGGTGAAGGAGCTGATTATTATCCAGACCGAAGACAGCCTTCAGAAGGTTGCCAGGATGCCTGAAAAGGAGAGGGAAACCCTTATAGCCGGCATCATTGATAGAGTTGTCAAGGCTGAAAGTCAGGGCAAAACCTCTGAATACAACGACAGGGCAAATATCGGACAGTATTATGAAAATGAGAGACGTTCCCAGGCAAGCCTGTCCCAGGAAGGAAAATGGTATTTTTATAACCAGAATACGCTAACATTCGGACGTACCGAGTTCAGGAGGCGCTGGGGCGATCGACGGCTCGAGGACAACTGGAGAAGATCAAACAAGGCAAGGGTGAATGTCACACAGGCAAGCACGCAGGAAGAAACCGGCAAACAGGGCTCGGATACTTCAAAAGCAGTAATGGATTACAAGAAGCCTGAATTCTATCTTAAAAACCTTCCCCTGACTGATTCCCTGATCGCAGTTTCAAATGTTAGGATATCAAATGCCTATTTCAATGCCGGCAAGGTTTTTTCTGAAAAGATATCCGACCCGCAGAAAGCTTCCGAGTCATATGAAACCCTTCTGACCCGGTTCCCTGAAAGTGAGCTTATTCCTGAAACACTTTATGAACTTTACAAGGTTTACAGGGACAGTAAAAATACTAAAGCAGAAATTACACGCCAGCGTCTCCTGGAAAAATTTCCCGGGAGTGAATTTTCAAGGATCCTGTCTGATCCTGATTATTTCAACAGGAAAATTGCTGCGAACAGGCAGGAAGGGCAGCTCTATGAGAAGGCTTATACTTTTTACAGTCTTGAGAATTTCCCCGGTGCTATCGCACTCTGCGACAGCGCTGCTCAGGCTTTTCCCAAAGGCGGCCTTAAGCCAAAATTCATGCTTCTTAAGGCTTATTCTGTCGGAAGGATCAGTGATGAAAGAGGCTTCAAGGAAGAGCTTGGCAAACTAATAAAAGAATGGCCTGAAAGCGAGGAAGGGAAAAAGGCTGCCGAGCTGAATGCATACCTGAACCAGAAATTGCCTGAACTTAAAATCGAGGAAGACAAGGAGATTGCAAAGGAGATCTATGTTGCTGACACAACTTCCGCCTATTCATTTGCTGTTGTGATAATGGATCCCGGTTTCAATGTCAACCAGGCATCATTTGATGTTATTAGCTATAACATAGATAATTATACAAACAAGAATTACAAGACCGAGGGTATGCTGACCGGTAATAAGTATATCAGGATCCTTGTTTCAGGATTTGCGAACAACACCCAGGCCTGGGAATATTTCAAAGCTTTCAATCCTGAAAAAGTCATAAGAAATCCACAGAGTGTACGGCTAATGACATTTCTGATAAACAGCAGCAACCTGAAAGCCCTTGAAAATGATAAAAATCCTGAACGGTACTATCTTTTCTTTAACGAAAATTATCTCAATCGCGGAAAGATTAAATAATTTTGTGGCTTCAGTTTTTAATGACGGCGATGAGGAAGATTAAAATTTTATGGACCGATGATGAGATTGAGATCCTGAAGGCGCATGTATTGTTCCTCAGGGATAAGGGGTATGAGGTTGACACATGCACCAACGGCATTGACACAATCGATCTTGTCCGCCATAATCCGTACGATCTGATCTTTCTCGATGAGACTATGCCCGGGATCAGCGGACTGGAAACGCTTCGTCACATAAAGGAAGTGAGGTCCGATATCCCGGTAGTCATGATTACAAAGAACGAAGAGGAAGGTATTATGGAGGCTGCTATTGGATCTGAAATGGCTGATTACCTCATCAAGCCCGTAAAGCCTAACCAGATCCTTCTGGTTATAAAAAGAATAACCGAACAGCGCCGGCTCATTACTGAAAAGACAACAACAAATTACAGGCAGGAGTTCGGCAATATCGGAAATATGATCCTGTCTGCAAAAAATCATTCTGACTGGATTGACCTTTACAGGAAGATAACATTCTGGGAATCTGAACTTGAAAAATCAACCGATCCGGGCATGAGCCAGATCCTTAAGATGCAGGAAAATGACGCGAATAATGCATTTGTGAAGTATCTGACCAGTAATTATTTATCATGGCTTGACCCGGATGCCGAGGATAAACCGATTCTGTCACCCTCTCTCTTTTCAAAAAAGATATTCCCTAACATAAGGCAGGGAACTCCACTTTTCTTCATCCTTATCGACAACCTGAGGTTTGACCAGTGGAAGACAATTGCCTCCGAGCTTGCAGGAATTTACAGGGTGATCGAAGAGGATATTTATTTCAGCATACTGCCGACAGCCACACAGTACAGCCGCAATGCGATTTTCTCGGGCTTAATGCCGTCTGCAATCGCCGCAATACTGCCCGAGCTGTGGGTCGAGGATGATGAGGAAGAAGGAAAGAATAATTATGAGGAAGAGCTTTTTAAATATCAGCTTGCACGAAAGGGGTATAAGTTCAGATGGACCTATAATAAGATAACAAGCAACCAGGAGGGGAGGAAGGTAAACGACAGGATGAAGCAGCTTCTTGAAAATGACATTAACATACTTGTTTACAATTTTGTCGATATGCTTTCCCATGCAAGGACCGAGATCGGGCTCATCAGGGACCTGGCAAATGATGAAAAGGCATACAGGAGCCTGACCCGGTCATGGTTTGTTCATTCTCCGCTTTTCGAGCTGCTGGTGTCACTGTCTACTCAACCTGTAAGAATAATCTTCAGCACCGATCACGGGACAATAAGGGTACAGAATCCGATAAAGGTGATCGGTGACAGGAAAACCTCAGCGAACCTCAGGTACAAGATGGGAAGGAACCTCGACTATAATCCGAAACAGGTGTTTGATCTGAAATATCCTGAGAAGGCCGGGCTTCCCAAAACAAATATTACCTCAAAATATATTTTCGCACTGAACAAGGATTTCCTTGTCTATCAGAATAATTTCAATTATTATGCCGGCTACTACAAGGACACTTTCCAGCACGGCGGAATTTCAATGCAGGAGATAATGCTTCCTGTTGCTTACCTTGAACCAGTATCATGACTACTCTACTTCCGGAATGAGGATCCTTATCAAAGATAAAAAGCATCTTCCCGCTGCTGCTAAAAAGATCCTTGAACTCACTTCCGGAAAAAGAATAATTGCGTTTTACGGATCAATGGGCGCAGGCAAAACAACAATTATAAAGGCTGTATGCAAAGCCCTGGGGGCAACCGATATTGTAAGCAGCCCGACTTTCACCCTTATCAATGAGTATAGGACCAGTAATGGAGAATCATTATATCATATTGATTTTTATAGAATTAAGAAGAAAGAGGAAGTATTCGACTTTGGCATCGAGGAATATTTCTCGAGCGGTTCATATTGCTTTATGGAGTGGCCTGAGCTGATAGAGGATCTTCTTCCTCCGGAAACAGTAAGGTTCAGGATCGAGGTCGGGGATAACGAGGAACGGACAATTTTTTTACCTTTGAATAATTAACCTGCAATTTCAGATGAACGATAAAGGGAAAAACGGAAATTTAGGTTCGGCTTTAATGCCTAAGGAAGAACAGCTTGAAACAGTTGTCAGGCATAAAAAGATCTCGATTGGGATCCCGGCCGATAAAAAGAACGATGAGAAGAGGGTGGCGCTTACACCTGAAGCGGTAAACATACTCGTTGAAAATGACAACGAGGTGATCGTTCAGAAGGGAGCCGGTGCAGGTTCAAACTATTCCGACAAGGATTATGCAGAGAATGGTGCAGTCATTACTGATTCTCCTGCAAGGGTTTTCAGTGCCGACGCCGTTATCAAGATCGCACCATTTACCCAGCAGGAAGCCGATTACCTCAAAGGGAATCAGACCGTTATGTCGTTTCTTAATGTACTGAGGCTAAGTGAGGAAACACTGGGAAAATTGATCAAAAAGAAAGTAACGGCTCTTGCGCTCGAGAAAATCCGCGATGCCCACGGAGAAATGCCTGTCATGGAATCAATGAGTGAAATAAGCGGCGTGACGTCAATTTTGATCGCGTCCGATTACCTGAGCAACCACCACGGCGGTAAGGGAGTTCTTCTTGGAGGGATAACCGGTGTGACTCCTACTGAAGTAGTAATTATCGGAGCAAACACAGCAGGGGAATATGCTGCCCGTGCTGCCCTGGGACTGGGATCTCAGGTGAAGATATTCGACAAATCGCTTCACAATCTCAGAAGGTTCCAGAATGTCATAAACCAGCGTCTTCAGACATCTGTATTTCATCCGCAGGTATTGAAAAAAGCCCTCAAATCGGCTGATGTGCTGATAGGCGCTTGCGAGCTTGAAGACCTCCGTCCGTGGTACTATATTACCGAGGATATGATCAAGACAATGAAAAAGGGATCGGTGGTCATCGACCTGAGTATCGATCGCGGAGGATGCATTGAGACAACAGAATGCCGCGCCCTCAGGGATCCGGTTTACGAAAAGCATGGGGTGATCCATTTTTCTGCCTGGAACCTTCCGTCAAGAGTTGCCCGCACAGCCTCAATAGCCCTCAGCAATATCTTCAATCCTCTCCTTCAGAATATAGCTGAATCAGGCGGCATTACACAGCTTCTTAAAAATGACCGCGGCCTCAGGAACGGCGTTTATCTCTTTAACGGTATACTCACGAACGAAACGCTCGGACAAAAATTCGGAGCCATATCAAAAGACCTGGACCTCCTTATATCTGCCTTCTGATTCTCAGGGATAACTGAGTACAGCCATGCCGTTTTCAATCCGGATATTTGCCTTCATTCCGATATAAAAGGCACGGTTGTCATTTATATGACCTGCAGGAAATCCGAAAAATACAGGATAATTGTAGCCCGAAACCGCCTCCATTATTGTTTCTTCAGCACTTTTACCCCAGGGAACCTTTGTATCTTCCATTTTTGAAAGCCCGCCTACCAGAACGGCCGCAAGCCCCTTGAGCTTGCCTGCCAGCCTCAAGGAATTCATCATCCTGTCGAGATGATAATAATATTCCCCGACATCCTCAATAAAGAGTATTTTTCTCCTTGTCACCGGTTCACCCTTTGTACCGATAAGGCTGTACAATAATGAAAGATTGCCTCCTGTCAAATCCCCTGTTACATTCGCCTGGCGATGGAAGTTGCCGGTCCATTTTACTGGTTCATAATCACCGAACAATGCGTCATGAAGGGTTTTAAATGTTTCACCAGTTTTTTCTTGATCTGAATAATTAAGGGGCATATCCCCGTGAATTGAGGCAAGACCGTAAATTTCATTCAGCCAGAGGTGCAGGATTGTTATGTCACTGAATCCCACATACCATTTGGGATATTGTCTCAGCGCCGAAAAATCGGTCCTGTCAATTATCCTCAATAATCCATACCCGCCACGGGAACAAAGCACAGCTCTAATGTGCGGATCATTTGTCATTTCCTGCAGGTCATGAAGCCTTTCGGAATCAGTGCCGGCGAAAGGTCCTGAACTATTCAGGAGATTCTTTCCCAGCCTCACCCTGAGTCCCCAGTTCTCAAGAAAAGTAACCGAATAGTTTATTTTCTCCTCATCTATGGCCCATGACGGAGAGATCAGTCCGACCTCATCACCCTCCTTAAGCAGTGGTGGAATTATCTTTCTTACTGGCATATATCTGGTATCTGATGTAAAAATAATCCTTCCCGGCTCTCCATCCAACTCATCCAATAAACAT
>JAUZNW010000085.1 GCA_030706785.1 Bacteroidota bacterium | reverse complement strand
GTAGTAAAATATTTCAGTCGTGTACATATCTTCTGAATATTATCCAAATTAACTGCATAAAAAATCAAAGGCGTCAGGCGACGGGCGACGGGCGACGAGCGACGGGCATTAGGCGACAGGCGACAGGAAGATACCTTCCACCTTCCACCTTCCGCCTTCAGCCTTCTGCCTTTTAATACACATGCCCCTCCATCTTCATCTCCTCCTCAGTTATCCTCCTGTCATTTATTGATTTCCAGGCATACCAGATATAAGCCACTACAAAAGGAACGATAAACGAGACATACATCATGACCTTCAGCGTAAAAAGGCTTGATGATGCGTTTTCGATGGTAAGGGAACTGTTCAGATCAAAAGCTGACGGGTAAAATGCTGTGCCGTTAAAGGCTGCCGTAAGGAAAATTGCTATTACGGTCACGACAGTGCCTGCTCCACTGAACCAGATGCCTTTACGGCTTCCTTTGAATATCGCAAAACCAATGCCATAAAGCACAGAAGCCACTCCTGCAAGGAAAAGTATCAGGACCAGGGGCATATGTAAAAGATTATGCAGGTACTTGAACTTCTCCATTGTCACAGTATCATTTACCCTGTCATAAGCGAATCCCCGGGACAGCACCAGGGTGATCACGTAAAAGAGAAAGAACACTACAAATGTTATCGAGTTCATTATCAGCTTTCTCTGTGCCCTGGCAACCATTTCATTATTTTCAACTGTATTTATAATATAAAGGAGCCCGTTGGTTCGTGCCAGGAACAGGACTGTCAGCCCGAGGGTGAGGTTCCTGCCGTTGAGCAGGGCTTCAAGTCCGTGCCAGGGTGTTTCCCACCTGACCTGGTTCATTGCATTAAGGCTGAACTGAGAGCCGGTAAAGAAAGTCGAAACGGCGGCTCCTATAAGGAATGGTCCGAGTGATCCATTCAGGAACAGGAAAATATCAAATGTCTTCTTCCCGTATATATTTGAAGGTTTTGACCTGAACTCGTATGCAACAGCCTGAATGATAAAGCTGAACAGGATCGCGATCCAGACCCAGTAGGCCCCTCCGAAGCTTACTGCATAGAAGAGAGGGAATGAAGCGAAGAATGCTCCCCCGAATGTGACAAGTGTCGTGAAGGTAAACTCCCATTTCCTTCCAAGGGCATTGACCAGGATTGTTCTTTCGGTTTCATTTCCGGGTAAGGAAAAGATCATGGATTGACCTCCCTGAACAAACATCAGGAATACCAGCAGTCCGGCAAGAAGTGAAATGATCACCCACCAGTAGTGCTGCAGAAAAAGATGAGATATCATTATTGTCATGGCTATTTCCTCCTAATGTCTGGGACCCAGTTTAATTTGTTTGATCATAATAGATATTTCCGCGATCAGCAGGACCGTAAAGAGGACCGCGAACAGGATGAAAGTTGTGATAACGTTCCCCGCGGCGATCTGTGAAACTCCGATATTAACCGGCATCAGGTTCTGAATAATCCACGGATGCCGTCCCATCTCGGTAAGTACCCAGCCAAGTTCGCCCGCGACATAAGGGAACAGTATTGAAAAGAGTGCTGCCCGGAGGAGCCATCTCTGCCTTTGCAGAGTTCCTCTGAAAAGGAACCATATACTCAGTATAAAAAGCAGGATGAAATAGAATCCGAACAGAACCATAATGTGAAAGGTATAAAATGTCAGTTTCACATCAGGAATCACATCCTCCGGCTTGTCAATAAATGCATAGCCGAAATATCTGAAATAGTTGTCGATGAATGTCTTATCCCGGAACATGCCTGAGATCCCCTTTGCTTTTTCAACTTCATTATTGTTCTTTGCGGTTTTATAGTCCGCCAGAAGATTTCTGGCAGTCTTTCCTCTCTCCATCATTTCAGGTACTGAGAGCAAACCTGACAATGGGTTGCCCTGAACAAGATCGGTTATTCCGGGTATAAAAGCGTCCTTCCCCACACCTGTCATTATTGACAGAAAGCCCGGTATTTCAACCTTGACTGAAAATTCGCAGATTTTTTTTGAGCCGATGCTCCTGCCGGAAGTTTTAAGAATGCCGGCTGCCACCAGTCCCGGATTCTTTTGTCCGTTATAAAGGGCTTCCATTGAAGCAAATTTAACCGGCTGCACTTTCGAAACAATCTTCGCCGAAAGATCTCCCGTGAAGGCGACAAGAAATGAAGAGAGAAGGCCGAAAATACCTGCCACAAGAATACTTTTCAAAGCAAAGCGTTCTTCCCTTTTGCGTATAAGATAGTAAGCGCTTATCCCGAGGACAAAAACTGATGCCAGGAGGAATCCTGAAGAAATTGTATGAAGGAAGTCAAACACGGCAATCTTATTGAAAAGCACTTCCCAGAAGTTCACCATCTCGTTCCTTGCAGTTTCGGGGTTGAATATCATGCCGACAGGATATTGCATCCATCCGTTGGCAACTATTATCCATAAGGCTGAAAGACTGGCTCCTGCCGCGACGAGCCAGGAGGAGGCGAGATGGAAACCCCTGCTTACCTTGTTCCAGCCAAAGAACATAACAGCAATAAAGGTCGATTCGAGGAAGAATGCCAGAATTCCCTCAACTGCAAGCGGGGCTCCGAAAATATCACCCACAAACCATGAGTAATTTGACCAGTTGGTACCAAATTCAAACTCAAGGATAATCCCGGTTGCGACACCGATTGCAAAATTGATTCCGAAAAGGGTCATCCAGAACCTGGTTATCCGCTTCCACTCCTCATTCCCTGTTTTGACATAGATTGACTCCATTATCGCAATAATGAACGACAGGCCCAGGGTGAGGGGCACAAAAAGCCAGTGATAGATGGCTGTCAGGGCAAACTGGGCCCTGGACCAGTTCACCAGTGACAGATCGACGTTTCCAAACATAGTTCTATTTTGAATTTATCAATTGTTCAAGGACATGATTACTTCTCTGATCATCAGTATTGTATTTCCTGCGGAGAAAATCATGGAAGAAAAAAAGACGGAGGATTAAGAAAATCACAAACAGCTTTATCAGGATGATGACCCACATGCGCCTTCCCCACCATGACATGGTCCTGAAACCGTCATAGTAGAAGCGGAATATCCTGTTTAACGCGGAAAAGACAGAAGGCATAAAGGGAACTAATCAGGTTTTACTTTTTTCCGTGTTCTTTTCTTTTCTGTTTTTTCGTCTGAAACCGGTATCAGATCATCCAGTTTTATAACTGATTCCTTTTTTCGTCCTTCCTCGGTCCCATCCGACAGGCTCGAGGTTATTTTCTGAACAGCTTTAAATCCATAGAAGAATTCCCTTGCGAAGACCCTCAGCACAGTATATGTCGGTATGCCGAGTATCATTCCCGGGATCCCTGCAAGAAACCCTGCAGTAAGCACAACCAGGAAGATCTCGAGAGGGTGCGCCCTGACACTGTTTGAAAAAATCACCGGCTGGAATACCACATTATCGATAAGATGTGTAATTGCTTCGACAATTACCATATAGTATATCAAAGGCACAACAACCGTTGAAAAATCCTGGTTGATATGCGATGCGACACCCATGATTATTGCAATGAACAAACCAAGCCAGGGACCCACATAGGGAATGACATTAAGGACACCAAGGATCAGTCCCATTACCAGGGCCTGATGGAAATCGATCCCTGCGATGGTCATGCCGATATCTATAAGGATCATTATACAGGTGCTCTGAATAAGGATTCCTATAAAATACCTTGTCAGCAGCTGCTTGATCGAATTGAGTGCCCTTGTTACATGGTCAACATATTTATCAGGGATCCAGATCAGTATGGATTCAAAAAACAGGTGCTGATCCTTCAGAAAGAAGAATGTTATGAATGATATGGAGAAGATCGCAATTACAAGATTGCCTACCATGCTGATTATTGATCCGATAAAATTCTGGATCACTTCAATATTCAGGATCCCGGATACCTTTGAGCTCAGATAGTCACTGAGAGAGAGTTGGTTTGATATTTTGGGATTTATGCTTATCAGTATTTTTTCTAACCTGTCAATCGGTCCATGGACGATCTGAACTATTTTATTGCTGTCTATGGTCGAGAAATAGTTTATCTGTTTGGTAATAAGAGGGACAAAGATTACCAGAAACAGCACTATGACTCCCCAGATGATGATCAGTGTCAGGAAGGCTGCAAGAGCCCTTGGGAAAGCCAGCTTTCTCACCTTTATCCTGCAGATGAGGTCGACCAGCGGTCTTCCCATTATCGACAGGACCCCCGAAACCAGTATGTAAACCACAATGTTCCTGAAGTACCAGAGACATGCCAGGAAAAGCAAAATCCCGAGAACGATAAGAATATTTCTGAGTGTGGCCCTCATCAGGAAAGAGATTCTGTTTACAAACCTAATCAGAATTTTTGTAATACCAATAGCCTGATAAAATGGACTTTCCATGCACTATCGAAAATATATCATGCCATTTTGACTGTCTTATCGGCTTTGTATATGTCATATTGTCAGCTTTTGGGTATTGGAACGGAAATTGAATATTGGAACATGTAAATGAACAAAAATGTTAAACTAAAATAATGGAGGACAAAGCCATGTTACCAACAATTTCAACCAGGACATTCAGGCCATTCTTTATGCCGGGTCTTTTTGACGATGATTTCTTTCCGGTATTTGACGGAAGAAGCACTTCGATGCCGGCAGTAAATATCAGGGAAGATGAAAAGAACTTTACGCTCGATCTTGCAGTTCCGGGAATGGAAAAGAAAGATCTCAAGATTGACATACAGGAAGATCTTCTTACCGTGGCATCAGAATCAAAGAATGAAAAAGAAGAAAGCAAAGACGGTTACAGGAGAAAGGAATTCAGCTATTCATCTTTCTGCAGAAGTTTTGAAATACCTGAAAATATAAACAAGGAAAAGATCGAAGCTAACTACAAGGATGGAATTCTGAGCATCGTTCTTCCGAAAGTTACGGAAGAGAAGAACAAGATCTCACGTCAGGTCAAAATCTCATAACGCATAAACAGATTAAAAAAATCCCGGCTAATCACCGGGATTTTTTATTTCATTGAATGCTTCTATAGCTGCCCGAGCAAAACGTCTCCCGAAATCAATCAGGTCATCCTTCTTGGAGCCGGCAGGGAAAAATTTGAATCCGGCAGGTTCTTCCAGCACCTTCAGCCTAAGATTGCGAAGATTCTCAGTTATTATCTTTGTTGCTTCACCGCTCCAGCCGTACGAACCAAATGCACCGGCAGGCTTGCCTTTATCCCTCAATGGATTGATCAGGGCAAACAACCTGTAAACAGGAAGTAAAGTGTTTTGATTGATCGTTGGTGAACCGATAAGTATTGCATCAGCTTCTGTCAGCTT
This sequence comes from Bacteroidota bacterium, assembly GCA_030706785.1. Lineage (GTDB taxonomy): Bacteria > Bacteroidota > Bacteroidia > Bacteroidales > VadinHA17 > LD21. The sequence goes on along the minus strand of JAUZNW010000085.1, from coordinate 9,868 downwards.
GCTGTCCAGATCAGCCTCCGGGATCTTTTCAATATCCACGGTTTCAACGCTCAGCCCATCTGATTCGAGTATTCCTGATGCGATATATTCCGATGCCATTTTTGTATAGCCATATGCCGAAACATATGCAACAAGGACCTTCCTGACCTTCCTTGCCGAGATCAGCTCAACATACCGCCCTGCATAATCCGCTGTAATATCGATGATCTCCCTGACATTGTCCCTGTGAACGGGACCATGTCCCGGACAGATCATTTTTATTTCAAGAGGCCTGATCTTCTCAATTGCCTTCAGCATGAACCGGCTGAAGGGTTTCAATATTACATTGAAATAATATTTATATGCCTTTTTATAATCATCAGTAAGTCTGCTGTAAAGCTCAGGATCGCAGTAATGTGCACCAAACGAATCGCAGGTGAAAAGGATCTTTTCCTCTTCAAGGTAGGTGTAAATTGAATCAGGCCAGTGAAGGTTTGGCGCTGAGATAAATCTTAATGTCCTGTTTCCGAGGTCAAGAGTATCTCCATCCTTAACAATCAGCGATTTGAAAGGAATGTTGACAATATCCTTCAGGTACCTGATAGCGTTGCCGCTTCCGACAACTGTGACTGAAGGGTTGATCTCAAGCAGGAGCTTAAGGCTGCCTGAATGGTCAGGCTCCGTATGATCGAGGATGACATATTGTATCTCAGCCGGATCAGTGACTGACCGCAGTTTCTTCAGGTATATATCGCTGAACTTTTCCTTGACAAGATCAATAAGAGCTTTTTTCCCGGCATTGATAAAATAAGAATTGTAGGTTGTGCCAAATTCCGTAGTCATCACAATATCGAATGTCTGGATATCATAGTCGAGCACACCTATCCATTTTACATTTTCAGTAACATCAATAATCCTGTCATCAGTCATTTTCATGAGATCCAAGTTTTATCCGATCTTCGCAATAATGCTTTTATTGGCTTTAACCTGCTGGAGAATTGGTATTTCAACTTCCGTACCGAGCGGAAGGAAAACATCAACCCGCGATCCGAATTTAATAAAGCCAAGCTCGTCTCCCTGGACGACCTCCTGGTCTTTTTTTGCGTAGGTCACTATGCGCCTGGCTATGGCACCGGCAATCTGCCTGACAAGTATTTCAGCGCCTCCCTTTGTTTCAATTACAATGGAGCTTCTTTCATTAAGCTCGGAGGATTTGGGATGCCATGCCGCCATGTAATGCCCCGGATTATAGCTTACATATTTGATCCTGCCTGATACCGGGTACCGGTTGCTGTGCATATTGAACGGTGACATGAAGATCGAAATCTGGAGCCGCATGTCCTTAAAATACTCGTTTTCAAGCGTTTCTTCTATTACAACAACCTTTCCGTCAGCCGGTGCATATATCAGTCCGGGATCAGGCTCAATTTTCCTGGCAGGAAACCTGAAAAAGAAAAGAGTAAAAACAAACACAAGCACGGAACAAATAAGAAAGGTCCATTTTATAAGCGGGGATCCGGACCATATCACTTGTACAAGGACATTTATTAATACCAGCCCTATCAAGCTAAACGCCAGTATTTTATATCCTTCCTTATGAATGCTCATCTCTCCCGAAATTTATGCAAAACTATATAAGACTTCCCAATCATCCAAAAAGTGAAATAAAAAGATATACAAGCGGGAATGAGGTAAATGTACTGTCGAAACGGTCAAGAAATCCACCGTGTCCGGGCATGACAGAACCCGAGTCTTTTACGCCAAGGCTTCTTTTGAGCATTGATTCGACGAGATCGCCGAAGGTTCCTGAAACTGATATTATTACTGCCGTGATGATCCACCCGGCCGGATTCAGTACACCCAGCCAGCCCGAGATGAGCCACCCGGTAAGTGCGGCCACTACAAGCCCGCCGATGAATCCTTCCCATGATTTCCTGGGTGATATTCTTTCCATGATCCTGTGCCTGCCAAAGGTGATCCCTGTAACATATGCTCCAGTATCGTTAAGCCATAACAGCAACAGGAATCCGATTACAAGTCCGGGTGAAAAGACCAGGCTGTTCTGCGGGATCAGGGAACTGATGCCTGTTCTTGAGAATGCTGCAAAAGGGAAAAGCGAAAGCGGAACCCCGATGTAGACCAGGCCAAATATTGTATGGGCCAGTGAATTAAAAGGCTTATCCTGCTTCCTGTAAAGCTCAGAGACTATTATAAGGAGCACAACAGGGATCAGGACAAGGAAATATAACTCTGAAAGCAGGCCAGCTGAAACAAGGGTTGAAACCGAATAAAGAATTATTCCTGCGGCAATCCCGCCTGTCATCTGAGGGCGTGTACCCGTTTCCCTGATAAGTACATAATACTCATAAAGAGAACCTGTAAGTATTAATAGTCCTGTGATGAAGAACGACAAAGGGTGGAGCCAGAAACCTCCAAGGATTAAAATCACTATCCAGACCGCGGTAAGGGTCCGCCTCAGGAAATCGCTCAAATTGGTAATGTTTTGTTTTTGTCTTTTGTCTTCCTGCTCTTTGCGGGCGCCTTCTCAGGGATTTCAGTCTTTGTCGCTTCTGCAGACTCTACGGCAGGAACTTTTTTAATTTCAGAAGTACCGGCAGGTATATTTTCGCTTGCTGCTCCATTCATGGTTTTGCTCTTATCAGCAGCTTCTTTCTCTTCTTTAATGATATCAGCTTTCCTTTTGCCGAAAATACGCTCGAGATCCTCGCTGAAGATAACCTCTTTTTCGAGAAGGAGTTCGGCAAGCTCAATAAGGCCTTTCATATTGCTTTTAAGAACGTCCTGTGCGCGCAGATACGATTCTTCAATTATCGCCTTTACTTCCTGATCGATAACTTCGGCAGTTTTTTCACTGTAAGGTTTTGTGAATCCAAAGTCAGCCTGGCCTGTAGAATCATAAAAACTTACATTGCCGACCTTGTCACTCATCCCAAAGAATGAGACCATTGCATATGCCTGTTTGGTGATCTTCTCAAGATCACTGAGTGCTCCGGTGGAGATCTTCCCGAACACAAGCTGTTCGGCTGCTCTGCCGCCAAGAGCATATGCCATTTCATCAAGAAGCTGTTCCCGTGTTGTTATCTGTCTTTCCTCGGGAAGGTACCACGCTGCACCAAGAGCCCTGCCTCTTGGGATGATAGTAACTTTAAGAAGAGGGCTTGCATATTCAAGCAGCCAGCTTACCGTGGCATGACCTGCTTCATGGTAGGCTATGGTCTTCTTTTCTCCCATCGAAATGATCTTGTTCTTCCGCTCAAGACCTCCGACTATCCTGTCAATGGCATCGAGGAAATCCTGCTTTTGAACGACCGTTTTGTTATTGCGTGCAGCTATCAGGGCTGCTTCGTTGCAGACATTTGCAATATCAGCTCCCGAGAATCCCGGAGTCTGTTTTGCAAGAAAACCTACATCAAAGCCCTTTTCAAGCTTGATCGGACGCAGGTGCACCTTGAAGATGGCTTCCCGCTCGTTAAGATCGGGCAGCTCCACATGTATCTGGCGGTCAAACCTTCCGGCTCGCAGCAAAGCCCTGTCGAGGATATCAGCCCTGTTGGTGGCAGCAAGGATTATCACTCCCATATTCGTTCCGAAACCATCCATTTCGGTAAGAAGCTGGTTAAGTGTGTTCTCCCGCTCATCATTGGAGCCGAAATTGACGTTCCTTCCCCTGGCTCTTCCGACAGCGTCTATTTCATCAATGAACACAATACAAGGGGCTTTTTCCTTGGCCTGCTTGAACAGGTCCCTGACCCGTGAAGCACCAACCCCTACGAACATCTCAACAAAATCAGATCCTGAGATCGAAAAGAAGGGGACGTTTGCTTCTCCGGCGACTGCTTTGGCAAGAAGTGTCTTCCCGGTTCCGGGAGGACCGATCAGCAATGCACCCTTGGGGATCTTACCCCCCAGTTGTGTATATTTCTTCGGATTCTTCAGGAAATCAACAATTTCCATAACTTCAGTCTTGGCTTCTTCAAGTCCTGCCACATCGCTGAAGTTGATCTTGACGTTCGTATCCTTATCGAATATTTGTGCCTTTGACTTTCCGACACTGAAAATGCCTCCTGCACCTCCGGCACCGCCCCCAGACATACGCCGCATAAGGAACATCCAGAGGACGATAAGCCCTATAAAAGGCAGCGTCCAGCCCAGTATCTCACCAAAATAATTATGCCGTGTTTCAGATTCGGGATAAACAATTTCCTTGTCAGCATATCCGACATTCTTCTGCTCCTGGAGAATGAACGGCTGGAATGTGGTTATATCTCCTATGTTGTAAACAAAATCTGCTTTTGGCACCCCCAGTCCTAACCCCCTGTTGTTCTTTTTTGCCAGTGCGGGGTATCTTCCCGATCCAACCGCTTCCTTCTTAAGGTATATCTCAGCTACTTCTTTATTGATAACAACTATTCTCTCAATATCGTGGTTTTTTATCATCTCCATCAGATCCCGTGTCTGCGCTTTTGGAGTTGACCTGCTCCCATAAAAGAGGTTGATAGCAATGAAGGTAATAGCCAGAATCGCAAAAATCCAGTTGGAGTTGAATCTTGGTTTCTGATTTTTATCAGGGATCTTGCCGGGTCCCTGGTTCCTGCTATTGTTTTCTGCCATAAATAACTTCTCTATCAAATAAAATCCTTAACAGCTTCTACCGAAGCATCAGCCCAGAGTGATTCGAGGCTGTAAAAATGTCTGTACTCTTCAAGAAAGATATGCACAACCACATCTCCATAATCCAGAAGGACCCAGAAACAATTTTCGAGCCCTTCGACATGGGAAGGCTTCGCGCCAGTTCCCACCCTGACAGTATCCTCGACAGAGTCACACAAAGAATCGACCTGCGTCGTTGAAGAACCATGACAGATAACAAAAAAATCGGTAATCCTGTTTTCAAGCTTTCTCAGATCTATCTTAAGAACATCCTGTCCCTTCTTCTCAAATATACCTTTTATAACGCTTCCAAGGAGATGTTCTGTTCCATCCTGTCTTTTCTTCATCAAATACTCTTCAGTTATTTCCAAGTCGCAAAAGTACGAACTTTTATCCGTATTTTTGTCGCAATCAGTCTCTTTTTACAATTTCGGTACCACGTTGTAAAGACGGGAAATCAGGAGAAATATTGACATATCCGGATTAAAATCGTCAGCTAATGATAATAGGGTCGTCATACATTTACAGGGACATAACAGATTCAACGAACAACTTTGCCCATCAGCTTATAAAGGAGAGCCGGCCTGCTGAAGGCACAATAATCCATACCGGTTACCAGTCGGCAGGAAAAGGCCAGAAAGGGAATACGTGGGAGAGCGAACGAGGTAAAAACCTTTTATTCAGCATAATACTTTATCCGGCTGTTATCAGGCCTGAAGAACAATTTATCATTTCAATGGCAGTCTCGCTGGGCATCTGTGATTTCATCGGCAGACATGTCAAAAGGTGCACAATTAAATGGCCGAATGACATTTATGCCGGGGATGACAAAATAGCAGGCATACTTATTGAAAATTCTATTTCCGGTGAAAGGATTGATTACTCTGTAGTCGGTATAGGATTGAATGTCAACCAGGAAAAATTCCCACTTGATGTTCCCAACGCTGTTTCTCTGAAAATGCTCACAGGAAAGGATTATAACACAGAAGCCTGTCTGAAAAAGCTTGCTGCGGACCTGGACAGGCGATACATGAAAATTCTTTCAGGCAAACAGGCAGCTATAAGGAATGATTATACCTCCTCCATGTACCTTTTCATGGAATGGTATAATTTCATGACTGACCAGGGGCCGGTGTATGGCAGGATAATTTCAGTAGATACTTCAGGACGCCTGATGATAGAGGATGAGTATGAAAAGATCCACAGATTTTCGTTCAGGGAGGTAAGCTTTATGCATTAGATCTGTTCCAGCCCCTGAACTTTTCCATCTCACTAACAAGCTCTTCAAGAAACCTTTTTATCGGCTCGGATGCCACCATCTTAAGGAAGGGATTCAGATCGGCACTGAGCTTCACCTTTATTCCGGACTTTCCGTTTTCTTTATCTGAAATGCTTAACTGGAGCGAAAACTGATTGCTGGTTAAGGCCGTACCGCTGTACAGCACCTTGCTGAACGGCTCCTTTTCAGCTAAATGAAGGTCGACATTCCCCACCGCAGGAAACCTGAAGCTGCATCTTTCCTTTTCAATATTAAAGCCGTCGAGGCTGTTGCCTTTAAGAAACTGCCTGAGGTTTCTCAGGTCTGTTACAAAATCATAGACATCCCGGGGATTTCCGGTCAGTTCACCGGTCCTGCTTTCAAATTGGATCATTTCAGTCCTGTTACTGTTTAACGGTTCCCCATACAGATGGATCGAGCCTCCACTGACTCAGGGTCTCCACTTCTGACTGGCCTATATAGCCTGTTGCGACCGCAGTTTCGATCAGGGTCGTATAATTGCTGAGAGTATGAAGCTCACATCCTGCTGCAGCAAAACCGTCACCTGCCTTTTTGAATTCATATGTAAAGATAGCTGCCATGCCGAGAACAATGCAGCCGCTTTCCCTGAGGGCTTTCACAGCATTAAGGCTGCTCCCTCCTGTTGAGATAAGATCCTCAATTACAACTACCTTCTGGCCTTTTGTATAGTAACCTTCAATCTGGTTTCCCAGGCCGTGTTCCTTGGCTTCAGACCTTACATACACGAATGGCAGTCCGAGCTTTTCAGCAACCAGCACCCCGTGAGCAATGGCTCCAGTCGCTACTCCCGCAACAAGCCCGGCTTCGGGATAATGCTTCTTCACAATATCTGCAAATGAATCCCTGATGAAGGTCCTGACTTCCGGAAATGAAAGTGTTTTGCGGTTATCGCAATAAATTGGTGACTTCCAGCCGGAAGCCCATGTAAAAGGACTTGATGGTTGCAATTTTATTGCTTTAATTTGTAACAGATATTCAGCGATCTCTTTTGCCGAGTTTCCCATTTGAATATGTATAAGGTTCATTTTGAAAACAGATTCATAGTGATCAGCCCGGAACCTGACCGGGTACAAAAATACGGGTTATTCCACAAGTTTAACACAACCGCTGAACTTTATAAGCTAATATCTGATTTCCAGGCAAATACGGAAATCAACTCCATTAACATCTACGGTCACAACATAAAGCACATCTGGAAGATATTCAGGATATATTTTACCGAGGTTGGAGCTGCCGGCGGACTGGTGAAGCACACTTCCGGGAAATTCCTGTTCATCGAAAAGAGAGGCAAGCTCGATCTGCCGAAAGGCCATATTGAGGAAGGAGAATCCCCCGAGGATTGTGCCGTCAGGGAAGTTCACGAGGAGTGCGGCATCTCCGGACACAGGATCGTGAAGCCACTCGAGCCAAGCTACCATACCTATTCATGGGAAGGGATATCTTACCTCAAAAAGACCAGCTGGTACCTGATGGATTACAACGGAACAATGGCGATAGAACCGCAGATCAATGAGGGAATTACAAAAGTGGAATGGCTGGCGCCGGATGAGCTTAGCAAAATAAAGGGCACAGCCTGGCTCTCGCTGATGGACCTGATACATGTATCAATCATGAAAGTATAATAGCAAACGGCAATCGGCAAATGGCAACAGACAAACGGCATACGGTAACAGACAAACGGTAATCCGTAACCAGCAACCCGGAGCGAAGCGTAGATCCCGCTTTGGCGGGACAGCAACCAGCACCCAGCAACCAGCAACAAGCAACATCTTCTTTATATCTCTTCCCCTTTATAATCTTTAAGGTTTATTGCTGCCGGAACGAATATGGAGGCGTCGCCGCCGCTACGTATTATATCGCGAACAATTGTCGAGTTTATCGATGTATGCTCGGGAACTGTAAGAAGGAAGACCGATTCAATCTCCGAGACCAATGCCTTATTTACCTGGGCAATCGCCCTTTCAAACTCGAAATCGGCTGAAGTCCTGAGCCCCCTCAGCAGGTATCCGGCTCCCTTATCACGGCAATAATCAACCGTAAGGCCTTCATAATGGTCAACGGTTATCCTGGGCTCATCCTTAAAGACCTTGCTGATCATGGCTTTCCTTACCTCGAGTGGATAATAGCTTTTTTTCAGGGCATTTGCACCTACGGCAATAATTATTTCATCAAAGAGGCTGAGGGCCCTTCTCACAATACCCTCATGACCGATGGTAAAAGGATCGAAGGATCCCGGGAAAACGGCAATTTTTTTCATTAAGATAAAAATAGATTAAATTTATTCCTGATAATCAATCTGTCAGATTAATAGAAGGCTGGTGCAGAACAGATAAAAAGCTTTATCCGATCTGCCCCTTACGGCTATCGAAGATAGTTATTTTTCAGAAGCTGATGTCAATTAATCATTCAGGTACTGGATCAGCTGACCGGGCAGAAGAGGGTATCCAGGAGTGTCCCGATATCATTACCCGTAAAACCGGTCACCTGCTTGCGGTCATTGACGGGATAGTTGAGATCTCAAAGATCGATTCGAAGATTGAAGACGGAAAGATAATATTTTACGTTTCCTACACCGGTATGGGAATTCCGTTCGGGCAGCAGCCGATGATATTCAGCAGGTTCTTCCATGGCGACAGCAGTTCGTCGCACAGCTTCGGGGGCATGGGCCTCGGGCTGTCGATAACCAGGGCTTATGTCGGGCTTCTCGGCGGGTAGATCCGGGTCAATTCCCGGCCCGGCGGGGGATCAGTGTTCAGGTTCACGATACCGTATGAATCGGCGGTGGAGGAAGGGGAATGAGCCCGGGAAATAAGTTTTTTATCCGGCAACATAAGGTTGGTAGAATTAAGATTGACAATGATAAAATGAAGTTAGTACACAATTTGAGTCGCTATTGATCAATTCTGCATTTAAGGCTATGCCCTTAAAATATATTTGCATTTTTCAGGCTTAAGCCTTATATTTGATCCCTAATTTTAAGGCTATAACCTTATGAAAAAGCAAAAATTAATAATGGAACAATTGGATGCTAAGATTCTTCAACTTAAAAAAATTGAAAATCTGGTAATTCCATCTTCAGGCTGGGTTTATTCAATCAGACAAGCTCTTGGAATGTCTATGAGGCAACTAGGAAATAGGATGGGCATCACACCACAGAGTGTTAAAGAAATTGAGGAACGAGAACAAAATGAGGCAATCTCCATTAAAGTGCTGAGGCAATTTGGTAAGTCTTTAAACCTTAAACTCATTTATGGATTTATACCGCAAAGTGGCACCCTTGAGGATATTATTGAAAAGCGAGCAAATGAGTTAGCAATGGAAATTGTAAATAGAACTTCAATTTCAATGAAACTTGAAGATCAAGAAAACAATCCTTCCAGGATTCAGAAAGCAATCAAAGAAAAAGCAAATGAGATTAAAACTGAAATGCCTAAGTACTTATGGGACTAAGAATTGAATACATTGAAGGACAGACTCCTCTCGATGAGGATGAGAAAGAAGGGCTACTGGTAAAAACAATATCTACAAGGGGAGAACTTGATGAATTTGAACAATTAAACATTCAATCAGCCATAGAATGGTCTTTAAAAGCGAAAGTCAGTAAGAAACAGTTTCTGACTGAAGACTTTCTTATGCTAGTTCATAGAAAAATGTTTGGTGAGGTTTGGGCATGGGCTGGAACTAAAAGAAAATCAAATAAAAACATTGGCAGTGTTTTCTTGGGGACATTCGGATTTATCAAAGAAAAATCCAATAAGGAAGGAGTACTTAGACGCTATCTATAAAGCTGATAATGATTATTATAAACCTTTAATTGAATTTGCAAAAAAATAAAACTATGGCTAACACGGACAACAAAGTTAAAAAACTTCCCGCCTTGCGGGACAAGCTGTCACGGTTTTTAAAGGTTGGTTTCTG
>JAUZNW010000084.1 GCA_030706785.1 Bacteroidota bacterium | reverse complement strand
CTTTTATGATGTCAAGCTGCCGGCATTCAAGCTTATTGTCATATAAGATATAATCGATCCTGTTTGGCGGGTAATTGCCTTTGTAGGTAAATCCTGCGCCGTATCCTGAAGCCACAAACGCATCATTAAGCCCTTTCCTTAAAGTCCGGTATGTGTAGGAGATGGGGGTATCATTAAAATCCCCTGCAACAATAACCGGATACGGAGATGTTTCTATTTTTACCTTTACTGCCTCCGCCTGTGATGCCCTTGTGATGAAACCCCTCTTCAGGCTCGAAGAGATGCTACGTATTTCATTCATTGTTTCCTTATCTTCCGATGCAGCTGTCAGTTCATTCAGGAAAGTCCTTTCCATCCTGCGCAGATGAAACGACTGGAGATGGTTGTTGAATATCCTTAAAGTATCGCCTCCGGCAACCACGTCAGAATAGATCGACAGGCTGGATGAACGGGAATGCACAATATCCCCCTTCCCCACTATCGGGAATTTGCTGAGCGTAGCAATGCCATAATAGCGATCCTTTCCGGTGCTTATAATCTTGAAGTGAGAATAGTATTTCCCGCCGATAGCCGATCTTATGGCATCTTCCCTGACCGCGGGATTTCCTACGATGTATAATTCCTGAAGGCAGATTATATCTGATTGCTGATTCCTGAGAAGCTCCAGGATCCTCTTTTCGGAAATGCCGTTACGCTGAAACTCAAAATAGTTGAACAATCTGAGGTTATAACTCTCCACCCTGAAAGTCCCTGTCTTGTCTCCTGACGGCTTCTTCAGCTTGATGTAATTTGAAAGATGAGTGAGCCCGACGGCGATGACAAGGACAGAAAGCAGGGCTTCCCAACGCAATGCAACAGCCCACGCAATGACAAACAGTATGTTGATGATAAGAAGGTACGGATAAGCCAGACCAAACAGGGCAGGAAGTGCAAAGATATCGGGACTGATATAGACAGCCAGGTATGACAATACAAGCCCAAGGGCAAAAAGAACATTTAGACCCAGGAAAATCCTATGAATTAGTTTTTTCAAAAAACCTTGATTAATAACCTCGAAATTAGCTGTGTTGCCGGATAATCATCTGTAAAGCAGATATTTTTTGACAAGACAGAATATGACATATATGAACGTGTCAAAATTTAAGATCAGTTCTTTTTCTGACTTTCCCTGAAAAGCAGATCCTTTTCTTCCTTCGTCAGACTGTCATAACCTCCTTTTGAAATCTTATCCAGTATTTTGTTGATCTTTTCCTGATGTTCTGCTTTTACCCTGTTGTATTCATAGTCGGTAGCTGTTTTTTTATATTTGACCCTGATCTTCTTACGTGGTTTGAACAGTGTGGCAAAGAAATCGATGATCCTGTTCAGCCCCTTCCCGAGATCATGCCCGCGCCGCAGGTTATATGTATAAACAAATCCGAACAGAGCTCCTCCAATGTGGGCGAGCTTTCCTCCGGAATTTACCGAGAAATCCATGATGGAAGTCAGAACGAAAATACCAAGTGCAACATATTTTATTTTTATCCTTCCCAGGAGGAACAGCCCGACTGAATAATCCGGTACATAAGCTGCAATAGCGATAACAATTGCCATCACTGAAGCAGATGCCCCGATCGCGACCGATTCATTTACCACATCTCTGAATGCCGGAAAAATATTGAAAGAAGCCACATAAACGATTGCTCCGCTTATCCCTCCGAGAAGGTAAACTGCCACAAGCTTCCTTTGATCGAGATATTCAAGGAAAATGGTTCCGAACCAGTAAAGCCAGAGCATATTGAAGAGAATATGCATGACCTCCTTATGTGTGAACATATATGTTATCAGCGTCCATGGGCGTGCGAGAAGGCTCGGAAGAGATGATGGGATAGAAAAGAAATCAAGGATCTTAACTGGTAATACCTGATCTTTCATCAGGTATCCGGTTATTGAGGCGATTACCATCAGTATGAAGACAGCAAGGTTTATGTAAATGAGCTTTGTAAGGTTGCTGCCGCTCCTTAAGGATTTCTTTATATCATCTCCTATCCCCATCAATAGAACGTTTTGGTGGCAGATCTCCAGTACCTGATCAGGATATATCCGAAAAGCATCCCTCCCAGGTGGGCTGCATGTGCTATATTGCTGCCCGGCTGGGTGACTGCAAGCCAGAGCTCAATTGCGCCATAACCAAGAACGAAATACTTGGCTTTTATAGGGATTGGAGGGAAAATGAGCATCAGCTGGGTATTCGGGAAGAGCACCCCGAAAGCAAGAAGGACCCCAAAAATAGCACCGGAAGCTCCGACTGTCGGTACATTCAGGAGCATCTGCAGGTTCTTCATCGTCTCATTTGTAAAAACCTTTCCTTCCCTGAAGTAAGCTGCGCCATCACTCAGTACTACCTGGAGCTGATCGGGAGTGATCTGATGCATAAGCTTATTGTACTCGAACATTATTACCGTTTCATGAACAAGCGCAGCGCCAAGACCGCAAACCATGTAATAGATAAAGAAACGCTTTGGTCCCCAGATATTCTCAAGTATCCCTCCGAACATGTATAGCGCAAACATATTGAAAAACAAATGCATGAATCCTCCATGCATAAACATGTGCGTAAGGATTTGCAACGGCATAAAGTGTTCCGATTTCGGGTAATAAAGTCCCAGGATTGCATTGAGGTCGATTCCGAATGCGCCTTTTGCGGCCCAGTTGGCTATCAGCATCAATGCGTTGATGAGGATAAGGTTTTTTACCACCGGCGGTAAATTCAGGAATCCTCTGCCGTATCCGTTCATTATATAATAATTATCAGTTTTACTATTTCGTCAATCGGGCAAAGATAGTATTTATTTCTACCTGAACCTCTTATCAAGCTCTTCAAGCGTGAGAATATTAATTACCGGCTTACCCCTCGGGGAGTAGTTTGGAGCTTTGCATGCAAAAAGCGCATCAAAAAGGTCTTCCATTTCGTTCTTCATCAGCACCCTGCCATATCGTATCGCTGAAGCTCCGGCCATCGCTGCTGCAACTTTTTCCTTCACCCCTGTTGAAGGATCCGACTGCGTCCTTTTGTATTCTTCAATCAGGATCTCAATGAGCTCCGCCGGATCAAAGGAACCGGTATCGGAAGGACGGCCGGTAATTGAAATTGTATTTTCTCCCGGATAATTAAAGTTAAATCCCAGCAGCTTTATGTAATCTTCTATCTCCTTCAGCACGAAGATATCAGCCGGATTCAACTCAGCAGTCACAGGGAACATTTCAGCCTGGCTAATGCTCCTGTTGTTCTCCAGGTTTTCAAGGAACTTCTCGAAAAGTATCCTTTCATGCGCCCTCTTCTGGTCGATAAGCATCAAACCTGATTTAACAGGACACACAATGTATTTGTTCTTTATCTGGAAGAATTTCCTCTCTGGTTCAGCGCTTAAAGCCTCTGTGTTCCCCCGTTCAAGGGAAGTAAAAAGCTTTTCCCAGCCTGAGCGGTTTTCACGTTCAAACCTATCAATTATTTTGTCCTGTTCAGACCTGCTTACTTCACCGGCAAAAGGATCATAATCGGGATTTATCTCAATAGGCGGGACCTCAAAAGTTCGGTCGGTTGAGGATCTAACCGGTATATCGATCAGGGCTTCACCCTGGAAATCGAGCGACGGAACAATGTTGAACCTTCCAAGGGCCTCCCTCACCGATGCCATCAGTATTTGCCAGATCGATCTTTCATCCTCGAACTTGATCTCAGTCTTTGTGGGATGGATATTGATGTCAATTGAAGCAGGATCGATCTCCATGGAAATGAAATATGAAGGAACTGACTCAGCCGGAAGGATATTCTGATATGCTTCAATGACCGCCTTATGGAAATAGGGATGCTTCATGAAGCGGTTATTCACAAAGAAGAACTGTTCACCATATGTGCGCCTTGCATTCTCCGGTTTGCCGATGAATCCCATTATCTTGATAAGGGTTGTTGCTGTTTCGAGTGATATAAGGTCATTATTGATCTGTTTCCCGAAAACTCCAATGATTCTCTGCCTTACATTGGAAGGGGGTAGGTTATAGATTTCATTTTCATTGTGAAGAAGGGAAAACCTGATCTCGGGATGTGCAATTACAACCTTCTGGAATTCAGTCACTATGTGCCTCATTTCGGTATTATCCGATTTGAGGAATTTTCTTCTGGCTGGTATATTGAAGAACAGGTTCTTTACCGAGAAGCTGGAGCCTGCCGGACAGCTGCACGGTTCCTGTGTTTCGACCTTTGAGCCGTTGATAACTATCAGAGTGCCTGAATCTTCATCAGGTTTCTTTGTCCTGAGCTCAACCATGGCAACAGCTGCGATCGAAGCCAAAGCTTCGCCGCGGAATCCTTTTGTTTTTATTGAGAAAAGATCCTGCGCCGATGATATCTTGGAAGTTGCATGCCTTTCAAATGAGAGCCTTGCATCGGTTTCCGACATGCCTGTCCCGTCGTCGGTCACCTGAATCAGGGTTTTTCCTGAGTCTTTGATTATGACCTTTATGCTTTGCGATCCTGCATCAACCGAATTCTCCATAAGCTCCTTTACTACCGAGGCAGGACGCTGGATAACTTCTCCTGCGGCAATCTGGTTGGCAACTGAATCGGGAAGGAGCTTGATTATGTCTGACATTAGCTGGAAATTGTAATATTTAAATAGTTAAGGATCAGACATATGCGATACCTGTTTTCAATCTGAATTCTTAGATCCTCAACTGGTTTACAAATATAAAAATATTTGATTCAATCCTGTCTGCAGCAATCCGTGCGATTCCATTTGCCTTCCAGTATGGTTTATATCAGGCAGATGATTATCTTTGGGTAAAATATAACGGGGATGAAAATATTCAGACTTCTGTCTCTCTTCCTGGTTCTCTCCCTCCTTTCAGCATGCAACAAAAGACCTGACGTAAATATTCTAAGGGTGATCTCCCTGAACATAAGGTATGATAATCCGCAGGACAGTATTAATGCATGGCCGGTCAGAGCAGGTCTGGTAAGCTCTTTCCTGAGTGTTGAAAAGCCTGATATCTTCGGATTGCAGGAAGTACTCGCAAACCAGCTGGAATATCTCGATTCGGTAATGACCAGGTATGGTTCAGTGGGAGTTGGCAGGAGCGACGGGGTCAAAGGAGGGGAGATGAATCCTCTTTTTTACCGGAAAGACAGATTTGAGATGATAAGAACAAAAACTTTCTGGCTCTCTGAAACACCCGAGGTGGCAGGTTCAATGGCCTGGGGTTCAGGCCTCCCCCGTATCGTGACCTGGATGGAGCTTGCCGATAAGAACACTCATAAGCACTTCTTCTTCTTTAATACACACTTTGCACATGACTCTGATTCTGCCAGGATTATGAGCGCAAGGCTGCTGCTTGACAAGGTCGACTCTATCGCAATTGGATTCCCTTTTATCATAACAGGCGATTTCAATATGCAGATCTCGAGCAGGGGCTATCAAATACTTACGGGCCCTCATGAAAGCGTTCCTCTTTTAAGCGATTCATATGCTGTCAGCGAAAAAAGGCATATAGGGCCGGCTTACACTTTCAACGGTTTTTCGGATGAAACCAGTGGAGGAAGGGTCGATTACATTTTTGTCAGGAGCGGGATGCGGGTTATAGAGAACCGTACTTATTTCAAGAAAGTCCGCGGAGTTTATATTTCCGACCACTGGCCGGTAATGGCCTTAGTCTCCCTTAAGTGATCAGGCGGTCTTCCTGTATCGTCTCACTGCAAGAGCGGTGAAGCACAAAGCTATTATGATCAGGGAGTAGATATCCCTGCTTATATCATGGATTGTCGAGCCTTTAAGCATTACCATCCTGTTGATACGCATAATGTATGCAACAGGATTAACAAGGTCGATTTTCTGTGCCCATACAGGCATACTTTCCAGGGGGGTGAATATTCCGCTCATCAGGATGAATATTATCATGCAGAAGAATGCGATGAACATGAATTGCTGCTGGGTTGCCGAAAAGGTTGAAATGAAAAGCGCAAAGCCCAGCACCGCAATAAGGAATATTGCAGCGCAAAGGAACAGAAGAGCAATACTTCCCTCAAATGGTATATTGAAAATCAGCTTCCCAAGGACAAGACCAAAAGTAAGATCAGCTATGCCAATTATAAGGAACGGGACCATTTTGGCGATGATAAACTGATGCTTTCTGACAGGAGTAACATTAATCTGCTCGATGGTTCCGATCTCCTTTTCACGGACCATATTTAATCCGGCGAGCAGGAATCCGATTGCCGTAACAAGGATGCCGAGGATACCTGGAAGCATGTAATACTTGTAATTGAGCTTTTCATTATACCAGTACCTGTTGTTGACATCGATAACCGGGATTGCCCTGGCCTGGCTGCCGGGTGCAGATCCCTGTACCAATCCGGCATTGAAATCACGGAGAACACCGTTCAGATATGCCCATGAGAGCTGGGCATTCATCACGTTTATTGCACTGACTGATGCCAGAAGCTTCCCCGGCCTGCCTGTCACAATGTCCTTTTCAAATCCTGACGGGATCTGAAGAATGATGGCGCATTTGTCTTTATAAAGCAGCGTGTTGGCTTCAGCTTCAGAGAAGGTTGAATTTGTAACCCTGAAAAATGTTGATCCTTCGAGGCGTCCTATAAGGCTTCTTGAGGCGGGAGACATATCCCTGTCGATGATGCACAGGTTTATATCCCTTATCTCGAAGGTGACTGCAGGAACAAGGATAAGCATCTGGATTATGGGTACGCCGAAAATCGCCCTTCCGATGAACTCGTTCCGGAAGATCTGGATGAATTCTTTTCTGATCAGATAGAAGATTGTTCTCATTTGTAGTTCCTTTTCCTGAATAACACTGTCAGTTATAAGCTTTCAGCGTTTTAACTGCTGACCGTTCAAAACTGCAGTTATGCGGTTTTGCAGTTATGCGGTTTTGCTTGTTCCTTCCCTGAGCTCTGAGCCCTGAACCTTGCACCTTGCACTGCCTTTTCGTTTTATAACAACATTATACATCATAAGTAATACATAATACATTCTTCCCATCGCCTATCGTCTATCGCCTATCATACATCACACCTCCCTCACCCCAGCCTTATCTTGAAATTCCGTATGCTCAATCCGATAAAAACAGTGGTCATTGCTACCAGCACCAGCGTTTCCTTCCACACATACATGATCCCTGTACCTTTTATCATTATATTTTTGATAATCACAATGAAGTATCTTGGAGGAAAGATCATGCTGATCCAATTATAGATCTCTGGCATGTTCTCTATCGGGAAGATAAATCCTGAAAGAAGGATCGTCGGCAGCATCATCCCTACAAGCGAAATAAATATTGCCTGCTGCATGGTGGATGATACTGTGGATATAAGAATCCCGAGTGAAAGGCTCATCAGGATATAAAGCATGCTTTCAGCAAGAAGCAGTACAAGACTGCCTTTTACAGGAAGATCAAACACCAGCCACGACAGTATCAATATCATTACCACATTTATAATTGAGAGGAGAAAATAGGGCATGACTTTTCCCAGTATAATCTGGGAGGGTTTGAGAGGAGAGACGAGAAGAACCTCCATACTCCCGAACTCCTTTTCCCTGGTTATGGTAACTGATGTCATCAATGCACAGATAAGGATGAGGATAAGGGTTATGACCCCCGGAACAAACATGAAATGTCCCTGAAGAGACTGGTTATAATACATACGTACCTCAGGCTGGACTATCATACCTGCTTTACCAGCTGCTCCTGCAAGACCGCCATTAAAATCCATTATAATTGCCATCAGGTAGTTGGTCACAAGTGTAGATGTATTCGGTTCGGATCCATCGGCTATTATGATTATCCGGGCTTTTCCCTCGCTGATCAGATGTTGGCCGAAATCCTTCTCAAAAACCACCACAGCTTTGGTCTTCCCTCTTTTAAGCAGCCTGTCAATCTCGTTGTAATTCAGCAAATCGCCTGTTTTTCTGAAGAATCCCGATGAACAGATTTTGTCAGTAAGCCGGGCAGAGATTTCATCCTTTGACTGATCCAGGAATGCAACGCCGGCGTTCCTGATGTCGGTGCTTACCACAAAGCCGAACAGGAGTATCTCTGCGGTAGGAATACCGAAGAGTATTATCAGGGTCTTTAAATCCCTGAAAATATGCAGAAACTCTTTTTTAACGAATCCAAAAAATCTTTTCATTCGATGATCTGTCTTGTCGTAGCTCTCATTGTCCGGGACTTACTCTGCATTCTCACTCTGGCCCTGCTCTGTCAGGGCTGTCATCGGCCTCCAAAGGCTTCCGTGAGCGCTGAAGCTACTCTGCGGAGGCGGAGCCGGGGGCGTAGCGCTATGGCGAAGGAGAGGGAGTCGGGGAGATGAGGTTGCCGGGCCTTGCTATCTTTATAAACACCTCTTCAACCGATTCAGCATCATATCTTTTTTTGAGTCCTGCCGGTGTATCGAGGGCAACGATCCTTCCTTCGTTCATTATTGAAACCCTGTCGCAGTACTCGGCTTCATCCATATAATGAGTCGTGACAAAAACTGTTATGCCTCTCGATGCAGTCTCATATATCATTTCCCAGAATTGCCGTCTGGTGACAGGATCAACACCACCGGTTGGCTCATCGAGGAAAACTATTTTAGGATCATGCAGGACTGCGATTGAGAAGGCAAGCTTCTGCTTAAGTCCGAGCGGAAGTTCGGAGATCAGCCTGTTCTCATACTCCTGGAAATTAAGCTTGTCAAGAAGTTGCCTGGTCCTTGTCCTGATCAGCTGCCTGCTCATTCCGTAAATCCCACCGTAAAGCAAGATGTTCTCACTGACCGTCAGGTCCTCATAAAGTGAGAATTTCTGGCACATATACCCGATCTTTTGTTTTATTTTCTCAGGTTGCCGTGATGCACTGAATCCGGCGACGATCGCTTCTCCTGACGTGGGCTCTGAAAGTCCTGAAAGTATCCTGATTGCTGTTGTTTTTCCTGCCCCGTTGGCACCAAGGAAACCGAATATCTCCCCTTTGTAAACATCAAAATTCAGGTTATCGTTGGCTATGAAATTCCCAAATTTCTTCACCAGATTGTGGACTGATATTACGGTTTCGGTTGTCATTTCATTTATACCCGGATTGAGTTATTGTCTTGCTGTCATGCTGTCGTGCGGCCCTGAAGTCGGGGGCACATGATCCATCATAAATAATACATAATACATAGTACATAATACATTATTTCCCCATTAGTTCCAGGAACCTGTCCTCAATGCCAGCCCGGGACTCCTCAATTGTAACATTTTCAATTCCTTCCGATTTAAGAAAGCTTAGAAGTGAATCATCATATTTATCGCGTTCGAATGTTACATGGATAGAGTCCCCGAAGGGAAAAGCTGCGTGTATCCCCGGATATTTCCTCAAAGCCAGGATCAGCCTGTACTTGTCGGTTGCCTGAACCCTGAACATCTTTTGTGAGAATCCGTCCCTGATCTTCTGAGGATGGTCAATCGTAAGGATCTTCCCATTCTGGATCAGTGCTACCCTGTCGCATCTCATGGCCTCATCCATGTAAGGAGTTGATACAATTATAGATATGTTATAGGTGCGCAATTTTCTAAGCATTTCCCAGAACTCCGACCTCGATACCGCATCAACACCCGTAGTGGGTTCATCAAGCACAAGCAGACTTGGTTTATGAATCAATGCACATGATAGAGCGAGTTTCTGCTTCATCCCGCCTGAGAGCTTTCCTGCCAGGCGTTTTTTAAATGGCTCAATATGTGAATAGATATCAGATATGAGATCATAGTTCTCTCTCACGGTAGTACCGAAAACAGTCGCATAAAAATTGAGATTCTCTTCGACCGAAAGGTCCTGGTAAAGGCTGAATCTCCCGGGCATGTATCCGATGTGTTTTCTAAGCTCCCTGAAATCCTTCCTGCTGTCGAGACCCATGACTTTCATTTCACCTTCATCAGGGAGAAGCAGTGTGGTTATGATCCTGAACAGGGTAGTTTTACCTGCTCCGTCAGGTCCAATAAAACCGAATATTTCAGATTCATCAACTGAAAAGGAAATGTTATTCAGGGCCTGAGTGTTCCCGAATTTTTTGCAGATACCCGATGATTCAACTATCTTATTCATTCTGCATATATCAGAAAATTACTTCTCCGGGCATACCCGATTTCATAGTGCCATCATTCCCGACATCGACTGTGACCTCATAGACAAGCGTCACCCTGTCCTCCTTGGTCTGGATGATCTTTGGCGTGAACTCTGCTTTACCTGAAATGTAGCTTACTGTACCTTCAAAGGTGCTGTATCCCTTTTTACCATTGTCGACCCGGACTGTGCATTTTTGTCCTGTTTTAATGCCTGGAAGCTGGGCCCCGCTGACATATACCTTCAACTTAATGAAAGACAGATCAGCGATTTTCACCATGGGTTTTCCTACCGTTGCCATTTCCCCGGCTTCAGCATATTTTTCAATAACTGTCCCTTTAATGGGACTCTTTATAATACTCCTGACAACCTGCTCATTCAGTGTGGCCTTTTTCGATCTGTAGACTGCAAGTTCATCAGCAACAGATACTTTCTGAACATTATTTGCTGCAATCTGCTTCTCCAGTACTGCAACCTGTCCGGTCAGATCATCATATTGTTTTTTTGTTGCAGCATCATCCTTGACCATATTCCCAATCCTTGTGATATTGACGTTAAGATTGGCGATCTGCTGAACAAGTATAGCATTCTGTGCATCAATTGAATTGATCCGGGTCCTTACGCCTTTCATTCCTGCATCGATCTCATTTTTCTGCAGATGAAAGAGGGTTGTATCAAGAATGGCCAAGATCCCGCCGGAATCGACATTTACTCCCTCGGTTACGTCAAAGTTCAGTATCCGGCCACTTGTTTCTGCCGAGACGATCACTTCGGTAGCTTCAAAATTGCCAAATGCATCTGCCTGATTGGTTTTGCTTTTGCACCCTGTAAGGATTATTGCTGCTATTAATATTAAAGATCTGGTTTTCATATTTTATCCGTTGTTGGTTTAACCTGCCGTTAGTTAAGTAATTCCCTGGCCTCGTTCCGGTATCCCCCTCTTTCCGCCGACTCACTCAATTTCCTTGCCGCTGATATTCAAATACTCAACCTGTGCCATCACATAATTGATCCTGTGTATCTCATAATTTATAATTGCCTGTTGTTCAGAGTTCATTTCATTCAGGAGCTCGGTGGCAGTGATCGTGCCATTATCATATTTTGATTCAGCTGAAGCCGTAATCCTTTTTCTGATGGAGATAAGGGTCGTATCGCTGGACATTTGCGATCCCAGACTTTCGATCTCGGCATTTTTAGCTGTGAGCATCCTTGACAGGTTGTCTTCCAGCTCACTTTTTCTATTTTCTATGATTCCCTGCTGAAGCCTGATTGACTGGATTTCATTTTTTGTTTTGTTCCAGTCGTAGATGTTCCATTTGATGCCAGCCCCGACTATATAGTACGGCGCAAACTCATCCTTAAAGAAATTATTCCCGGGAGGATTGCCGTACCCCAGTGTTGCGAATCCAAACGCCTTTGGCATCCTTTTACTCTCTGTCAGCTTAAGTCCTGCCGTCAGCTGGTCCTTTCTCAGATCGAACATTTCGACCTCAGGCCGTGAAAGCTTCTGATCTTTATCAAATGCCACCGCCGGTAAGACCAGACGGAAGGAGGAATCAATAACAGAACCCGTCAGATCAGACAGGTTTTTTAAAAGGGATGCCTTAATGATCTCATTTTCATCGATCTCTTGTGAGATTTTTATCCTTTCCGAAGTCACAACATCAATATCTGATCTTGTTGCCATCCCATTATTCAAAGCGGACTGCATCGATTGGATTTGCCTGTCAAGTAATTGAAGATAGTCATTCAGGAGATCTTTCTGGCGGCCAAGAAGGAGGAGGTTGAAGTAGTACACGTTTATCTGGCTGCGAAGCTTATAAAGATCTGTTTCAGTCTGCTTCTGATTGATTCCAAGGTTGGCTTTTTCAAGGTTCTTTGAGCTTTTGATCACACCGCCGTCGTAGATCACCTGGTTTATATCGAGTGTCACTTTATATTGTTCATGAGGCAGCGACTTAACCGGAAACGGTAATGACCCGAATGCACTCCCGATATCCACCACTGATGAATTGTATATAAAACTTCCGTTCGCATCCAGGGAAGGCAACCATCCCTTTGAGAGGTTCTTTTCATTCAGTTGCCATATGGAAGCATAGGCATCCTTTTCTCCAGCAAGGGAAGTGGAGGCCAGGGCATTCTGGTAGCATTCCTTTAGCGTTAAAATCCTTTGGGCCTGGGCATGAAACGCCGCAAAATTTACTGTAACAAACAGAATCAGGATCTTACTTTTCATCTATTTAATCTAACTCTGAACTTTAAACACTTAACTATTAGCTTTCAAAATTAGTCACTCCAGGCACTTTAAGCACTTTTCTTCAGTGCCTTAATAACAAATTCAGCTGCATACTCTTTCCGTTCCTCAAGATACTTATCGAAACTAATCCCCATCCTGTCGAATATCCCCTGTATTATTCCTCTTGCCGCGAAAGGGAAGACACTTATTGAAGCAATTGTGGTCATTAGCTGAGGGATTGATTCTTCAGTTATGTTGTACCTCTTCAGTTCCTCCCTGTGCTGTTCCGCAAGAGTCATCCATAGCTTGCCGACGTCTATATTCCGAATAAGTTTTCTGATCCTCGACGGATTCCGGTTTATTTCGTTGAGAATAAACAGCGGCAGCCGGGGATTCCTCTGAAGAAATGATATGTGCTCATTGAAGAAGAACCTGATTTTTTCCTCGATAGTGAGATTCTCATCAAGTACGGGTGCAAATTTCGAGAATATTTTACCCGCTATATTTTCAAACACGGCATTGAAAAGGCGGTCTTTGGTACGGTAATAATAGTGAAGAAGGGCTTTGTTTATTCCGGCATGGTCGGCGATATCCTGCATACGGGCACCATCCATCCCTTTATCAACAAAGACCTCCGTAGCCGCATCGAATATTCTCTCTTCGGTCATCCTGTCTTTCTCAGTCATTTATTTTAACCGTTAAGTTTAACCCATAAAATTAACCAAATGATTTAACCAAAAGGATAAATATAGAACTATCTTTTCATTCCAGCAAATTTTTCAGGTTATATTTTCAGATCATGTTTCTTTTCACCTGCTTTTTTCACTGTTATTTACAATTTTTTAACTTTGTTTGCAGCAAAACCAGGAGTTCTTGAACCTAAAACTAACTATCATGAAATGGGAGGGAAGAAAAGGCAGTGATAATGTCGAGGACCGCAGGGGCATGAGTACCGGAAAGATTGCACTTGGTGGTGGTATCGGTACTATTGTAATAGTTATTATTGTACTTCTTCTGGGAGGAGATCCGACACAGTTATTAAACAGCTCCAAAGAGAACAGTCAGACTACTGAGTCAGGTAAGGTGGTTACCACCCCCGAAGAGGATGCGATGGCCAATTTTGTTTCTGTTGTCCTTAAGGACACGGAAACTGTCTGGGGAAAAATATTTGAACAATCAGGCAGAACTTACCACCTGCCTGTTCTTGTTATGTTCAGGGACCAGGTGCAGTCAGCCTGCGGTCTTGCTACCTCTGCAAGCGGACCTTTTTACTGTCCCGGAGATGAGAAAGTATATGTCGACCTGAGTTTCCTTGAAACCCTGAAGGAACATTTTGGAGCCTATGGCGATTTTGCTGCAGCCTATGTAATTGCGCATGAGATAGGGCATCATGTTCAGAACCAGCTCGGGATCCTTGAGAAAGTCAATGCTGAGCGCTCCCGCTCGAGTCAGACCAGATCGAATAAGCTGTCAGTAAGGATTGAACTTCAGGCTGATTTTCTTGCCGGAATGTGGGCTCACTATGAGCAGGAAATGGATTACCTCGAGACAGGCGACATTGAAGAAGCCATGAATGCAGCAGCTTCAGTCGGTGATGATGTGTTGATGAAGAAGTACCAGGGAAGGGTCGTTCCGGACGCATTCACACATGGCACTGCTGCCCAGCGTAAAGAGTGGTTCCGCAGGGGGTACGTTTCGGGGGACTTTGACAAGGGAGATACCTTCAATGCTGACATCTGAATAGCAGGGAGCCCGGAGCAGGGAGAAAAACGCTCTATTTGCCTAAAACAAAAATTAACCTATATATCCAAGAGATCTCCACATTTCCCTTTCCACGCGATATCGGTTGTAAATTATTTCACACGCGGTATCAATACGCATAGTCGGCCTCCTCTTTAAGGTATAGTCCGCCCAATAGGGCTGGCCGGCTGCAGCAGGCGTACCTGTTTTTGCAAATGTCGTCCAGAACTCTGCAAAATTCTGTGAAGCCTTGATCCGGCCGGGCCAGTCACCAGACATGGTTATCGATTTTGGCAGTCCTTCCGGAACTACATTGTTGAATTTGAAAGTTATATCCATTGCATGAGGAGTTCCAAGTTCATAATTTGAATTTGGAACTTTGTTATGCGATTTGAATCCGAAATTATAAAGGAATACTGGGGCGCCTTTCTGCCCGGCTTTCTTTTCGGCAATTTCAACAGATCCAAGTCCCATAAGCGTTTCTGACATTATCTCAACGAAAATGTTGCTGGCTGAAGCCTTCGGCCTTGTCTCCCGGTATGTGCTTATTATCAGATCTGTATCCTTGCCGAACTGAGGCTCAAGCTTCCTGTGCAAACCGTCAAAGTCGAGACTGAGTCCGCTGACATCACCCCAGGCAGCGGCGAAAAAGGTATATTCATCCTCATTCCATCCGATGAGAAGCGGCTTGTTACGTGATATTTCAGGTGCTACTGGATCAAATGGGTGAACCGGTAAGACCTCTCCGTCAACAACAGGCG
This sequence comes from Bacteroidota bacterium, assembly GCA_030706785.1. Lineage (GTDB taxonomy): Bacteria > Bacteroidota > Bacteroidia > Bacteroidales > VadinHA17 > LD21. The sequence continues at coordinate 496 of JAUZNW010000084.1, read as the reverse complement.
CAAAATTTCCTGCCCGGGGAGCCACAATCCCTTTGTACCGGGATTGATTTTGAACCTGCCCTGCTGCTTTGGGCAGACTGACCTGAAGTTCAAGAAGATCAGAAGCAGGTAATTCCAGAAGTTTTTGCCAGCCGGAAGAAGATATATTCAATTGCCTGAAAAGCAATGCGGTTGTTTCAGAAGCAACTTCTTCAGGAATCATGCGAATACCAGGACCGCTTTCGATTGACGCTTTATTGAAATAGGGAGTTGCATCGGGCATGGCATACAGGCATGAAGTTTTAGCCCCGCCCCCTGATTCGCCAAAGATCATTACATTTTCAGGATTTCCACCGAACATTGAGATATTGGCATTGACCCATTTAAGTCCATCAATAATATCCAGCAGACCGTTATTCCCGGATCCCTTATAATCTTCCCCGGCAACTTCATCAAGGAAGAGATATCCCAGCAGGCCCAGCCTGTGGTTAGTTTCCACCACGACCACGTCAAAATT
>JAUZNW010000083.1 GCA_030706785.1 Bacteroidota bacterium | reverse complement strand
TTATTCCAGGGGAAGCTGAAATGTTTTCAAAATCGATCCCCAGCGGGACCCAGCTGTGAAAATGAAAAACGTGCGTTGCTTTATTGTACAGTTCAGATTTATATTCAACCTTCGGAACTGAATCCGTATTAAAAATAAAACCTTCCTCCTTTGTAAGCTTTTCCGCAAGAGGGAAAGCACTGTGTTCAGGAACTATAATTTTCTTCCATTCATGTGGATTAAGAAGCTGCTTTACAATCTCATAGCCGCTGGAAGTATAGTTAGAGTATAGTATTGATCTCCTGTCATTTGTTAAAACAGCATCCGAGGCACCGAAGCGGGCAGAGGTTACCTGAAGTACTTCCTTTGTTGTTGTATCCAGCGCATAAATATTATCCTTACCATTATAGGATGCCGTATATAATATGTAATTATTCCAGAGGGACGGACGTTTGATTTCCATAAAAGAAAAGGGAAGCAGCAAATCTGTATTCCCGCTTTCCGGATCAACCAGAGCAATATTATTGCCAGTTTTTCCGAACACTACCGTGACAATCCGGCTTCCGTCGTCACTCCATTTCGGATGAACGAATAACAGATTGTCCGGTGTCCTGAATTTCCTTAGCAGTGATCCGTCCCGGGAGCAGAGAATTGTCAGGTAGTAGTCATTTTCAGGTGTCACCTCAACAGCTGCCAGCAATTTGCCATCCGGGGAGACAGAAGGAGCATAGTATCTCGTGCGGTGTGTCAGCTGCCTGACTTTTCCGGTTCTGAAACTGAACGATTTTATAACCCTGTAATCTCTCATTGTCCACCTTGGATCATTTGTCATTTCTGACCAGTAGATATCACTATCGCTGACAGAAATAGACTCAGGCATGAAATTATATCCAGCGGTAAAAAGATACTTCTCCTTTCCATCGCTGCCAATCTGAATGAATTTCGTGAGATCATCAAGACCCGACTTTACAGCAATTATATTGTCATTCTTCATAACCGCCGGTAAATTGTAACTGATATAGCTGTTTTTCTTATTTCCTGTCAGAACCTCATAATTGTTCCTCTCATATTTCAGATCTTCGCTTTTCCATAATTTCTGCATTGCAAGTATCAGAGTATCATATAATCCGTACTTATTAAAGCCTGTTTGCCGTTTAAGTTCACCTGAAAAGGGAACGAGTGTAAATGGCTTCCTTCCGACATTGCTCAGAACCTTGCTCCAGATATCAAATCCATAAATATCTCTTGTTCTTCCTACAATCTGGTATCCAAGCTCATATTTCCCGGGGACAAAATCACGATACGAGCCTCCGATTGCCTTTTCATATGTATAGATCCCTTTGTCAACAAGCTGAGCCCTGAGCCGCATTTCAAATGAAGGGGTCCTTCCCCTGCCGGTATAATGAAGTGCTGTTTCAATGACCGTGGCGTCACCTTCAACGAACCATAACGGGACGAATAAAGCTATTGCTGAAACAGTACCCTGCTCACCAAGGATAAATGATAATGCTTTCGTGAATCCATGATTTACTGCTGAATACTGGGCAGCATGCCTGAATTCGTGGATCAGAAGCTGATCGACCCAGTCCTGGGGAAATAAATCCTGTGGGGGAGCTGTATAAAAATCCATTCTCCTGGGCGCATATGGCGTTACAGAGCTTGGAATAGTTGTCTGGTTATGGATAATAACAGGCATAACCGGAACAGGGAAATGGATAGTCCTGCTGACCGGCATGTAAACATATTCAAGCCCATTTGCGGTATATTGAGCGTGCTTTTCAAAACTCAGGGGATAAATCAGCCTGAAATGGGGAGTTTTAATCTGCCTCCACTTTAGCGATCCGGGATCTGTTCCTGAGGTATAATACTGGCAATTTACACTGGAGCTTAGTGCGAAAAGAATTCCCGCAGCCAGGATAATAAAACAATAGCTTCTCTTTGAGAAGGGGATCATTTTAATTGGTTATACTCAAATTTAATAAAACTGTTTTGCACGGAATAAACGATTTAGAGAAAGATTATAATATTCAGAATATTGCACTTCATGTTAAAAGTAATTAAAGTCGTTTTGTAAAAAATAACTGAAGTTTTGCAGGAAACATTACTTTTACCCCCTCTAAAGGGAATCCGGATCATTTGAAATCGAATCCAATGTACCGCTACCTCATGGTCCTGGGGATCTGCGCCAATGCAGGACTCCAGGGATGGACAGCTCTTTTTACAAATTTTGCAAAGGAGGTTGTCGGGGTGAATGGCTTTCAGATAGGAGTTTCCCAGGCGGTACGTGAAATACCGGGATTTCTTTCATTCGCTGCAATTTTTCTCTTGCTGTTCCTGAAGGAGCATCGCCTTTCAGCATGGTCGGTGCTGGTACTGGGAACTGGCATGGCAATCACCGGGATGTTTACGACTTTCGGCGGATTGCTTATGACCACGTTTATAATGTCGGTCGGATTTCATTTTTTCGAGACAACCAATAAATCACTTACAGTACAGTATTTCGATACAACTGAATCGCCTGTTGTATTCGCCAGAATGAGAGGTTATACAGCGCTCGCAAATATTATTGTGGGATTCATAATATGGGGCTTTTCCTTTTTCCTGCCGTACAGGTTTACATTCCTTTTATTGGGCCTGGTTGTCGCTTTTACCGGGATCCGAATGCTGTTCAGCAATCCGGTCAGAAATGAGATCCCTCACCAGAAGAGAGAGCTGGTCATCAGGAAAAAATACTGGCTTTTCTATACGCTCAATTTCCTCAGCGGGACAAGACGTCAGATATTTACCGTATTTGCCATTTTCCTGCTTGTTGATCATTATAATCTCAGCTTAAGGGTTGTAACGGGAATTTATGTGATCAACTATGCCCTGACATATATTCTGAATCCCCAGATATCAAAAGCATTGAACAAGTACGGCGAAAGGGTTGTGCTGTCGCTCGAAAGCGGAAGCCTGATCGCTCTCTTTCTCGGATATGCATTTGTTGATAATGTATGGGTGGTAATTGGTCTTTATGTCCTCGACAGCATCTTTTTCAACTTTTCTATCGGGCTGAACACATACCTGCAAAAAACCGCAGACGCACAGGATCTTGGACCTACAACTGCAGTGGGCTTTACGATAAATCACATTTCTGCAGTTATTATTCCGGTGTTCGGAGGAGCGCTCTGGATGCTCAACTGGCGCCTGCCGTTCCTTGTCGGGACAGGTTTTACAATCTTGTCCCTTTACTTTACCCAGATGATCACCACTGCTTACCACGAGAAGAGGATCCTCTCCCCGGATCTTAAGGTTCAGTAACCTATAGTGAATCTTTCCCTGTGATGAGCTGGTTTTTCGGCCTCATCGATCATGGCTGCTGCATAATCTTCCCTTGAGATCCTGCTTTTCCTTTCGGCATCAAATATCATATCATCTTTACCCAACCTGAACTTACCGGTTCTGGTACCCGGAAATATTTCATTTGCAGGTGAAAAAAAGACCCAGTCCACGATCCGCTCAGCAGTCAGGTTTTCCAGGTAGAACCTGGCAAGAGCTTTCACTGCAGGCAGATATGCTTCAGGTATCATCCCTGAATCCATCATGCGGACACCGGGAGAAACAAACAGGGAACCAGCGCCTCCCACAACCAGAAACCGCTTTACTCCGGCAGCCCTGACTCCCTCAAGGATTATTGGATAGACCCTCAATGTATCCTCAGCAATATTCGGATTTGACCATCCCGGATTGTAGGCGCTGATCACCACATCTGAATTCCTGCAGACTTTTAGTACCATTTCCGGAAATGAAACATCGCTCCTTGTTTTAAGGAGCCCCCGATCATCCGCTGTTATCCTTTCAGGATGACGGACTACAGCTTTAACTTTGTGATCCCGGTCAAGGGCTTCCTTTAATATGGCAGAACCAATGAAGCCACTTGCTCCAATCAGTACAATATTCATTTTTGTTTATATAATTACTCTATCTCTTTCTTCACTTAGATACTTTCGCTGGCTTAGAAGCTTTGTTTTGTCTTTTTTCGTTTACCCTGAATTCGACAATTCTTTTTATCAGGTCCAGGGGAAGCGGCTTGTCGTTAGGGAACTGAATCGATCCCTTAGCCGTATTATACCCGGTAAGTTCCTTCTTAAATGCCTCTACAGCCGATGGATACGGATAAAATCCGATATGATTGGTGTGAGCGGCAAAATATACAAGTATGCCATTCAGAGTATAGGCAGGCATTCCGTAACTGATCTTTTCCTTTGCTTCCGGGGCTGTATGTTTGATTGTTTCATTCAGCTTTTTAAGCCTTTCCTGAATGTTAACCGGTGAGTTTGTTATATACTCATTGATTGTCTCGGGGATCTTTTCCTGTCTCATATCTATTATTTCTTTAGCTCATTATCGATCATTACGATTATGGAGTCCAGTTTATTCTCCGCCTGGTGATATATATCAGCTTTTTCTTTCATTATCAGCATGGAAAAATCAAAGTTATTCTGAAATCTGAAGCTGAAAAGGTTACCGGGATTTTCCACCTTAAACGGTTCGGTACTCAGGTTATTCTTAAGGTCATCCACTATCTGGGTCATAATAAAACTGGAATGATTTTCTTCCAGTCTGTCAATATAGCTGTAAAGCTCTTCAAGGCTTTGAAGCTCTTCAGTTATGTGACGATTGGTAATGTTCACTATTTCACCGGTGCTTACAAGTGTCTGGTAGACATTGCTTTTTCTTCTGAAATCAGACCAACGGACAAGATTCAGAGCGATTTTGCCGAGCGTGTCAGCCCTGTTTCTTTTTTCTGACCTGATAATCTCCCTGGCAAAGGAAAACTGGTTGAGAAATGCCTGGTTGTATTCGATATTGCCCTTTAAAGTATTTAAATCCTCAACCAGTTGATTTTTCATACTTTGATAGTATTCTTTCTCAAGTTTCCTCTTAATCCTGTCCTCATTCCAGTTATTCAGTGAAAATGCAATCAGGATTCCTATAGTAACGATGATTGTTTCACCAAGAGCATAACCCAGAAATCCTCTGAGATTTGCATTTTTGCCTGGACTTGTTCCGATTCTTGTCATAAAGGTTCAGGATAGGTTACTGTAAAATTAAACAAAAAACAGAGGCCTGAAAATCCTGAACCCCAACAGCGCCAGCTTTACTCCTAACCCATTGAAGGTTGAAGAAGTCCGCATCGGTTTCCTTCGGTATCATAGAATGAAATATATTCACCGACACCCGGAATGTTCATTGGCTCACCGATCAGCTTACCTCCTGCCTTAGTTATTTTTTTCATTGAATCCTTAAGGTTGCCGACCGATATGACCACTGACGGATGCAGGACAGGGTCTCCATCCTTCAAAGGAAAGAATCCCCCATTAATCGCACCCGGCCTTTTAGGCATGTTCTTTTCATCCGTTTCAGTTGTTGCCACCGTTACATAGTTACCCATGTCTTCGCCAAGCATCTGTGCTTTCCATCCAAAAACACCGGTGTAGAATTTCGCCATTCGTTCCCTGTCTTTGGCTGGCATCTCAAAATGTACTACTGGATCCATTGCATTAAATTTTAAAAGGTAAGTAAATATGTTAAAACTTTTTCCCCGAAATGCATTGAGGTTATTCAGTTCTATAACAAGAGAGTCTGGCATTGGTTCATTGATATAATTTTGAAAAAATATTGAGTCAGTTGCTAAATGCATTTGTGTAACTTAGTGAAGTACTTTGTGAATTCTTTTTAATTTAGCGATTATTTCAGCACTTGATCGGCCAGTTAAAAATGAATGACCAACATTTCCTGAAACCCAACTATTACAGCCATGAAAAAAGATAATCGTCGTGAATTCCTGAAAAAAAGTCTCCTCGGACTCTCGGGTGCTGCATTGGCTCCCGGTATCATTAATGGCTATCCTGAACTGCTATCATCTGACCTGACAGTCCCGGAATTGCCTGTTCGCACGCTTGGCAGAACAGGTATCAAAACACCTCTGATAAGCATGGGAGGAGCAGAGGCTTCAACTCCCTCGTTTGTGAGGGCGGCATATGAAGCCGGGATTAAGCTATTCTTTTCCGCAACCTACTATGGTGAAGGCAAGAACGAACAGCTTGTTGGTGAAGGTCTGAAGGATCTTCCGCGCGATACCTTTGTGCTTGGCACGGCAGTTCCACCGGATAATTTTGACAACCGGACAGGGAAATTCAAGACTGCTTTTGATGTCGATTCATACCTCAGAAAAGCTGAAGGAAGCCTGAAACGATTTGGCCTCGATCATGTTGATATATTTCTTTTCCCGTATGCCGGCAAAAGAGAGACTGTTATGAACGAAGGTGTTCTGAAGGCACTTCAGCAACTTAAGAAACAGGGAAAAACCAGGTTTCTTGGAATTGCATCACACAGCGATACCGAAGAAGCTCTCAATGCAGCTGTTGATGCCGGAATCTACGACATTGCAATGATCGCCTATAATTACAAGGTTCCTGGTAAAGATTCCCTGAATGCCGCTGTAACGGCAGCAGTTAAAGCAGGAATGGGTGTAGTAGCAATGAAGACAATTGCCGGAGCCGGACGGCCAACATCTCCTGTGAACTCTGACGCTATACTTAAATGGGTTCTTCAGAATGAAAACATAACATCCATAGTATCGGGAATGTCATCATTGGAGCAGATGCAGAAGAACCTTGCAATGATAAGGAATCTGAAAATGACGGAACAGGAAATGAAGGACCTGAATCTGGGACTTCTTGATAAGGAAAATGATCTCTACTGCAGGCAATGCAGGCAGTGCATCCCTCAATGCCCGCATGACATTGATATCCCGACCATTATGCGAAGCTATATGTATGCTTACGGATACAGTAACATTCCTCAGGCATGGCATACACTGGCTGATTCAGGGATCCGCAATAATCCGTGTGGAAATTGCCCGGAATGCAGTGTAAAATGTACAGCAGGTTTTGACGTCAGGAAAAAAATATACGACATCAGCAGGCTCAGGAGTGTCCCGGAGGATTTCCTGATTGTTTGAATCAGCATTTGATCTGAAAGGTACAACTCAGTTCAATCCCATAGCTTTCAGCCATTTCATGCAAAGCGAAGGCCATGACGATTCCGTTCCTCCCTGCGGAGCCAGACCATATCCGTGTCCGCCTTTCTGAAATATATGTATCTCAGCAGGAATGTTGTTTTTCTGCAATCCTTCAAAATACCTTATGCTGTTCATTACCGGAACGGCTTTGTCATCAGCAGAATGCACCAGGAAGGCCGGTGGTGTTTCAGGAGTTATCTGAAGTTCATTTGAAAAGTGTTTGATCAGCTCTTCAGAAGGTGAGGTACCGATCAGGTTATTCCGCGATCCCATATGTGTTATCGTCTCATCGAATGAGACAACAGGATAAATTAAAAGTGAAAAATCAGGCCGGGCACTGGTATTATCCTTTACATCATATACTTTTTCTGCATAATGGGTCGACAGGGTCGACGCAAGGTGACCTCCAGCCGAGAATCCGATTACTCCAATCCTGTTTGGATTAATTTTCCATGCAGCTGCATTCCTCCGGATTATCCTCATTGCCTCCTGCGCATCCTGGAGCGGACCGATAGTTTTATCCTTCATTATCTGTTCAGACGGAAGCCTGTATTTCAGGATGATCCCGGCTATGCCATTATCGTTCAGCCATCTGGCTATTGCATTCCCTTCATGGTCAAATGCCAGCATTCCGTAACCGCCTCCAGGACAGATTAAAACCGCAGTACCTGTTGCTTTTTCAGGTATGGGAAGATAAACTGTAAGATCCGGGTTGACCACATTCTCACACCTTGTTATCCTTCCATCAGTAGTTGTGATCTTTTCTTCATATGCTGGATCAATCTTTGAACCGGGAACTCCCTCAGGCCATAGTTTAATTACTTTTCCTTCCTTCCACGGAACCAGTTTCGATGGATAAAAATCTATATTCATTGCCTTAAATCTTTCACCCTGTTCGGCAAGTCTTAGTTTGTATTCATCCCAGTTTCTCAACGAAGCAGGGGTCCAGCCTATTTCAGCATATCCCGGCAGCCTCGGAAAAACCATATATTCGATATCATTCATGTTGGTTATGGTTTCTGTCCAGAGTGCCGCCTCAACACCAATAATATTTTCCCGTGTAATTCCGGCGATCATAGTGGCAGGGTCCCATGAATAAGCACTGTCGACTTCCAGGTATCCTGCCCAGTTAAGCCCCAGCCTTGTCGTCTTATCATACTGCATATCGGCATATGCTTTCGATGCAGGTGACATCAGGATCTTTGCTCCCTGGGCCACTGCAAGCTTAGCATTTTTCACGCTTGCCCAATCCTGAGCCATGCTTCCCGGTTTCATCTTCGACAGGGCGATTTCATCCCAGCCAATCACCTTCTTGCCATGCGCTATAACAATATCCTGGACCTTATTTTCGAATGGGATATAGTCCTCAACCTTTGTTGCGTGAGACTCATCCCCACCGACATGAATATATGGTCCAGGTGTAAGAGCTGCAAGTTCCCTGGTTACATCATCGATGAACTTATATGTAATGTCTTTGGTCGTGCATAATGAGCTGAATCCCACATTTGTTCCTGTGTATAACTCAGTTGCCTTGCCGCTGCAGTTAAGCTCGGGATATGATGCAAGGGCGGCATTTGTATGACCAGGCATGTCAATTTCCGGAACAATAGTTATAAAACGTTCCCCGGCATATCTGACAATATCTGCATATTGCTCCTGTGTATAAAAACCGCCTTTACCCCCTCCTACCTCGGTGCTGCCTCCGTGTCCGGTAAGGTTGGGCCATGATTTTATTTCAATCCTCCAGCCCTGGTCGTCAGAAAGATGCAGATGGAGAACATTCATTTTATAAGCAGCAAGGAAATCAATGAATCTTTTAACATCTTCAACACCGAAGAAGTGACGTGCAACATCGAGCATTGCACCCCGGTATGAATATACCGGATAATCAACTATCGTTCCCGCACTTATGCGCCATGGGCCAGGCTGAGCTGAACCTAGCTCGATCGCCGGTGGAAGAAGCTGCCTGATCGTCTGAACACCCCGGAATACACCGGCGGGAGTTCTGGCCGTAAGTTTTACAAGATGTGGAGTGACAGTCAGGGTATACCCTTCATCCCCAAGTTTGATATCCTTTGTCTGCAGGCTGAGAATCATTGCTTCTGAAGCCGGGACTTTTACTACTGTCTTTACTTCAAGCCTGAGGCCGGTTGCAGGGGCGAGCAGGTCCGAAAGGTATTGCCCGACCTGCTTCAGTTCTGCGGACTTCCCTTCAATGTAAATCCCGGTATTCTCTGTGATTTCGAAGTATCCTGCGGACGGGCTAACCGAAACGGGCCTGGGAATGAGGGCCTGCTTTGAAAGATTCTGCTGTCCAAAGATATAGACTGATGGCAGAAACGAAAGGGTAATAAGAAAAACAAGAGTTGAAAGTGATCTGGTATTTTTAAGTTTCATGGCTGGATAATTTATGCGGTTAAGATATGCAATAAATTTTTATTTCTGCCTGCTGAAAACAATGGTTTTGATTAGGTGTTAATAGGTTGCAAGTTACTTGTTGCTGGTTGCTGTTGCTGGCTGTTTATTGAAATCAAAACCAAACCTGCTACATGCAACCGAATATTCAAGACACTATAATTTAAAATGGCCAACAAAGGTCTCGCAGAAGAAGAATTTGATACCGATCCATTTACCCAGTTCGACAGGTGGTTCAGGGAGCATCTTCAAACAGGTGTTCATGATGCGGAGGCTGCGGCTTTCGGTTCAGGTTTCGCAGGCGGCAGGATCTCTGTCAGGATGATCCTTCTTAAGGACTATGATGAAAATGGCTTTGTTTTTTATACCAATTACAACAGCCGTAAAGGGATACAGCTGATCTCAAATCCTCACGGATCTTTGTTGTTTTACTGGCCGGAATCTGCCAGGCAGATCAGGATCGAAGGTATTGCTGAAAAGGTATCTGATGAGGAATCAGATGAATATTTTACATCAAGGCCGCGGGAAAGTCGCATCTCGGCATGGGCCAGCGAGCAGAGTGAAGTAATACCCGACAGGAATTTCCTGCTAAAGAAATTTGAGCATTACAAGGATCTATTTTCTGGAAGAGAAGTTCCCCGGCCTGATTACTGGGGAGGTTTCAGGCTGATACCCGACTGGTTTGAATTCTGGCAGCAAAGTGATTTCAGGCTTCACGACAGGCTGACCTATTCCATCAATAAAGATGTCTGGGTCATGAAACGCCTGGCGCCCTGATGAATGGTTTTATACAAGATCACAGGCGTCAGGCGGCATCCAGTGGGCATCTTTCCCTTCCCACTTCAGGCTGCATCCAATGGGGTTTGTCAGTGGGATTGAAATTGGCTTGCCGCTTGTAAGCTCATCCAATGTAATATCGAGATTATTTACTGTCATTTTATCAACATTCCTCGGATTGTCAACACCCCTGCCGGTATATACAAGTACCCTGTCCTCATTGAACACGTAAAAATGAGGGGTTTTCAGCGCTCCATAAGCAAGTGCAACCGACTGGTCCTTATCGTGCAGATAAATCCAGGGAAATTTATATTCGTTCATTCTTTTTACCATATTCTCAAAGCTGTCTTCCTCGTAAGTGTTCTCGCTGTTTGAGTTAATTCCGACAAATCTGACTCCCCTTTGTAAATACTTATCAGCAGATGCCCTAGTAACTTCATCCGATCCCTTTACATACGGACAATGATTGCATGTAAAAAAGATCACCAGGTATTTATACTTGTCAAAATCAGATAATGTATATGTTTTTCCGTCCGTGGCGGGTAGTTTGAAATCAATTGCTTTTTTCCGAAGTTCAAGTGTAAATGCCATAACAGATAGAAGTTTATCCCATTAACAGATGGCATTGGATTTTGTTCTTAGCCTCCTTTACCAGCTTTGTGAGATCTTTAAACCATCCCTCTCCCCTGGAAGTGGAGAATAATCCGAACTTGCAACAATTCTTTTGCCAGTTCTGGTTTTCATTCCCCCACGGGGGGCTTAAAAAGGGGGCTTCTGTTCCATGTTGGTCCTATTATTTGTTCACTGGCTTTTCAGCCCTCTCATAAAACTCATATGGTTTTAATCTGAAGCAGTTTAAAGAAAAATCTGAAATACCTTAGTCCGGACAGGAATAAAGCCAGTCCGATTCCGATATAAAGCACTGACAGGTAGTTTTTAGGTATCGGGGAGTGTCGCAAAGCTATTCCCACAGAGACCATAATAATGACGATAAGATAGCTCTTCCATGTCATGAAGGAAAAAACACACTTCTTAACCGTCATCGGAAGAAGTCGTTCAAGGTTCTTATCGGCAATTCTAAGAAAACCAAAATGATGGATCGGCATTGCCATCAAAAATCCAGCTGAGTAGAAAAACAGCTGTTTATTAAAATGTGATAACCAGTTTATTGAAAAGGAAATTAGCATTACACCCACTCCGCACCACATCAATCCTGCCAGTAAAACCAGGAATTTTTTGTCCACAGCAGGTTTGAAGCTGGCGATCTTCATCTGTGTTTATTCAATTTTAGCAAGACGATAAGGCATAATTTCTATTTTTTGCCAAACACCATTTGTTACATATGGCTCTTCTTTCAATCTCCTGTCAAGCGAAGCCCTGTCAGGAAACTCGTAGACGATCATTGATCCGATCATCTGCCCCTTATCATCAAGAATGGCACCGCCCAGAAGAAATTCACCTTTTTTCTTTAATACTGCAATCTTATCAAGATGCTCCGGACGAACTCTCATCCTTCTCTCGAAAGCTCCGGTATCTGTTCCGTCATAGGCTATAAGCAGGAATTGCATTGTATTCGGTTTTGGTTATTCAAACATATTCAATAAATCAAATTTAACAACTGGGAATATATCAAAAATAAAAATCCGGAAAAAGATTCTTGTTAAAAACCATCAAAAATCAAATTAATAACTATTAATTATACAGATTATACAGAGAGCCACAGAGTTTTTGATTCGTAATACTGTTGATCCTCTTTGGAACTTCCTTGTAAGTTCTAAAAAATGATTTTTTCCCCTCCGGATCAGGACTGATCGAAACCCGCATACTAAAGCTGAGAAGCATTTAATTCCTTATATTTGTTTACCGGATAACAGGATGATCATCAGGCTGATTCCCAGGATCTTAAATTTCTATAATGCTGAATATAAGATCAAAACTGAATTCTTTCAGGTTTTTAATTGAACACAGGAAGAGAGGCTACCGCCCTGCTTTTGGTGCTCTTGATATCCTGAACTACATAGGCCCGGGCTTGCTTGTCACTGTTGGTTTTATTGATCCCGGAAACTGGGCTGCCAATCTGGCTGCAGGATCCGGCTTTGGCTATTCCTTGCTGTGGATTGTCACCCTTTCAACTGTAATGCTTATAATTCTGCAGCACAACGTAGCTCATCTTGGGATCGTGACAGGGCTTTGTCTTTCCGAGGCTGCGACAGTTTATACCAGACCCTGGATATCAAGGCCGATCCTGGGTTTTGCAATGCTTGCTTCAATAGCCACATCTCTTGCCGAAATTCTCGGAGGTGCCATTGCACTTGATATGCTTTTTAATATTCCAATCAGGATCGGAGCTTTTCTGGTCATGGTCTTTGTCCTGGTAATGATTCTTTCACATTCATACAGGAAAATCGAAAAGTGGATCATAGCGTTTGTTTCAATCATCGGGCTATCATTCCTTTATGAGATCTTCCTTATTGATGTGGACTGGGCAGAGGCAGGCATATCCTGGGTAAAACCTTCAATTCCTGAGGGATCGGTCCTGCTTCTGATGAGTGTACTTGGAGCGGTTGTGATGCCGCATAACCTGTTCCTTCATTCTGAAGTTATTCAGAGCCGTCAGTGGAACCTGCAGGATCACAAGGTTATTAAAAGACAGCTCCGGTTTGAATTTACAGATACTCTCCTTTCCATGATCATCGGCTGGGCGATAAACAGTGCAATGATAATCCTTGCAGCTGCAACTTTTCACAGGAATGGTATAGCAGCTGATGAGCTGCAGCAGGCTGATAGCCTGCTCAAGCCACTTCTCGGATCGAATGCGACCACTGTATTTGCAGTAGCCCTTCTCTTTTCAGGAGTTTCCTCGTCCATTACCTCAGCAATGGCAGGTGGTTCAATATTTTCAGGCATATTCAGTGAACCCTTTGATATCAAGGACTACCATTCAAAAATGGGCGTTTTAATTTCACTTGCAGGTGCACTCATAGTGGTGATGTTCATAAAAAATCCTTTCAGAGGACTTATTATCTCTCAGGCTTTCCTGAGCATACAGCTTCCTTTCACCATAGCAATACAGGTATATCTTACTTCATCGAGGAAGGTGATGGGTGATTATGCAAACGGCACTTTGCTGAAGATAATTTTACTTATGATAACGGCACTTGTAACCTATTTGAATTTCAGATTGTTGTTTCAGATTTTAACCGGATAAAACAGAATGAACATGGATAAGAAGAAATATAGGACTGGTCTTGTCCTGAGCGGGGGCGGCGCTCGCGGATTTGCTCATATAGGAGTAATAAAAGCCCTGAACGAATGGGGCATATTTCCCGATGTAGTTGCCGGTACAAGCGCGGGAGCCCTTATTGGTGTGCTATATGCCGATGGGTATAAGCCGGATGAAATATTTAGTCTTATGAATTCATCAAGCATGCTCCATTTTGTAAGGCCTACTGTGCCGAGGGAGGGGCTACTTCAGATCTCGGGGATCGAACGCATTCTGAGGGAGAATCTAAGGGCCCAAAGATTTGAAGATCTTAAAATACCTCTGTATGTAACTGCGACCGACCTGAATAATGGCAGGGCAGTGTATTTTTCCGAAGGTCCGTTACTGCGTACTGTAATTGCCTCAGCCAGCATACCTGTCCTGTTTAAGCCGGTGATAATGAACAGGATCTGTTATGTAGACGGTGGAGTCCTTGACAATCTGCCTGTAAAGCCCATCGAGGATCAATGCGAAATAATTATAGGATCATCCGTAAATCCAACCGGCTATGAACCTGTAATAAAAAGCCTTGTCCAGATTGCAGAACGGGCATTCTTCCTTAGCATGGCAAGGGAGATACATGAAAAATCCAAGAAATTCAACATTTTTATCGCTCCTATAGAACTAAAGGATTACAAGGTACTCGATACCGAAAAAGCTCTTGAGGTTTTTGAGATCGGATATAAAGCGACGATTGAGAAACTAAAAAATTCCGAAATCCCAAAACCAGCTGCAATAAAAGGGAAATATGTATAATTAAAGAATCCTATTTCTCAATCATCCCATACAGCTTTTTGATCTCTGCCTCCCAGAGTGATTCCTCCGGGGTTTCGAGAATAAGCGGCATATCATCAAACCTGCTGTCGTTTACAATAAATGAAAAAGTCCCATCCCCCAGAAGTCCTGTGCCTATGTTTTCATGCCTGTCAACCCTCGATCCGAAATCCTTTTTTGTATCATTCAGGTGCATCCCCTTCAGGTATTCCAAACCTATGATTTTTTCCAGCAGAGCAAAGGTTTCCTTGAATCCTTTAAGGGTCTTGACATTATATCCTGCAGAGTAGGCGTGACATGTATCGATACAAACCCCAACCCGGGATTTGTCTTCAACCTTGTCGATAATGAACTTAATTTGTTCGAATGTATATCCGAGATTTGTGCCCTGACCGGCAGTGTTCTCAATTACCGCAATTACGCCCTTTGATTTCTCATGTGAAAGATTTATCGATTCTGCCATACGTGAGAGGCATTCTTCTATACTTATGCCATTCAGATGGCTGCCGGGATGAAAATTGAGCCTGTCGAGGCCAAGAAGCTCGCACCTCTTCATCTCATCAAAGAATGACGCTCTTGATTTCCCCAGAGCCTCAGGATCGGGATGACCGAGGTTGATAAGATAGCTGTCGTGGGGTAGTATCTGGAACGGTTTATAATCAAGCTTTTCGCAGTTATCCCTGAAAGCAGTTATGCTGGTCTTTGAAAGGGGATTTGAGAACCATTGCCGCTGGTTCTTGGTGAATAATGCAAAAGCCCTGGCCCCGATGGCATTTGCATTCAACGGCGCATTCTGCACCCCTCCTTCAGCGCTGACATGTGCTCCGATGTATTTCATGTTACTGACTTTTTGTATGATTTATTATTATATAACAATCCAGATCTGGAAATCATTTATTAAAGGCGACGGGCGTCGGGCGACAGGCTGCAGGAAGTCTTGCTCCCTCTCCTGGCTCCCGCCCCAAGCTCCATGTATATATCTCATATCACCTACAATATATTATACATCAGTAATAGCTCGATCCGTCCCAGCAATGTGTACAGAGTTTTTCCTTTGGCAATCCTATAGCTTCAACCAGATCATCAAGACGCTGGTAAATAAGACTGTCAAGATCAAGAGTATCAGCGATCTTGGCAACCATTTTCTTATGCTTTTCCGAATC
>JAUZNW010000082.1 GCA_030706785.1 Bacteroidota bacterium | reverse complement strand
GGGCTTTTTACTGGAATCATCCTTCCCGGAATCAGACTTTTTCTTCTCAGACTTCCTCTGATCTGCATTGACTGATTCATTCTTTGCTGAATCAGGCTTGGCAGGATTTAACTCATTTGGCTCTGTAAAGGGAAATGCTGCCGCACTATTAAGAGCAACAGCATAAATACGGGCTGTTTTTTCATAGTATGGCTCAGGCTGCTTACTTCCCCATGGACTTCTGACAAGGGTGCTGAAAGTACGGTCCGATATAAAATAAAGCCATTTGCCATCCCTGCTGAAACGTGGCGTGTAGCTGTCCTGCCTGTCAGTGGTAACCTGGTAGAACAAGCCTGTCCGGGCATCATAAAGCCTGATAAATCCTGTCTGATTGTCGGCAGCGTCGGTGAATGCTATCCAGCGGCTGTCAGATGACCACGAGAAAGGCCCCTGGTACCCAAAGTTGTTCTGGGCGATCACTTTTGAGGTACCTTCAGTTTTTGACCAGAGCTTTAATCTTTTATCCTTTTCATTGAATACTACATAGTTGCCATCAGGTGATACACTAAAATTCTCTATAAAATCTTTTGATCCGGTCGTTACCTGCACCGGTGGATCAAATCCAAAATTATCAGTCTTCCAAACCTCGAATTCACCCGACTCATCCGATAGCATTGTGATTTCGTTGCCGCCGTTTGCATACACTGCACTCTTATACCTGATGCCATATTTACGCGTCACCTCAGCCCAACGATCACCGCCTTCAACAGGCATTGAAAAAACCCTTCCCCGGGAAGTGATTACGATATAGTCGCCTTTTTCGGAAAGTCCGATTGAGGTGATCTTCGATTTGGGATCATTTATCCACTGCACCCGCCTCTGGTCAAAATCAGAGGTCAGAGAGATATCAAGTATCTCCGATTTATCTGATTTGATGTCATACAGTAAAATATCGGCTCCCTGCTGACAAACGATCTTTCCCCCGTCAAGATCACCATCCTGCAGGTCCCAGCGGACGCTTTTTGTATGCTGTTTCAGATCAGCTCCGCTGGTATTCATTGACCATATGTTCATTGTACCGTCACGGTCGGTCAGGAAATAGATCCTCCCATCGTAGTACATTGGATTCTTGCTTGTTCCGGGATAATCTGAGGTCAGAGGGCGGGCCTCATTTTTGCCGTCAAACTTCCAGAGAGACTGGGCTGTACCGCCTTTATATCTCTTTGTATGGCTACCCTGGTCGCGCAACCTTGTAAAGAACAGGTCACCTTCAGGGCTGTATGTTCCCTGATCGGCCTGGGATAGAGGGATTGTTTCAGAGCTGAGGTCATCGGGATTAATTTTTATCAGCTGTGCATTTGGAAGAGTCGATTGACTGGAAGTAGAATAAAGAACCTTATTTTCGGCTGTCCACTGGTAAACTACAGGGCTGCCTTCTTCATATGTAAGGCGCTTTGGCCTTCCTCCGGCAAACGGCATCGTATAAACTTCCGATGGACCTTCATATTGTCCGATAAATGCTATCCACCTGCCGTCAGGTGAAATGCTTGCATGTGATTCGACACCATGGCTGGTCGTTATCCTGTAGACCTGTTTTGTGTCAAGGCTGTACCTCCATAAGTCGCCTTCAGCGGTGAAAATAACGTCGTTCCCGTGAATGGCCGGGTATCTGTAGTACCCCTTTTGCTGTCCTGCTGCGTGAAATCCTGTAAAAAGGAAAATGGCAATGCAAAAAATGAACTTAAATCTTTTCATGTCAAAATAATTTTGGTATGGATTAAAAAGCTACTCGTTGCTGGTTAATGGTTGCTGGTTGTATAACTCCAAACCAGTAACCAGCAACATGCAACAAGTAACTGAAATATTCAGCCGAGATTCTCAAAATTGATCCCGATTTTCTTCAAGGCATATTCCGCCTCCCTAAGATAATTTCCATATGTGGTTATCCAGTGAAATCCCTGCATTTGTTCTGCAACTTTCATACTTTCACACTCATAACCGACATCAATCTGGGACCTGCAGATTGCCAGGAAGGGATTATCCTTGATTCTTCCGGGAAGGCCAACATACCGCTTAAATTCAAAATCAGCAATTATATTGGTGACCTCCTGCCCTATTTTCATTTCAACTTTTGGGGCTGCCCCGTAGTCCGATTCAAAATGAGTCAGGATCCTTGCAGGGGCAAAAGTCTTTCCGTCCATCCGTCGCGGAGCTGTGCAGTGAGCCAGTGTTATGATCTTATCATGCGGATAGGTCGGATCGTTCAGGAATGAGGGCTTACCTGAAATATTGGCCATCAGAACGCCGGCAGGAATTACGATAAAATCAGATTCACAAAAGGCTAGATATCCTGCATCGTTCAGGAGGCTGAGGGTAAGGCATGCTGTTGTTTCTGCAAGGGGCATGATGGTCCCCATGCAATTGTTTATTGTAACAGCCCTGCAGCTGAACTTTTCCATAAGCCCGATCAGGATAGCTTCCAGAATGAAGCAGTTTTCCACAAATTTCCTGTCAGTCTCAAGTTTTACTCCTGAGTCTTTCAGGTATTCATCAGCCTTTGATTCAGCATTATTTACTACTGATTTCTCAGCCTTTGCTTCAGTGATCAGCTTCCCAAGCTCCTCATATGATACATCATGTATATCAAGCTTGTATCTCTCACTGACGTGCTTCATAGAGATCGCGGGTGGTTGAGACCACGCTCCGGCACCTCCTATTGTCAGGATCTTTGAACTGATTGTGTTCCTGAGCCCGCATAACGCCCTCAGTCTCCACAATAACTCATCCTGACTGTCGATTACAACATCTGCTTCGTCGATTCCGGTTACCTTAAGCGAATCTGTATGTTGCCTGAGGTACCGCGGGCTGATGATCTCATACCACAGATATACGGGTCCTGATTTTTGACGGCAGAAAAAGATAATGTCTTTTCCCATTTTGTTTAGGACATCAAACATGTTCATTCCTCCCCCTGCAGGATATACCAGGAAGAGGTCAGCTGACCCGAGGTCATTTACCTGGTTAATATCCTGAACAGTCTTCACACTTGTGAGCGGGAGAAAGCTTAAAGGGAAATCTGCCCTTGATTTCAGAGAATTTAACTCTTCCTGTATCCGTCCTGCTTCATCTGCTGCTTCCTTCTCAGTCTGAATGCCTCCCCAGTTCCTCCAGCTTGTCTGGGACCTTCGCTGCGGGATCTCATATGTAAGTACAGGCTTAACAACCAGGGGTCTGCGCCGGTTAAATATTTTTTCACCTTCCTGCCATGACCTTATCATCGACCATGAGAGTCCTGATAATGCGACGGTTCCAATAGCACTTGTGCCAGTCATTCTGACAAATTTCCTTCTCGTCATATCTCCCGGCTGCTGATTATGGTTTCCTCCACAGCACGGGCAGTTGGCCTGATGGTAATTGCCCGGATTATTTTCAACAATTTCGCTCATATTGAAATATTTGAAAAACTTTTCTTTGATTGAATTGGTTCCTTTAAGGAATTTCTGTTAAATCAGGATTTGATATTATTTGTGGCTTCATCCCAGTAAACTGTCTTACCGCGGAAATAAGATTCATTTGCCATATGGCATGCAATAGCAGCATTATTTCCGAAAACAGCGTCCTCCACCACCGGTTTCCGTGACTTCACGGCCTCAAAGAAGTTCAAGATATGGGGTCTCATGTCATCCCAGTCGTGACCACTGTAATTAA
Source organism: Bacteroidota bacterium (assembly GCA_030706785.1). Taxonomy (GTDB): domain Bacteria; phylum Bacteroidota; class Bacteroidia; order Bacteroidales; family VadinHA17; genus LD21. Next base: position 11,801 of record JAUZNW010000082.1, on the reverse strand, counting down.
CCTCCTGATTTATGGGTTCCTGGCCGAGCTTTGGTGCATGCTCTGCATACCATTTAGCCTCATATTCCTGCCTCATCTTGCCCGGAAATCCACTGTCATAATAGCTAGGAGCCAGGTCTATGCCTGCCTGAGGAGCATGTCGCAGGTTAAATTCACCGGCATCAATTATTCCTTTGGGTCCCATGAAGCGGGCTATTTCAGGTGCCTCAGTTCCAAGTCCCAGTCTTACAAAAACAGGTACGCCATGATAGTCGAACAGCACAAGGTGCAGGTCCGGCATATTCCGACCGTCCTTCCAGCGGAAAATACCTCCGAGCGCAGTTGCCGAACGCGGGTGTTCATTCCAGCCCAGGGTAAAGAGCATTCCGCTTATGAGGTGAACCATAAGGTCACCGGCTACGCCGGTACCATACTCCTTCCAGCATCTCCAGCGTGCAAACCGTTCGCTGTTAAATGGAATTTTGGGAGCATCATTAAGCCATGTATCCCAGTCTAGGGTTGCAGGTGAAAGATCAGTCGGCGGAGGGTATTCCCATGCTCCTGTCGGGTCATTTCTCCCCAGGGAAAGTTCCACATTCTCTATATCACCTATCGCTCCTGCAGTATACATTTCCCTGGCTTTTTTGCACAGGTTTGAGCTTACGCGCTGAGATCCGATCTGAACGATCCGATTGTTCCGTTTTGCTGCATCTACCATCTGGAATCCGTCAGCAATTGAATGTGACATTGGCTTCTCACAATATATGTCCTTGCCTGCATCGCATGCATCAACAACTACCTGCTTGTGCCAGTGATCAGGCACCGCTGCGATTAAGCAGTCGATGTCCTTCCTGTCGAGAAGTTCCTTGTATTTTCTGGTTGTGTACAATCCGGGATTGCCGGTAATCTCTTTAGCGAGCGTGTGCCTACCGTCATACAGATCAGCAGCAGCAACACATTCGGCGCCAGGAAGGGATACTGCCCCTGCAAGCAGGCCCGATCCCTGCATTCCTATCCCTATAATACCAAAGCGGATGCGGTCGGATGGCGAAACCTTTTGCTTCCCGAATGTCAGAGGATAAGGATCAAGGTTGATGGTTCGTGCAGCAAGCAGGCCGCCTGTCCCAAGGGCGCTTGTTGCAATGAAACCGCGGCGGGAAAATGATCTTTTCATAATATGGATTAATTGGTTTCTGGTTATTCACTGCAATAAAGTTACAAAAGCCATTCAGTAGGAACAAATAAAAACTGCCGGTATTGGCTGAAAACACTTACTTTTTATGACAGAAAATTAATATATTGTGTCTTATGGTTATTTCAGATTATATTGAAGATCACATAATAAAGACATGAAACTAATACTCATTTTGCTCCTGACAGCGGGGCTTTCCATCTCTGTTTCCTCCGGAAAGGAGCCATCACCAGCCGACAGGAAAGCCACAAAAGAGACTGTGAATCTGTTCAGGTCACTGTATAAACTTCAGCAGAAGGGGATCATGTACGGGCATCAGGATGATCTTATGTACGGAAGCACCTGGTGGCACGAAAAAGACAGGTCTGACACAAAGGATTTTACGGGTGATTACCCTGCAGTGGCAGGCTTTGAACTCGGTCATCTTGAGCTTGGTGATGAACGAAGCCTTGATTCAGTAAGCTTTGACCAGATTGCAGAACAGATAAAAGCCCATTACAGCCGGGGCGGGGTTATTACAATAAGCTGGCATGCCAACAATCCGCTTACAATGCAGGACCCCGGAAGCAAATTGCGGCGGATGGGAGGTACGGCATGGGATGTAAGTTCAAAGGAAGCTGTTGCTTCAATTCTGCCCGGAGGAAAGAACCATGAAATGTTCAATGCATGGCTTGATCGGCTGGCGACGTTTTTCAGGGAATTGAAAGATGACACCGGCCGGCCGGTACCGTTTATATTCAGACCTTTCCATGAGCACTCCGGGTCTTTTTTCTGGTGGGGAACAGATATCTGCACCGATAAGCAATATTCTGACCTCTGGCGTTATACTGTGCAGTATCTTCGGCATAAAAAACAACTTCATAATATCCTGTATGCGTACAACACTGACAAGGTTACCAGCCTGGAGCAGTACATGAGAGGTTATCCGGGTGATGACATGATAGATATGCTTTCGATTGATATGTATGACAGGGGTGAGAAATTCGGCGGGGAGCTCGAAAATGCCCTAGCATTCGTGACCAGGGAAGCCATTGGCAGGAATAAGCTTGCTGCCCTGAGTGAAACAGGCGAAAGGTGGGGGATGAAGGACTGGTGGTCATCTGTTCTGTTGCCGGTTGTAAGCAAATATCCTGTCAGCTATGTCCTTACCTGGAGACATACTTACAGAAGCAGGTTCCGCGGGTCCGATAGCCAGGCAAACAAGCCCTTTCCGGATGATTTCATGAATTTCTACAATTCTCCAGGGACATTTTTCCTTAAGGAGATACAGGGAGAGAATTTATACAAGAGGAGATAAATAAGAATTTAAGCTGATTGGGGATGCAGAAAAAGGCACTACTTCCTCCCGCCTCTGGCGGGACAGGGTGGTTAAATGACCTTTTCTACAATCCCGGGTTCCTTAATAAGCTAAAGGTCTTTCAGCATCCAGATATTGCAGCCGAAATGACCTGAATTACCAAGGGAATGGGGAATATGCCTGAATCCTGATTTTATGTACATTGAAACTGCCTTCGACAGTTCGGGCAGGGACTCGAGATAGAGTTGTTTATATCCTATCTGACGTGCTGATTCGATACATTTTTCCATGAGTGTACGGCCGATGCCCCTCCCGCGCCAGGGAGCCAGGAGATAGAACTTTACCAGTTCAGCGCAACCTTCCGGTAATCCCGGGGTAGGGTAAATGCCGCATCCTCCGATCATTATTCCTTTATCTTCAGCTATCCAGTACACTGATCCGTGAGTCCTGAACAGACCATACAGGTTATCAGTCGTAGGATCAAAATAGACTGTTCCGGGGCGGTCAATCCTGAATTCCCTGAATACTGTCCTTATCAGTCCGGCCAGCTCTGCGTTGTCCTTTTCTCTGATATTCCTGTAGTTTATTGAACCCGAATCCGACTTTGCCATTATTAAACTGATTTGGAAATAATTGCTGTCAACATGCGTTTACTATTATGATCCCTAAGTTCTTCCCGGGACCAATAAATGCCTTTATAACCTATGAAATACCTGCCAGGGACAGCGTCTCTCAAATTTAAAAATAAATGTTTACTACATTTAGCAGATCATCACAGTACCTCTTCAAATCCTGATATGGTATCAACGCAACGGATCCGCCTCACCAGAATCATCTCCCTGTTTCTCCTACTCCTTTCCTCAATCCCGGATTCTTTTGGAAGGGACTACAATATAACAGGTATTGTCACTGATGCAAATGGTGGCATTGTCCCAAATACCAGGATTTCAATGGTTGCAGGTACAACAGTATATGCTGCCCGATCGGGTTCAGACGGAAGATATTACCTGAGGATATCAAATATCTATGACATCATTTCCGGAATGATCGAAACTGGGATTCCTTACCCGAATCCATTCTCCTATTCAGTAAATATTCCCTTTATTATCAACAGCCCTGGTGAAATACGTTTTTCAGTATATAATTTCTCAGGACAAAAAATACTTGAGGTTTATTTCGATTCCATTGATGCGGGAAGCTATCACATAGTCTGGGATGGCTGCAACCAGGGCGGAGCTCCCCAGCGAAGCGGTCTTTATTACTATGCTATTACCTTTAAAGGGAGAACCAGGTCAGGGAAGCTTATAAAGGCTTCAGGATATTCAACATACTCCGCTGGCAATGCCATTGAGCCTGATATGATGGCTCCGGCCGTGGTTCCCCCCAAAGGACAGCTGAGATTTCCTGTAGTTACGAATGTTACCTCTGACTATTACTATCCTGTAAGACTTACGGATATTACAATCGGACAGGATACTATAATAAACTTTGATCTTACTCTGAAGCAGGAGGTGCCGTACAAAACCCAGGGCAATTATATTGCCATGCATACAGGCGCGGAATACAGGTCGTTAATGCTAAAAGGGATTAACCTTGGTTCATCTCCTCCGGGATATTTTCCGGGCGAAATCGGTTATGCAATATCTGCAGATCAGTATGAAAAGTGGATACGAAAGATGGCAAATGCAGGATTTAACTGTATCCGGGTTTATACTCTTCATCCTCCGGCATTCTATGAAAAGCTGGCAGATTATAACCAGCGGCATCAGGATAATCCCCTCCTTCTCTTCCAGGGGATATGGCTTGATGAGGTCGAGGATGCCAGCGATCCTGAATCCAATGACCTGCTTAACCGCGTTCCTTCATTCACGAAGGAAATTCATGAAGTGATAGACTGCATTAACGGGAACGGGGATATTGCCTATAGGTACGGCAAATCCTATGGGAGGTATCTGACGGATGTATCACGATGGACAGCCGGATATATCATCGGGAGGGAGATCAGCCCGCAGGAGGTTGATACAACTGATAATCGCCATCCTGAAACAAACTCCTTTTCGGGATCTAATTTATCCATCACCGGTGGAAAGGCGTCAGAGGTATTTGTAACAGAAATGCTTGACGCAACAATAAGTTATGAAGCGGCAAACTATACTGTAAGGCGTCCTGTCAGCATTTCAAGCTGGCCAACCCTGGATCCGTTAACTCATCCGACTGAATTATTTACTGACGAGGACAAGGCGAGCTATGATCTTGCCAAAATAAGCCTGAAAATTCCCGAACCAGGCATATTTGCCAGCTTTCATGCCTACCCCTACTATCCTAATTTCGTCAGTGAGGAACCTGCTTACCAGGCTTACAGCGATAGTTACGGGCCTGACAGCTATCTGGGCTACCTCAATGCATTGAAGGCACACTTCTCAAACATGCCCCTGGTCGTTGCCGAATTCGGAGTCCCGTCGAGCTGGGGAAGCGCACATCAGTCATTCAGCAATATGCACCACGGAGGGTACAGCGAACAGCAGCAGGGCGAGAAAGATCTTAGGCTTATGCATAACATTATCGATGCGAATTGTGCAGGAGGATTCATGTTTGCATGGATGGACGAGTGGTTTAAGCCAACCTGGATTGTTTCCTATCTTGAAGCCTACGGTATGGTATCAGACGGTGTAACAATACCTACCAGGCAGCTTTGGCATAACCTTGCTTCTCCTGAACAGAATTTCGGTCTTGTTTCATATGACCAGACAGGGACCCTCCCATTTGTTGCATATCAGACTGACAGGCCATCCGGGCCTTTGAAAAAGGTAAGCGCTACAAACGACAACAGCTGCTTTTTCCTTGAGGTTGAAGCCAACAGAACACTGAAATCAGGCGACACTGTCATGGTAGGCTTCGATACATATATTTCAGGACTTGGTGAATCCCTGCTTCCGAATGGAAAGGTCCTGAACAACAGGTCAGAATTCCTGCTCACGATGGTTTTATCTGATGATACAGCACTTTATCATGTTACTGAAGCCTATGACATGAATGGCCTGACGCCCAGATTTGACCTGACCAATCACGTTGTCCAGAAATTTCAGAGCACTGTGACTGACGGAGCGCCCTGGAAAGTAATGCAATGGATCAACGATGGGTATACCCTTACACACCAGGATATAGGAAAAGTGCCGATGGAGAACTCAGCAACCTTCAGTTTCGGCCAGCGCACGGCAGTCGCATGGAAAGACAGCAAAATTGAGATAAGAATCCCATGGACAATGCTTTATTTCCGTGATCCCACCCAGATGAAGGTGATCGACGGAGCTGTTTCATATGATGGCGGATACAACTACGAGATACTGACCGCCTCTTCAGACGGTATAGCTGTTTCAGTTTACTTTGACGGCGTTGTCACTTCTTCGCAAAGCAGATATACATGGCCGCTGTGGCTGATTGTACCTCCAACAGTAACTCGCGATAAAAGATCACTCCAGATCGTAGGTGCCGGATTGACAGGAATACCCGGATTCGTTAATTGAAATCACTTCCGTTGTCCGGGAGCTTTATCCGGGTCCTCCGCTTTTTTTCAAATCCGTTACGCTCAGCTTTACCCCATCCTTTCTTGCCTCTCAGGGCTTCAAGATTGCCTCTGATGGCAAAATAGGTGTGCATGGGGTAAATGAAAGGCTCCACAAGGGCAACTGACAGGAGCTTCAGGACATCTCTTTTTCTTTTATATTTATGGAAGGTAATTTCTTCAAACAATACTGCCCACGTTGAAAGGCAAACGGCAAAAGAATAAACAAATATGAAGAGCAACAGGTAGAAGGGCCAGTTCATTGAATGCCGAACTATCAGGTATATCGTGTAGATGAATCCTGAAAAGGCAATAAGCGGGGCCAGCCATTCGAAGAAGAACCAGTATGGATAGCCAAGGATGCCGAGGCGTCCGTATTTGCTGTTAAAGAATAATTTGCGATGGGTCCTGAGTGATTCCACAAGACCTCTTGTCCAGCGTGTCCTTTGCTTTCTGAGTGATTTTACATCGGATGGCACCTCGGTCCAGCAGAGGGGATCAGGTATATAAGTGACCTCATATTTCTGGTCATTCTCTGCCATAAAGCGTCTCATCCTGAGCACGAGCTCCATATCCTCACCGACAGTCTTGATGCTGTAGCCGCCGGCCTTGATGACAGTTTCCCTGTCGAAGATACCCATGGCACCCGAAATAAGCATAAGACCGTCAAGCTGGCTCCATGCCATTCTTCCGAGAAGGAATGCCCTGGTATATTCAAGGACCTGAAGGCGCGGCAGCAGTTTCTGCGGTATCTTGATTTCACGTATATGTCCCCGCTCAATATCGCACGAATTAACGATTCTTATAACACCGCCTGTTCCTATCACCTTTTTCTCCTTTTCTTCGAGGAAAGGTTTTACGAGCTTAAGTATCGAATCGGGTTCGATGATGGAGTCCGCATCAATTGAAACAAACAGATCACTATGGCAGATATTTATGCCTGCATTGAGCGAGTCGGCCTTTCCTCCGTTATTCTTGTCAATAACCGTCAGCCTGTTATAGGAAGGATTCTTTGATTTGTAGACACCCTTGATCCTTTCACACGGGATCCTGTAGTCAAAATAGTAATTAACCCTTATCAGATCATAGGCATCTCTAATAAGGTTGAAAGTATCATCAGTCGATCCGTCATTCACTATAATGACCTCGAAATTGTTGTAGTAAAGTGAAAGTAGCGTCCGGATATTATCGATAATGGTCTTGCTTTCGTTATATGCAGGTGCTATTATTGAGATCCTCGGGCTTAGCGGTGAAAGAACAAGAGAGTTATAGTTGATATAGCTGTTTTTACGAAGGTACTTGCGCAGTGCAATGGCTGAAAAGATCCCCAGGCCCAGGTAAGAGGCGAACAAGGCCAGAGTAAGATAGAATACAATATGTGCAAATACAAATCCCATGTCTTAATATATCCTGCGGTCGAGGACGTGCCTTACGATGATATTATAGTTTTTATATTCTGATTTCATCAGCTTGACAAGAGTCCTTACTCCTTCTTCACCCTGGTTTTCGATTGCCTTGGTTGCTTCAATCTGAAGCTGGACATCATCCTCCTTGTCCAGTACAAGCCTGAGGAATCCGAGAAGCGATACATCCGGCATTTTAGCCATTGCCCTGATAATTTCGAGGCATGTGTTGTAATCCTGATTCTTGTACATCCTCTTCATCACTTCAAGGGTGGAACGCATTTCCAGGTCACCTGCCACCTGCACTGCAAGCCGCCTTATATCAGGTGAAGGATGGTCGAGTGTTTCCCTTACATCATCCTCAGCATCCTTTTGTTTAAACTCCCTGATCATCCTGAGGGCAAACATGACGACGGTTGGATTGGAAGCCTTAAGATATTTCCTGAACTCAGGCACCGGTATGTCATGCTGAATTATAAGCTCATGAAGAGTTATCTGTTCCCACAATGAAAAGGGGCGCGTAAGCTGGAACAGGAAACCGAACGGATCCTCATCCGACAGCCTCACCAGGGCTATCTGGGCTTCCATCCTCAGGATCTCATTTCTTGAGTTCAGCGCTCTGTAAATCACATTATTGGCATCTTTGATATTCATAAATGCCAGCTCACGGAATCCCTTTATCTTCTTGTGCCACCTGTAATTATTGGCCCGCCTGATTGAATCCCTGTCAAGTCCGAGATAGAGATAAAGCCCGCCCAGTTTTTCCTCCGCATCACCCTTGAGATTGACGCTGACATCTATCATCTGGTCAATTAGCGCCTGCCTCCTGAAGTTATCAGATGCTATTGTCCGGAACCTGTCAGGGCTGGAACCCGTAAAGAGATAGTCAATGATCATTCCCTGATACGTTTCGGCAAGGTATTGTTTCAGATCTTCAATCTTTTCCATCCTTGTCCTGTTGAGGAGAATTACCATCAGCAGGATTATCATGGTACCAATCGATATCATGATCGTTATTATCAGAGCATTTACAAATCCGACAGATTTCCCGAAATAATTTATTCTTTTCAACCACGGACTTTCGCTGTTAAAAAATAAAAGCCTGTGCTGAGGTTCCTGCCTCGGGACGACAATTGGGAGCTCAGACGCAGCAGGCTTAACAGCATTCGCCACCACTGAAGAAGTATCATTAGCAGAGGCCTTTATAACAGATGATGTATCTGAAACAGCTGCGGTATCGTCAGGCTGAAAATCTGGTTGAACCGTTTCAGGATTCAATGGTTCCTGCGGATCTCTTTTTATCTCATCCTGTGCAGGCCTGATATAACTTCTTAGTTTATCCCTGTTAAGTTTTGTAACACGGATTTTGAAAAATCCATCTTCCTCAACCATCACAACATCATTGCCAAGGACTTTGGCAACCCTGGCAAACATTATCTCAGCATAGGTCTTGACTCTGAATGCACCGATCTGGATCGGATAGATATTCTTTGCCAGGCTTATAAGGTTATCAAGCCTTGGATTGTCTGCGTCGCTGGTGATCAGTTTTGCCCCATCCATTATATAGATGGGTTCGGGTTTGTTGCTATTTGATGGTGGTCTGAGAGGAGGATCTGCCTGTACGGAAGCAAATAGGAGAAGTGATAATATAGTCAGCAGCTTGAATCTCATCACTTCATCTTGATAGCATAAATCAGGTTTATATTCCCCTCGAACCTGTTCCTGAGGAGCGATTCTTCATATTCCTCCCTTGAATACCCGGCTCCAACCCGCAATACTACCTTATTTGTCAGGGAGACATTATAAGCTATCCTGATGCTGTTTGCACTCAGGCGCATTATATCAGACTGAATATCAAATGGTTCGTCGGGGGCTGTACCGGTACCAAGCGTTACCTGAAGATAATCAAAGTTATTGAAATAACGTCTGACAGTAAGATAAAAAGAAAAAGTAGGTCCCTGATCCTTGAAGTAGATATAACCTTTTCCTGAGATCCAGTATTTGCCGGCATATTTTTCTACCGAGGCAAGGCCAATAAAGATATTCCTGTTGAAGTAGTAATAATTAAGTCCTGCCGACATTGCCCAACCTGCCGGAAGGACCTGCCATATTTCAAAAGCGGCCCTGTGGGTCGGGAAATACCTGCCCGGGCTGTAAGCATAGGCAATATATGCATAGTTCTTATCCGAAAGTGTCGGATATGCTTCGGCTTCAAACTGAACCTCTGTGGCATAGTATGAAACTGTATCGTGAGCCATAAGATCACCGACATTGATACCGGCAGCTGCTGGTCCCCAGCTGAACCTGTGTCCGGAACCGGCCGAGAAAACCTGCCAGTACCTCGTGTATGGTTTTCTGAAATAATCGAATGAATAGCCAATCCGGACGTCTGTGGCGACTGCTGTATTCTCCTTTGCCCAAAGTGTAATATCCCTTTTAGCAGCCAGGGCGTCAGCATTGTCGGGCTCTGTCATGAGGAGGGTATCAATCACCGCGGCAGCCTGCATGTAGTCTTTCTGCCATGCAAGGATTCTTCCCAGTAATACCCGTACATCGCCATAAGTAGGGTATTCTTTCAGAAGCTTCCTGGCAGCAGCAACCGCTTCGCTGTAATTACCACTGAAAGCCATATCCCTGATCCTGAGATACTCTGTTTCAGGGTTTATGGCTTCCTGCGAAAAAAGCGGAGACAGGCTCAGGAGTCCGATGATAATAAGCCCAACAAATAAGAATTTAAAAGGTCCGCGCATTGGTTATTTGTTGAGAATCGATTTGATCTTCGCAACAAGATCAACAGGATTAAAAGGTTTGACAATATATCCGCTTATCCCCAACTCACCTGCCTGACGCTGCATCTGATGATCGCTGAAAGCTGTAAGTATCAGGGCCGGGGTGTCTTTCTGAAGATCAGATCTTACAAACTTAACCAGTTCAAGTCCGCTCCGGTAGGGAAGATGAATGTCAACAACAAGTAGATCATAATCATTCTTTATGAGATGTTCAACAGCAACATTCCCATCCTCAGCTGTGTCGGCCTCAAAACCCTCCCTTTCAAGAACAACTGACAATGTCTTCATCGCCATAGGATTATCTTCACAAATCAAAATCTTCATTGCCAGTAATTCAATGATTAAGCTCCGAATTCAAAAATGACCACGGCAGTAATAACTCATCAATGCTAACGTGTTTCCAAAATTGGACAATTTTATCAGGCTGTCCAAGGAAATTGGATATAATTTTGATCTCCTTCATCTTTTTTGAGATAACGATTCCTTCACGATTGACGAACAATATCCCCCGGAAACTGAACAACGATCAGGTTTTCCCGGTATCACAAATCACAGGTCTTAACTAAATCATAAAACTCATTTATCTGCTCATTATTGTCAGTTACCTCAGTCAATAATGAAAGATTATCAACAGGGTTACAACGAGAACCAGTAGCTTAACTTAATTAGGAAAATATTATGTGGAAAAACGTCCCTGAGGTATCGGTATGATTCACCTATTGAAACATCGGAAAAAGCATTGCTTCCGGTACGGCTGCTTGACCATACAAGGTAAATAAATGATCCCAGGCGGTATTCCCATTTAGCCACAAGGTTTGAACGGAATTCGTGAAAATTGAAATTTGGGTTGTCGACAAATGAGACTATAGGCCACCCATTGTCGGTGTCTGTCAGCTGATAGACTCCATCAGAAAGAACAGGACTCTCATAAATCGCGAATCTGTCTGTGTAATCCGATGCCCTCGGATTTGTTATCCGCTTGAATTGCGAATAGGTGCCTTTTGAAATGAACGGGCTTCCGTAGTATTGAATAGAGAATTCAGGGGAAAGATTAAGGTCAGCCCTGAAGGTCAGTCCAAGCGTTTTCTGGTCAATTGTACCCAGAATATATCGTTTAGCCAGATATCCAGGATCCCACGTTGAAACATACTGTAATTCATCATGGTTCTCTTCGTAATTTGCTTTCACCCCTATCTTAAGAATGCTTAGCGGCCTCACTGAAATTGATGGTTGCACTTCCCATATTGATGCTGATTTGCTTCCCCTCGACTCATATCTGAATTCAACCTCACCGGTTACTTTTTTTGACGGGTCAGACTGGACTGACCCGAATGTCATCACACTCCCGGGCATTCTCATGTCATATCCGCCGCGAAGGATCTTAGTATCAAATGCTCCTGAATGCACTATAAGGTTAGCTTCTGCTTTCCACTGATTCCTGAATTCCCCCGTCGCTGACAGATGGCTTCCGGATCCGAGGTATGTCCCGTTGAAATTCCAGGAGTTGAATTGTTCAAGTGTGATACTGTAGGTTCTGAAAATTGAAACAGGCTTGTTGACAAAATAGGTTACCTCATTC